>JAJZNS010000091.1 GCA_021811635.1 Thermoplasmata archaeon
CAGATGCAGCAATTTGTGGTGCTATTATCAATATCTCCTGAATATTGTTCATCTTGTCACGGGTGCCGATCACCAATACTCTCTCCGGTATAATTTTCGAAATAACGCGTTCTGACAGCTCGTAATTCCCCCTTCCAAGAAGTACGCCCATTCCACCTATGGGCGACAGCACAATCCGGTAGTTTTCCTCCGCTACAATCCTGTAAATTTCTTCCTCCCCGGCCCTAGCCAAATGAAGCTTTCCATCCTTCACGACTTTGAAGTCAAGAACACTGGTGCCGTTGATCCCGAGTTCAGTGAGCACTGCGCCGCATGTGGTTCCTGGCCCAATCACGTATGCCACCCCCTGCTGCATCTCTTCCACCACACCGGAGGCGATTGCCGAGGCGGTTGCACCGGAAAAAACAACCTTCGGATCCTGGTTTCCCGTCCTGTATTCCAACCCATTTACCTTTCCATAGAATCTTACTGAATTGTCATTGAAATCATAGTCCAGGACTTCTTTTTCCTCAGTATTCAGCGTACCAGACATAAAAAGATCGAGTTCGTCAACTGCGTCCTGCCATGTGTACGAGAATATTGAGCTGTACATCTTAATCCCGGATGGCACTCCAATTACCGGGATGCCTATGGGCAAGCTTTCCATAACGTCTCTCGCCGTGCCGTCTCCCCCCACAAAAACAATAATGTCGGCACCAAGCCTGCAGGCCTCCCTGACGAAGTAAACAGAATCATTCCTGGTACTGGGTTCGTGCCAATTTATTGCCTGAGATGATCCAAATGATCCAACTGTGAGGTCATCGTAAACCGGTGAGTCAGGATGAATCAGCCGGAACGTCCGGGGGTTTCGAATGGACCCGAGGAACAGCCTTCCAATGCTGACCGATTCAGAGGCAGAATAGTTCCCGGCAGGAAGGTTGTCTGAAGACTTCAAACTTAATTTCTTTCCTTCCCCTGCTACCGGGTTGATGAAAAAGCCCATGGTTTTCATTGATAATCAGCGTAACAGATTGCTGCCATATATCCGGAAGTCATGGCGACTATTTCAGCCTGCCCGGGGGAGTTCTCGGCAACGAACTGGATTGTAGTGAAGGCGTAAGGCGTTATCTGGAATAAGTTGAAGGATATCGGAGATCCGGGAACGTTTGACGATTGCCTGTAAAACTGAGATGCATTGATGGTCATTGTGAACGCCGTAGGCTGATCCGTGATGACATACAGGGACACGTTTACAGTCCTATTCGTATCATCAAAAAGCGACAGCCTCAGTGGTATCCCGGGCTTGGAGGGGCTCGGATAATAAGGGTTCTTGCCATTGAAAAGCAGCTGGCCGGATTCCCTGACTACAAGGAAGGTTATTGGTGCCGAGGTTGAATAGGTGCCTGTGTAGACGATAAGGGAAAAATTGTACATCCCAAGGGAAAGACCCGAGGTATTCAAAGAGAGCGTAATGTTTGCGCCTGAACCAGGCATGATGCTTTGTGGAGGATCCGGAATATTCAGCTGAAGTTGAGGAGAAATTGAGAAGGAAGGATTCACTGGAACCGTACCGGCATTGTAGATACCCACGCTCAAATTATTGGAAGTGTTGTTCGAAACATCACCTGTGGACACCGCGACAACCTGGGTACCGGTTAAGACCTGCACATCCATCCTGATCTGGGAAGGAGCGTGATGAATCGGGATCATGCTCACCAGGAAGATCACCGCAATGACCACCAGGATGGCGCTGACATAATGGGGGAGGGA
Source organism: Thermoplasmata archaeon (assembly GCA_021811635.1). Next base: position 1,750 of record JAJZNS010000091.1, read on the forward strand.
AATGCCCCCGTTGAGCGGCTCGGCACCATTCAGGCCAAGGAATATGGAGAATACGGGTATCACTATGATCTCAGGATAGACCAGGCCCAAACCCGTGAGAGCGACTGCAGATGCATACGAAACGTACCTGAAATTTTTGCCGATAATCCCCTTCCAGAAGAGGCCACCGTCCAGGTATCCGAGCGGGGCGAAGTTAAGTGCAGATACAAGCAGGCCAATCCAGCCCACAAAAACCATTGGGTTTATGAAGCCGTTGAATGGGATCGCAAAACTGAAGAAATAATAGAAAGAAAGGGGAAATCCAACGGCTGTGTAGGGCATACTTCCCACCGGGCCCGGGGGGGAATAACTGACATTGATGAGTCCACCAATGACGATGATGAATACGGAAAAGAGGAAACCAAACAGGATCGGTGCACCGCCACACAAAATCATGGCTTTCCTGTCCCTGTAGACTTCATCGGAAGTGGAAATGCTTCCTGCGGTGCCAAAAAATAAAGGGTCGGGGATCAAAACCGGAAACGAATATTTCATTCCCGAGCTTGATCTTGCAAAATACCTCCCAAGTTCCCGGAAGGCGAGAAATCCAAGCATTGGAAGGAAGAATGTGAGAATATCCGTGATAAGCGTGCCCAGGAATGAAGTGGCGCGATACAGGGAAGAATATTCAAACCCTGCGTAGAGTATTGATGCCAGGGTTATGAAAAAGAGCACAAATCTGAGAATGGGGTTGTAGTTTTTTGGTTTATCGAGCTTGATCACGAACAACCGATCAGGCTCCTCCTCCACAGTAAATGGCAGATATCCAAGAAACTTGCATTTATACACCAGAAGGTCAAAGTCGATTCTCTGGAGCTCTCCGGGTGCAAGGGAGAAGATAATAATCCCCTCTCTCTCCTCGTTGGACTCCACCTGCATCTCGCCATAGATGACTTTGAACAGTTCTGCGTATTCTTTTACGTCGGCCAATTACCAGTACCCGTCTGTCTATCTATATTTCAAGATATTAACTTTTCATTGCTATTTCCGATCGTCTGGGATGCAACCCTGGCGTTGCCAGTAATGCCTTCGCTCGTGCCGGATAGCTGCGCCAGGATACCGGCAGCGGTATCGCCATACGAAACTACGGTAATTTTCCCGATCCCGGCGGTTGAGGAATAGACCAGCAAAGGGGCACGAATCTTCTTTGCTCTTGGAACCAGCGCCGGAAGGATCTCCTCGTGGACCATGCCTCTCACCCTGTAAAAATCGATCCCATTTTTCTTCATTGGCTCGGCTGTGCTAATCAGGAGATCAGCCATTTCATCCATTATCCTTTCGTGGGACTTCCTCTTCTCAAGGTACCCTTCATAAACCTTGGAGAATTTTTCCGCAGCGTCGTCGATCCCCGAGGCCAGGTATGGAACTGTACTGTTGTAAAATCCCTGCAGCTTTTGTGAATACTCCAGTGCTCCAATGCCTGAAGCGAATATGATCCTCTGTATCCCTTCCTGAATCGACTCCACCCTGACGATCTTGATCATTCCGATCTGAGATGTATTTTTCAGGTGGGTGCCTCCGCATCCCTCCGCATCCGTATCCTCGATCTCCACAACCCTTAGTTTGTTAGATAGGGGGACACCACCCTGAAACAGCCTGAACCCGTACTTTTTCAATGCGGAATTCCATTCGATCATTTTCACCGTTATGCTCTTTCCCTGTCTTATCAGTTCAAGGCAGCGCATCTCTATTCTTTTCACGTCAGCGTCGGATATCTTCTCATAGTGCGTTACGTCAAGCCTTGAATAGTCCGTTCCTTTCTGCACACCGCTCTGCCAGATATGAGGCCCCAGGACTTCCCTGGTAACGGCTAAAAGAAGATGGGTGGCAGAATGGCTGACCATGAGCCTCTCCCGTCTCTCGCTGTCTATCACTCCCCTTACTCTTACCTTTTCAGGAATGACGCCGTCTATGAAGTGTACAATGGTCCCGTTTATCTTCCGAACACTGCTGACCTCAAACCTCTTTGACCCATAAAAGAGAAAACCTGTATCGAAAGGCTGGCCGCCACCTTCCGGGTAGAAGGCAGTCTGGTTAAGCACAACAAAATTTTTTCCTGAATGCACCACTATTGCAGTGAATTCCCTAATCGAAGTGTCGTCATAGTAAAGCGGACGGGTGTCGAATTTTTCGATCTGTAGCGTATCAGCCTTCTCGTGCGCTTCCACAGTCTCCCTTATCTGGAGCCTGTTGAAGCTGACCGGTTTCCCGATTTTTTCCGTGACGAGCTGGGCGACGGTTTCAGGCGGTATACCATGTGATTCATATAATTCGGCTACGTCCTTTTCCGAAAGGCTCCCTTTCTTATCTATCATCCTGTGGACAAGGGATGTTCCGTTCCTGATAACTTCAGCATACTTTGTCTGTTCCCTTTCCAGAAGGGTCTTTGAAAAATCGAGATCGAATTTGCCGATTATTTCCCTGTAATTCCTGGACTGTAGATCAATGAGTTCCTCAAGCTGATCCTCTACCCCAAGTGTTTTGAAATGCCTCAGGGATTTCCGAATGAGGAGCCTTGCAAGATACCCTACCCTGACATTGGACGGAATCACATGGCTGGACAGCATGAAGAGCAGGGTTCTGGAATGATCCGAAAGGGACCATATTGCCCTCATTTTTGAAAGGGAATCCAGGAATGATTTTTCGGAAAAATCGCTGTCCCGTCTGCTTAGGGCTTTTACGGTACCGGCAATCACATCCTTCTCATTGTACGGATCGCTGTGAATTGCATAGTCAAGGTATTGCATAAGCTGGTCTTCCGGCAGAGGCTCTGTGCCTGATAGGTCAACCAGATGCGATACCAGATCAGGGTAAACTGCATCATAAATCGTCCCCTTTGAACGGGAAAGCCAGGTCATTCTCTCCAGCCCGTAGCCGGTGTCCACAACCCGCAGTTCCATAGGTGAATACTTTTCGCCGTCTATGATCCTTTCACCTTTTGGATCCTTGCGCAGATCCATGAATACGAGCGTTGCAATCTCGACTCCTCCAACAAAGACTTCCAGTGCGTTGCCTGCATTCCCTCCTCCAGACCATGGTTTCTCCGTATACGTGATATTGCCTCTGTCAATTCTGAGTGCTTCCGTCAGGAGGTTGTTGCAGTATTCTATGGTACCATTCTTCCAGTAAACTTCTTGTCCAGGTGAATTAAAGGAGTCATGGCACATCATTTCAAAGCCCGTGAGATGGCGCCCAGTAACCCCTACGTTTTCAACATCAGTCATGCGTATGCATGGCTGCGACATAACCAGGGGATTCTCCGGGGGCTTCGCAAATCCCATGGTCACATGGGGCTGAAAGTCATATATTGAAGCGTTTACAAGGAGAACATCCTCTCTCCACCTTGGCACCACGGGATACGGCTTTACGACTCCATGACTGCTTTTGAAAAAGTCTATGAATGCCTTTCTCATGGAATTCACGTCATATGGCTTTGGCACCATCTTAGCACCAAGAAATGTATACCTGTCGCAGTCTGAGTCACCGCAAGTGGCCCGTTTCTCGCTGGACCAGAAGTGTTTTCCACACTTCACGCATTTCTGCCTTTGATATCCCAGGTTGTCAAACACCGGATATTCAGATTCTGTCATGTTCCCGGCTCCAGTATGTACTCCTATGCAATAAATTATGTTTGCTACCTGCTGAGGCACAGCATGAAGGTGTTCATGTGGAATGGTTTCAGATCAACCGTATATTTTACCTTCATTCCCTTTATTCCCTGAACAGATTCCCTTAAGATTTCATTATCCCTCTTTGAAAAGGAAATCGACCTTATTTTCAGAACCAGGAATCCATATCTGATCGTTGGCCAGAATTTTATGGCCTGGTTGAAAATCGAGACCTGATCCCTCTGGGAAATGTCTTGGTAGATGATGTCCGGAGAATCTACCAAAAATTGGTACTTCTCAAGGGCCCTGGCATCTTCAAGGATCGGAATAATATTGTTTCTCGCTTCCGACAGTTCAAGCAATTTGAGGAAGGGGAGATATGATAGTTCGACACCATAAACTGTGCCTCCAGGAACCAGATCAGCAACATGACTGACGGTGGTGCCAGAGGCAGCTCCCAGGTAGAGCACCTTTGAGTCTTCGGTGAACGGGAAGAATCTGGTTTCCTTTGTTAACATTGCCGCAAGCTTGCTTCTTTTTGGATTCCACTGCCTGAGATACCCCTGCCCTTCCTTTGAAATTTTCTCTCCATATACTGATTTTCCATAGTCAGAGATGGTAAAAACGGAACTCTTTCTTAATACAAGACGTGAAGCTTTGCCCACCATGGTGATGATACATATATCACGTTCTCATTATTGTTGACATGGCAGAGTGCGAGATGTGCGGAGAAAACGTACCGAGGCTCATCAAGGCGAGAATAGAGTCTGCCGTAATGATGGTATGTGAAAAGTGCCTGAAGTACGGGACTCCTGTGGAAAAGAAACGGGAAACACCAAAAACTGTTGTATTCCCAACACAGCCTGCCAGGCCCAGGCCACAGCCTGTAAGCAAGCCGGCGGTAAGCAAAACGGTAAGCAGAAGGGAAAGCGACAGGGAAATGGAGGACACTTTCCTGATAGACGGATGCGGTGAGGCCATAAAGTCAGCCAGGGAGCGCATTGGATGGACGCAGGATGATCTCGCCAAAAAGATCATGGAAAAGAAGAATGTTCTTTCCAGCATAGAAAGGGGCGCCCTTATGCCGGATATGAAGACTGCCAGGAAGCTGGAAAAAACCCTTGGGATAAAGCTGATTGAAAAGGTGCAATAAGAACCTGATGTACAGGTTTGTACCGTAAAAAGGTTATATAGGCTACACCATTGCGAAGGTAGGGTTAAACTTGAAACTTTCTGTAGGCCAGAGGATTGATGTAGAAATCGACAGGGAAGATCTGGAACTTGCCCCGGCGTACAACTACGTGATAGCCACCTGGTACCATAAGGGCAACCCGATATACGTGGAACTGGAAACCAACAAGACAATGGTCAGGGAAATCTGGAAGGTGTTTGACGGCAACGATCGCCGATCTGCCTTGTTTTCAATTTTCAGGGCTTCCGAGAAAAAGTATGTTGTGGAACCTACTATGGTAATACTGAACAGGCAGTCCAGGAATGAAAAGAATGAGAGGGAAGATTAGGGGTACTTAAAAAATCCCTCTTTTGTCTTCCTGCCAAGTTTTCCCGCGTTTACCATCCTTTTTAGCAGCGGCGAGGGTCTGTACTTCGGGTCTGAATACTCTTCATAAAGGACGTTCATAACGTCAAGCGTAATGTCAAGACCCACCATGTCGCATAGCTCCAGTGGTCCCATTGGCATCCCGGCACCGAGTTTCATCGATTTGTCAATGTCTTCCGGGGAGGCCCCACCCTCATCCAGAATGTAAATGGCCTCATTCATCATGGGCACAAGAATACGGTTGACCAGGAAACCCGGCATTTCTTTTACGGTTACAGGCTGCATCACGGACCTGTGATTCTTCAATGATGATATCCATTCCATTACCCGTCGGTATGTGTCATCGGAAGTTCTCAGGCCCCGAACCACTTCAACGAGAGGCAGCGTATACGGCGGGTTGAAGAAGTGCGATACAATGCACCTGTCCGGCCTGCCGGTGAATGTTGCAAGTTGGGTTATGCTAAGCGAAGAAGTATTGGAACAGATGATCCCGTTCTCCCCAAGGTTCCGGTCGAGTTCACGCAGTATGTCTTTTTTGACTTCCACGCTTTCAAATGCGGCTTCTATGACAAAATTGCATTCTGAAAAATCGCCATAGTCCTTTGCAACTACTATGTTGGACATTACGCGCTTCGCATAATTCTCGTCAATTGTCGGCTTGAGTTTCGTTCTTATTTTGTCTTTCTGGTCGTCGGAAAGGGTCATGCCTTCCTTCTCCAATCTTGCAATCTCCTTCTCCGCCCTGTTCTTCTGGAACTTTATCTGGGAATCGAGGATGGAGGCAATGTTCTTGAGGCCTTTCTCCACAAGTTCCCGGCTCCGATCAGTGACGACCGTCACCTGGCCGTTGAACGCCATAACCTCCGCTATTGCAGACCCCATGTTACCCAGGCCAATTACTCCCACTTTTGCCATGAAGGTGTCATCATTCGAAAGTATGAATTATTTTGTCTGTCTCACGGCTTTAGCCTGGTTCTGTCTCTTGGGAAGATAGCACACTCACGTATGTTCTTCAGGCCCAGAAGTATCATTGTGAGCCTTTCCAGACCGAGGCCCCAGCCGGAGTGCGGGGGCATCCCGTATTCGAATGCCTTGAGATAGAAGTCAAAGTCTTCAGGATTCAGTCCCTTGGAGGCAAATCTGTCCCTCAGCATTGCAGGATCATGTACCCTCTGTGCACCTGAAGTGATTTCCTTCTCCTGGTATTGCAGGTCAAAGGAATTTGTAAATTCAGGGTTTTCATGATCAGGCATCGTATAGAATGGCCTGACTGATGCGGGCCATTTGGTGATGAAGTAAAATCCACTGTACTTGCCCGCTATGATCCTAAGGTCCTCCGGCGTAAGATCCTCTTCCGGGTCATGCTTTATCCCTGCATCCTCAAGAATTTTCAAACACTCTGAAAATTCAACCCTCGGATATGGGAGAGGCTGGCGCTTAAGTTCTATTCCGAGTATTTCGAGTTCCCTCCTGTTTGTCTCCTGTATATTTTGAATGGCAGAATCCACCACTCCCTCAAGCATTCTCATTGCATCCTCCTCGTCTGCGAATGCCATCTCTATATCTACTGAAGTGAACTCGTTCAGATGAATCACAGTGTTGTGTTTCTCAGCCCTGAATGCAGGACCGACTTCAAAAACTCTGCCGAGTCCAGCACTAATCAGAATCTCCTTGTAAAGCTGCGGGGACTGGCTCAGGAACGCTTCATCTTCAAAATACTTCACATTGAACAGGTTCGCTCCACCTTCTGTGGCTGATGCAACGATCTTTGGAGTCTGAACCTCCACGAATCCATTTTGCTTCAAGAAATTTCGGATTCCCCAAAGGATAGAAGACTTGAGCCTGAATATTGAGGAAATCCTGGGATTCCGCATATCCAGGAACCTGTTGTTCAGCCTGGTATCAAGATCGGCCTGCACTTTGTCAAACGGAGCGAGCGGCAGGGGAACTTTTGCGGCATTAAGGAGCGTTATCTTGCTTGCCAGGATCTCCTTTCCTGTTTTACTCTGGCTGTTTGGGACCAGCGTTCCGTCAACAAGGATAACGCTCTCCCTGTTCAGTGCGGCAACGTCGAAAGGTTTCTCCAGGTTCTTTACGGTGACCTGGCATACTCCAGATTCATCCCTGAGAACCAGGAATGAAAGATTTTTCAGGATCCTTATTTCCTGAACCCATCCACCTACCGTCAAAATGGTTTTATCAGTACCAATCTCTGCGATCAGAGTCCGTTTCATGCTGGATGGTGATTCCAGACCAGTAATATATTGTTTCATTAACTATTGGGATCATGGCAAAATACCATAGGATTTAATGTCCGGTTTCGGGAGACTTTGTCGCTCTGCCAGGCCGGCAAATATTTTATAGAGTATACCTCTCCTGGTGTTAGGTCTACCTAAGTATGCCCACACTTTACAGCACAATTTCCGTAATTTGTATTAGCTTGAAACGCGCATCACTTCAAGGTGGGATGCCATGACTGCAGGTTCTTTTCCTGAACTGGTTTGGTTAAGCGCCATCATGGGTTTCTCCATTTTCCTTTCCTTACCTGTCATTTTTGCAAGAAATATCGGATCGAAAACAATCGCCACTCTAACCGCAATCGCGGTGGGTATACTCGTGTTTCTGCTTGCTGACGTTTTTTCGGATGTGACTGGCTATCTCTATCCCGGCGGTTCTTACGTGGCAAATCCGGTCGTAGCAATTATATTTCTTGCCGGTGCAGGAGGCTCATTTGCCGTCCTATTGCTTCTGCAGGGAAGGAAAACTGACCATGACGGGGCAGTCAAACCAGTGCACATCTCTGTGATTGTTGCGATAGCAATAGGTTTCCAGAATCTTACCGAAGGCCTTGTTTTCGGGGCAAACTGGAACACCGGGCTGTACGGATTCGTGCTCGTTATTTTTGTGGGGTTTATCCTGCAGAATTTCACGGAAGGTTTCCCAATAGTATCGCCGTTTCTGGGAGGCCAGGCACCCCGCATTAATTTGCTCATATTGCTTTTCCTGATTGGTGCTCTGCCTACAGTTGCAGGAGCCCTGACTGGTTACTACCTGGACATTTCATATCTGAATGTTGCTTTTGATTCCCTTGCAATCGGCTCGATTTTCTTTATTATTTTACCAATGCTCAACATGGTTTTCAACCAGTCCAGGCATCATGTACCAGGAAGAACGATCTATACCGGACTGATTACTGGATTCCTCGTCGGCTTCCTGGTCAACATTATATGACGAAACGATACAAAATTGCTTGATACGCAAGAATTGAAAGCGGTTCCAATGACGGTTGTGAATGTTAATTATCACGAAATTGTGTGGTAAAGGGTTAAATAAACAGTATCGATGATTTATAAATTGAAGATAGCTCTACTAATCCTGTTAGGTCTGGCCTTTCTTCTGGGGCTTTCTACCGTATCTGCCATACCGGCAACGGCAAGCGGTTCCACACAAAGTGTAATGGTCATACACATGGATTATCCTGTGGACGCAGGATCTACGGCCATGTTCCAGAGTGCACTTGCATCCCTTGATTACAGTGCGTACAAGGCTGTAGTCATCGAAATGAATACTCCAGGCGGACTTCTTTCCGATATGAACCAGACCGTAACTCTTATCAATCAGACTGAGAAGTACCTGCCAGTTTACACCTATATAGGGCCGGATGGCTGGGGGGCTTCAGCCGGTTCTTATATTGCGATGGCAACAGATGTAATTTACATGGGACCGGGATCATTCATAGGACCATCCACTCCTATCGTTACGGATAACATTTCTGGAGAGCAGCAGCATGTCACCAACGCGATGGAAAGCTTCATGGTCAGCATGGCTGCCGCACATGGAAGAAACACCACTGCTGCTTACGATATGGTGGCCTACAACACTGCATACACTGCATCTCAGGCATTCAGCAACGGGCTCATAGAAGGGATCGCAGATAATTTCAGCCAGTTCATGAGCGCAATGAACCTCACCGGTTACAATGTCGTGAACGTTAATGAGGGGGTTTATGATCAGTTTCTATCTGCATTGAGCAATTCTTTTGTCGATGGATTGCTTCTCACAATCGGCACCATTGCAATTCTTCTGGACCTGTACCACGGAACGGTGATCATTTCGGTAGTGGGCCTCATAGCAATAGGACTTGGACTAGTGGGTCTGGAGGTGGTTGGCGCCGCTCCACTTGGAATATTCCTGATAATAATAGGTGCGGTGATAATGTTGTTAGAGTTTAAATTGGGACACGGATTCGCTTTGGTGACAGGTATGGTAACGGCCCTGGTAGGTGCTTTTCTCCTCACACCTGCTTATATCAGCTATGGATCAAACTCCTCCAGCAACGGCCCATTTTCCACAGGTAACATAGTGATTGCCATAATTTTCGTTATTGTAGCGCTGCTCATCGCTTATTATCTGATGCAGATAAGGAAAGGGTTTCAGCAGAAAAAATACACAGGTATAGAATCGATTATTGGAAAGGAAGGAACAGCAAAAACGGACATCTCCATGCACGGCTGGGTCTCCATAGAAGGACAGCAGTGGCAGGCAAGATCCGAGGGAGAAACCATTCCAGCAGATTCAGAAGTATTGATCACCGGAAAGGAAGGCCTCACACTCATAGTCAAGAAGAAGGAATAACCCGATGAAAGAGACTGTGCTTGGCTACGATATTGGCGGTACCAAGATACTCGCGCTGGTTGGCAGCACAGACGGTACCGTATACTCCAAGGTGGAGAAGAAGACCGTGAACCATCTTGGGCGAGAAGGCCTGATTGGGCAGTTGCTGCAGATCGGCGAGGAGGCGCTGAGGACTTCCGGTAACATGAAAATAAGCAGGATAGGCATAATCTGCGCCGGTCTCATTGACCAGAAAAACGGTACTGTAATCACTTCACCCAACATCCCGTCGGTGAACGGAGTTCGCCTTGCGAGTATACTTTCAGATCATTTCGGGGCACCGGCATTACTCGAGAATGACGCCGCGGGAGCCGCCATAGCTGAAAAAGAGTTCGGGCTTGCAAGGAAAGCCGCCAATTTCATATATCTTGCACTGAGTACGGGGATAGGTTCTGGCATCTTCATAGATGGAAAGTTATACCGTGGATCTAACGGGCTAGCCGGAGAGGTGGGGCATAATGTGATTCAGGTCGATGGCCCTTTGTGCTCATGCGGCCGCAGGGGATGTTTGGAAGCCATGGCATCCGGTTCCGCCGTTGCCAGATATGCAAGGGAAGAGCTCGAAGTGATGCACGGGTCTCATGCCAGAACCGAACTCAGGGAAGGAATGGATGCGCGTGCCGTTCTGAGTCTGTGGGCAAACGGAAACAGGGAAGCGGGGGTCATAGTGGACAGGGTGATCTATTACCTTGCTATAGGTATCGTAAACATCTGCAGCGCTTTCGATCCCGAGCTGATACTCATAGGTGGAGGGATGTCCAACGCAGGCGACAGTTTCATAGAAAAAATTAGGGAGGCCGTCTCGGGTGAATTCAAGACGATGCGAAGGCAGGTAAAGATCGCCAGGGCGTCTCCCGACGTCACTTCACTTGCACCGCTTGCACTTATAAAATACCTCTCGCGTTAGACCGTTACAGTAAAAAATTTTTTCAAGCCGCCGACGGGGTTCGATCCCGCGACCTTGTGCTTACCAAGCACACGCTCTACCAGGCTGAGCTACGGCGGCAATGTATGGCCGGTCAGTGGATTATCCGCTGATATTAAAATCTTCTAAGGCGGATCAGGTACCTTCTTCCCAGCTGTCCAAATATTCCAGCTGTCCTGAATCCAGCCGGTCGTAATTTACGTTCATCGAATTGAGTTTTATCTCGGCAACGGATCTGTCTATCTCAGCGGGAACGGCATAAAGTTTCCCCGAAAGCCTTTTATGATTCTTTACCAGATATTCGGCCACCAGCGCCTGAATTGCAAAGCTCATATCCATGATTTCAACCGGATGCCCCTGTCCTGCAGAAAGATTCACCAGCCTCCCTTCCGATAGCAAATCCACGTGGTTACCGTTCTCGAGGAAATATCTGGTGACGTTCTTTCTTACCTCCTCCTTTCTTCTGGAACGCGAATCCAGTTCGTCCACCTCTATTTCGTTGTTGAAATGGCCGGAATTTGCGAGAACAATTCCTGGCTTTGCAGTGAGCAGGTCTGAATATTTAATCACGGATTTCATTCCGGTTGCCGTGATGGCAAAATCAGCAGTTTTCAATGCATCCCTGACGGGCAATACGGTGTACCCATCCATGACCGCCTCCACGGCCTTGGCAGGATCGACTTCAGTTACTGAGACCACTGCACCGAGCCCCCTGAGCCTCATGGCTATGCCCTTACCACAGTATCCGTAACCACAGACTACCGCCAGCTTACCCGCGATGAGGAGATTTGTGGAGACCAGCAACCCTTCCATAGTGCTCTGGCCTGTGCCGTACCTGTTGTCAAAGTAATGTTTCATTACGGCATCATTAACGTCGAACATTGGAAATTTGAGGATATTCTTCTTCTCCATGACTCTGAGCCTGTTGACTCCTGTTGTTGTTTCCTCATTCCCGCCAATAATCTTGCCGGAAAGATCCGCCCTTTCAGTGTGAACCAGCCTGGTCAGGTCTCCCCCGTCATCTATGATGATGTCAGGTTTGGAGTCAAGAACTGCATTCAGGTTCGCATAGTACTCATCCCTGCTCTCTCCCTTCCTGCCATGCACATCCAGCGAAAAGTCTGACCTGAGTGACCCTATGACATCGTCATCGGAAGTCAGCGGATTGCATGACGTGAGGTGTATGTCTGCCCCCCCATCCTTAAGCGCCAGTGCCAGCACACCTGTTTTTGCCTCGACGTGGAGCGCCATAGCTATGGAGAGTCCGCTGAATGGTCTTTCCTTCTTGAATCTCTCCCTAATGGCAGAAAGTACAGGCATATGCTCTTCGGCCCACTTGATTTTCATCAGACCTGCGTTCAATAATAACTACCCCTGCGTCAATGCTTAAACAGTTTAATAAGAATCCCGTCTCCGAGGGTGGAAACGAACTCAAAAGACAGACTGCCCGCTGCTTTACCCTGGAAAAGGGGAGTACTGCCGGCAGGCAGAATTATGTTGCCAATAAACACGAAGAACCGGTCGAACAATCCTGTTTCGATAAACTGGGAAATCACGTTCGATCCGCCTTCAACAAGAAGCTTTCGTATTCCCGCCTCGTGAAGGCGTGCCAGTATGTTGCCAATCCCGAGATCATCCTCCCGGATAATGTTCACGTTTTTCCCGAATTCATTGGTACCCGGACGCGAGGTGAAAATAATGACTTCATGGCCGTCCTCAAATATGGACGATTCGGGTCTTATGCGAAACTTTGAGTCCAGAACCACCCTTATTGGCTGGCGGGCTGCGGGAAGGTTCCTCACCCTCAGGGTTGGATTATCCAGTATCACCGTGTTTGCACCAACAAGTATTGCATCGGATTCCGCCCTGAGCGTATCCACCCTGGCAGCATCCTCTGCATTCGATATAGAGATCCGTTTTCCGCCTTTCCCTGAAATATAGCCGTTCAGGCTTTGGGCGACGTTTATGGTAACTTCCGGACGCATTTTCCAGACCTCAATAGACATTCCCTTAAAGACATTCTCTGAGTGGCAGTCATTTCTGTTTGGGTGCGTGGCACTCAATCCTGTTATTAACCTGCTCTGCATTCATATATTGAATCAGGATGCTCGGTCAGTTCCTTTATGAGAATCAGGAGATAGACAAGGTTCTCGGCACTGACGGA
>JAJZNS010000084.1:0-8487 GCA_021811635.1 Thermoplasmata archaeon
ATATCTGCTTGACGAGCCGTCTGCGCATCTTGACAGTTCATACAGGATGACCGCTGCGAAGGTCATCAGGCGGGTGATGGAGAACAACAGGAAGAGCGCCATGGTTATTGATCATGACCTTTACTTCATAGACCTGATTGCAGACGAACTGATGATTTTTTCAGGTGTTCCTGCTTCAAGCGGGCATTCAACAGGCCCAATGAACATGAGGGACGGGATGAACAACTTCCTTTCAAGCGTGGGAATAACGTTCAGAAGGGACGGGCAGAGCGGCCGGCCCAGAATCAACAAGCCCGGGAGCAGCCTGGACAAGCAGCAGAGAGAAAGCGGAGAATACTATTATCTACATCAGCAATGATACGAGGACTATGGAAGTCCTCCACAGGGATGGCCTTGCAAGAATAGCGAGGGTAAAGACAAGGCATGGGATCATAAACACTCCGGCGGTAATGCCGGTGATAAACCCGAACATCATCACCGTCCCCCTGAAGGAAATCGAGAAGATCGGATTCAGTGCGATCATAACAAACAGCTACATCATCAGGAGAACTGAAAAACTCAGGACGGTTGCGCAGGAAAAAGGGATACACTCCCTACTGAACTTTAGCGGTCCGATAATGACGGATTCCGGCACCTTCCAGGAATATGTGTATGGCGGAGTTGAATTTGGCAATGAAGAGATGGTGCGATTCCAGGAAAGCATAGGCAGCGACATCGTCACCATAAGGGATATTTTCACCAACCCAGACGACAGCTATGAGACTGTCAGTTCAGCTGTGAACGAAACCTATGAAAGGGCAAAGAATTCCACGGTGCACGAGGAAACACTGCTGGCAGGAACAATCCAGGGCGGGATATACCCTGATCTGAGGAAGAGATCCTCCAGCATGATGTCCAGAGTATCGGATTATCTTCCCATCGGCGGAGTAGTCCCACTGCTGGAAAATTATAGGTATTCCGACCTCGTCAATGTCATTCTTGCATCCAAGATCAACGCCTCAATGAGCCTTCCGATCCATCTTTTCGGCGGCGGCCATCCCATGTTCATCCCGATGGCAGTGCTTCTTGGAGTGGATCTCTTCGATTCCTCCTCCTACGTGAAGTATGCACGCGGGGGAAGGCTGCTATATCCCGACGGAACACGTGACCTGGACCGGATATTTGAGTTTCCGCCCTGGAGCCCATTGTGCGATAAGTTCACGGCGGACGAATTGAGGGGTATGGGCGAGGCCGAAAAGACCTACTGGCTTTCCCTGCATAACCTGGTCGCGATCTCCAATGAGATCAGTGAGACAAGGGAGAGGATAAGGGAAGGTAACCTTTGGCAATATGTCGAATGGCGCAGCCAGGCGCATCCATACCTGAGGGACGCATTCCGGACGCTTTCCAGGCAGGCTTGGAAAATCGAGAAATTCCAGGAGATTTCAAAGAAAGGGGCTATGTTTTTTCCGGATCAGGTTTCAATGCTTGGCCCATACGTAAGGAGGCTGAAGAAATTTACCAGCTCCTATGTGGCGAGGAAGTATCCCGTGGTATGCGTATCCGATTCCCAGCTGAAGAAGAAATCTGCCATGGAAATAAGAGGGGCGTATGAATCGAAAAGAACAACAATGCTTGTCCCGTGGAATGGAATCCACGTGCCCATAGAACTTGAGGAGACTTTCCCGGTACAGCAGTCGATATCGTCCAGGCTATTCGGGATGCACAGGTGCAGATCCCTGCAGTTCGGATCTATAAGGGAAGACGAAAAGGAACGCAATTTTGATCTGGAAAAGGTGAGGGCTGTTGCCGATTACCAGTACGGGCCTGGAATAGGGCATGTCCTCTTTCCAGATGGTTCTGAGATACGCAAATCGAAAAAGACCGGAAGAATCAGGACTGTTTCTCTTGGAGGGAATATCACTGCGACCCTGAGGGCAATGGACGGGTTTCTCACACTCACCATCGATGGGGCAAGGCTGATCGATCCATACTCCAGGAACCTGAGCGTAACGGTGACAGACGACAGTGCGGAGTTCAACGCAAAGGGATTCAACGTGTTCTGCAAGTTCGTAGTGAAAGCATCACCAAGGATAATATCCGGGAACGACACTCTGGTACACGACCGGAATGGAAAACTGGTTGCCGTTGGCAAGGCAGCGCTGCCAGGGTTCGAGATGAGGCAGTTTGACAACGGGATAGCAGTAAACGTTCACAGCGGTTTGGAGGGTCATCATGGAAAGGACACTGACGGATGAACAGAGGGATGCGATACAGAATGACGGAAACACGCTCCTGCTTGCCAATCCAGGCACCGGCAAAACTTTCACCATTGCACAGAAATTTCTCCACCTTGTAAAGGCTGGGACCAAACCGGAAAACATACTGTGCATCACGTTTACCAACAGGGCCAGGGACAGGATGGAGGATGAAATAGTAAGGAATCTCAGGGCGGCAGGTGTGGACTTCGTTCACTCGGATCTGAACGTTCACACATTCCATTCTTTCGCCATGAAGAGCCTTGGGGATACAGAACTGATAGATTCAAATTTCCTGAGGCTGACAATATTCAGGTATCTCAAGGACAACGCGGCGCTTAATTACGAGGACGAGTACCTGATATCCGAAATTGTCCCGGGATTGGAGAACCATATCAGGAAGCTGAAGAGTTTCGGCATCCTACCGTCCGACATAGATCTCGCTTCCGTGAAGAAGAACCTTCCTGAAAACGTAAACATGGATAGAGCAGACCTGGAATCCTTTGTTGAGACCTTCGTCGACATATACCGGGCATATGAGAAGGAAAAGGGAAGGAGGAGGGACTATACCGATCTGCTGATCAGTTTCCTTAAGCTTGCAGAGAAGCCCAGGTTCAATTATGTTCTGGTCGATGAGCTCCAGGACATGAACAACCTGGAGGCAAGAATAGCAATAGAATGCTCAGGGAAATTCTTCGTGGTGGGTGACAGAAAACAGTCCATTTTCAGTTTTCAGGGAGGCAGCATCTCCAATTTCGGAAAATTCAGGGAGTCCCAAAAATTCATACTTTCCAGAAATCACAGAAGCACCAACGAGATCCTGAACTATGCTTCAGAGTACCTGAGGAACGCTGCCAATGACACCAAGTACTCAGAGGAATTGAGGGAACTCAGGAACGAGAATGCACCTCCCGGTGAACCTGTAAAGATTGTCCACCTTGAGAGCGACGATCCGGTCGAAGGAATAGGAGGTATACTGCAGTTTCCGGAAGTCAGCAGTTCAAACAGGATTGCAATTCTTTCCAGGAAAAACGAGAGCGTGAGGAAGATATGCAGGCAACTGGACAAACTCAGCGTCAAGTATTCCACCTCGCTCTCATCGCATTCGGAGAACGCCAGATCTGAAATCATCGACTTCATTTCAGGACTCCTTACAAATGACGGCGATTCAATCTCCAGATGCCTTGTTTCCCCCTTCTTCCCAGGTGACCTGAGGGACATAAGCACACTTCTTGAAAAAAGGAGGAATGGCGTCACCTTCAGTGACCTCGAGCAGGCGTTCCCCGGATTTGCCTCGCTGAGGAAAAAGTGCGCGAAGCTGCAGAGCCTCCCATCTATAATGGAGGAATACATAATTCCAGCCTCGGTCGCTTTCGGGCATGACTATTTCCGCACCGCGGTATCCGTAAACAGTGCCCTTATCGAGGCTCTATCCACCCTCAAGGAGATCACGCCCTCACTTGTCATAGAGTACCTGAGGATAAGCTCTTTCGAGGATGCCGAGGCAGAGCAGGCTAGGATAACGGTCAGCTCGGTCCACAGGGCAAAGGGGCTAGAATTTGAGACCGTGATATACCTGCCAAGCCCTGATCGCAAGAAGCACACGCTTAAGTTCTACGAAGCCGTTGCAGAGGGCATTCTCAAGAGTCTGGGATATGATTTCATGGAGGAGATTGAAGATGAGGCAGCCCGAATCGACTTTGTGGCATTTACAAGGGCCGAAAAGCATCTTTTCGTGGTTCCCAGGCTGAAGGACTCGGACATTTATTCAAACAGGTTTTCACAGCCAGTGAATTGCCCGAATTCAGAGTCCGGGATCACACGCAGTTTTGAGGAGTACAGCAGGGCCTACACGCTTTTCCTTTCTGGCGCAGTGGAAGAGGCACGAAAGCTTCTGAACAGGAAATCAAGATGGCTGCTGAATGCAATCAACACGCACTTCAATTCCCTGTCAAAGCTTTCATACTCTGCCTTGATGAACGACAGCCCATTCGACTATCTCAAAACGTATGTACTAAAAATCCGTGCCAGCTCGAAGGCATTGACAATGGGATCCAACGTTCATTCCATTGCCCAGAAAATAGCAAACGGAGAACTCATAGAAGTGAAGCCTGAGGATAAGCCTTATGCGATGAACATTTCCTCGGTCATCGGGACGTTACAGAGGGAGTTCCCCAAAGTGAGCGCTGCAGAAAAATGGATGGAGGTATCCCTCGACAAACTGCTTGGGATGGACCAAGACATTACTTTCCGGGGCGCCGCTGACCTCATCCTGAGCAACGGCTCCAAATACCTGATTCTCGACTGGAAGACCTCCAAAAACGAAGGATATTCCAATGATCATATGGTGCAGCTTGAGGCGTACAGACGGCTTTACTCAAGCACCACCGGTATACCGGAAAATAACATAGAAGCTGCCATAGGGTACATAGCACTGAGAAACCCGGTGAACAGAGGGAAACCGCCGTCTTTCAAGATTACATTCCAGAAAACTCCTGACAAGCAGCTTGAAAAGCTCAAGAGCAAAATTGGGGCAATCCTGGATTGGAAGGGCCGGCCCTCCTCCTTTATAGATGCCTTAAGGGAGAACCCTGACGAATCCCACCTCTATGAAGAGCTGCTTGCAGAAATAAACCGGGAGATGGAATTGCCAGAACAGTCTGCAAACAGGGATCAGAAAGAGGGAGGTTGAAAACAAATCGCCATGCGCGCAAGCTATCGGCTTAATCAATGAATGTGAAAATTACAAAATAATGCAGGCAATTGCCAAACACTTCCGGTGTTGCCTATCTATCGCTATTCTTACCCAGGTACACAAATCCCGATTTCACAGGCTTGGTGCGATCTACTTCGGGATTCTTGCATTCGCAGTGCCACTTGCAATCCACCGTGATAATATGGCCAGCAGGCCAGTGTGGGAGACTCCGGAGCCTGCTACGGGTGATATGATGCAGCCAGGCCGAATCCACCATGGCGAGCTGATGCCCACAATTCTTGCACATTCCAAAATTTAATCTCGCCAAAATGTTTGCCTCCCGATCAACGATGATGCCATATTAGTTAGGGAGGCTATAATTTTTATGCTCACTGAGGTTCCCGCTTTGCAAAACACCGTTCATTGCTATTTTAGAGAGCGAGATTACTGAAGTGCGATCCAATTTCCATGTGGGTTTTCCTTGATTGTGCACGAAGTCTTTGTAACCATGCCACAAACTCTTCTTCCTGCGTAAACTCCATGGGATTTCCAAATTTCATCTTTTTCCAGGATTACCTTTCTGTATCTAGCATCAGACTTCTGGCAGTTTATGGGGACATCGATTTAGGGATTGAAGTTTTCACAAAAAATTTCAAAAGAACAGTATGTGTTAGTGATTGGCTTTTTTATGCTAGGTCGCAGAAGGCTCAGGGATCCATGAAACGCGTCAGAGGTTCAGGTTTCTGCCCCCAGTTTGACAGTTCAGGAAGCAATGAGCCTTGATGGGAATTCCCGGAGGCTTTTATCGGACATCCAGCGATATGCATGAAAAAGAAAGTAACGCGATGCGAGGGATGGGATTTGAACCCACGAACCCCTACGGGACAGGATCTTAAGTCCTGCACAGTTGGCCAGGCTTTGTTACCCTCGCATAGTTCTGGTAAATACCCAAGCGGTATATTATAAATCTAAAACCCCTGCCATCGGAAGAATATGCAAAGCAAGCGGCATCAATAACTGGAACTCAGAACTATACTTCCTGAAATTTGCCCCGACTTTTTGGATTATGATAAAGTATTCAAACCCGGGGTAACACTGTTCTGGAGGGATAGCAACGATTTCTCCCTTTCCAAATATCCCGATATGTCTGCTGGATTTCCGATGCTGAACATTATTAACGTGAATCCCAATACACACGAATGATGAACAATCCAAACTTCCCGGCTGATGGAGAAGTTGTTGATTTTGAGCTTGAGGAGGAACCCAAATGGATTACTGTGAACCTGGGCGACGGTTCCGTCATTCAGATAAAGATGGAAATAGTCTCAATTATGAAAGGAGGCAACGATCCCAATAATGGTTTACCGCTTTACATGGTTCAGGCGACCAACATAATAAGGGTCAAGAAAGTTCCAAAGGAGCTTATTCAGAAGAAAAAAGCAGACGACTCAAAAGGGCAGTCGCTTTACCGGTGAGCAAGTACCAATGTGGGAACCGGGCCTATAATTTTGCCTTAAGGTTCCGCAGTGACAGGCCATGAATCGACAGGCAACCACGCATAAGGTTTTGGAAACAGAAATGAGTCCTGATAATTTGGAAGGCCTGGTGCATATTGCTGATCGGCATCATCCAATCCCAAACGCCAAGCGGGTCCGACCTTTGATAAATATTCTGGAAAAGATATATAGCCCGTCTCTGATTATACGCTGTCCATGACTGATCCGGATGAAATAGACAACAGGATAATGGAATTACTTGAAGTGAATTCCAGGGCCTCAAACGTGGAAATTGCAGAGGCAATTGGAATTTCAGAAGGCACTGTCAGGAACAGGATCTCAAGACTGGTTAAGGATGGATACATCAGTAAATTCACAATGTTGAGGGGTACAAAGGGTATATCCGCAATAATTCTGGTGAAGGTGGATCCAAAGGAGACGGAAAGGGTTACGGCTGAACTTTCCCGCCTGTTCAAGGATATATATGAGATCTCAGGGAAGTACGACCTTGCGATTCAGCTATGGTGCAACGGATCTGAGGAACTGAACGGGATCATAAATGACATCAGGGAGATTGAGGGCGTAAAGTCCACGGACTCGATGATCAAACTCAACTATTTCAGGCGAAAGGCATAGCGCTAAAGTCACAGCAGTATAATTGCTGCCTGACTCTGGCAGGGGATGCTAACCAGATTCAGATTTTCAGTCAGATCGTCAAGGCTGGTGGTCAACAGGCAGGTTGTATGACTCGTGCGTTCAAACAGGTTCGAGTTATGTGATCGATGCATTGTCTGTTACTAATCTATAAAAAGTTTTATTTAATATCATTTAGTATGTGATAAAAGGTGTATCCAATATTGGCCCCTATATTTGAGTCCATTGAACCCATAAAATACAGGTCGTGCGGTTTTCCACCGGAGGATAATTAATTGTTGCAAAGAATGAGAAAAGAGTTCCCATGAAAATAAGCGAAATTCACACAAAACTGGATAGAAGATGTGTAATTGCAATTAGGCAGCACAAGGGAATATTTGATCTGCTTGCAAGGATGAATGAAGTGATCCCAGCTTATGTATACGCCGAGGAAGAAAAAACATACATTCAGCTGTTCTTCCCGAAGTCAGGAAAGCCCGGTCAGGCGATGACACCGGTTCTTTCAAGGAAGGATCTCATTGAGAAGAGATCATACTATTCCATAAGCGAGAGAATCAACAACATTGAGGGAATGAAGTCCATAGGCGAACTGCTGGATGCGCCATCGGTAGCGTTGAACAATACTTATATGCTTAAGGATGAACTCTTCCTGGATTTCAGGTTTCACAGCAAAAAACTGCACGAGTTGAACGACATACTTTCAACGGTGATCGGGAAAAACCAGAATTTCAGGATTGCCAAGCTCACGCATGCCAGGAATCTCAGGGAGAGAATGGAAGAGATGCATTCCCAGACTCCTCTTGCAGTCGTGAGGATATCCATACCTGTACCGCTTGAGAATCCATTGATGAAATACATTGCCGAAAGCCACGCGGATACAGTCGCAGAAATAGAAGGCAGGTCAGTCTCCGATGGTGGCATAAAGGTGCTGCTTTACGCGTCCTCATCATTGAAGAGCGATCTGGTCAGGGCAATATCTAAGGACGATAATGTATACGAAACGTACGTGTACGAGAAGTCCCTGATGGAAGGTAGAAAAATGGGGAATGAAGCACGAATCCCAAGGATAGCTTTCTTCCTGACGCTTGATGGAGACAGGCTTTACGATACCACATTCGTACCTGCTGCGGAAGCAGATGAATACGTTTCCATAATGATGAATTCACTCATGGCGGATCATGGATCGCATCCCCTGCTGGAATATTATTCGGAACTGGACGAGGAACTGTGGAAATGGATATGAATTTATCACGATTATTCAGAAAACAAAAGGATTAGACATTATGCAAGAAACACCAAATTATCCCACCTTCATCTGCAAGGGCGAAGATTGTAAGATCTCCAACATTGTAGTTTCAGCATCCGGTTAATCGCTCTTCGTACGATATTCCTTGATCCTTCGTCA
>JAJZNS010000084.1:8587-14316 GCA_021811635.1 Thermoplasmata archaeon
TTAAATAAGAAAATCAAATCTTACCAGGAGGTCATAGCATGCCTGAGCTAAACATCATCTATGTCGGTAAAAAACCAACAATGAACTACGTGCTTGCAATCGTTACGCAATTCAACAACCACGTTGACCACATCGTAATAAAGGCCAGGGGGAAGGCAATCAGCAAGGCCGTGGACATCGCGGAGATCACAAGGCACAAATTTATCCAGGAAGTGAAGTATGACAAGATAAACCTCGAAACAGAAGTGGTACACAGCGATAGGGGGGACTCAAACGTTTCGTCGATAGAGATAACCCTTAAAAGGTAAAACCCCATTATTCAAACTTATAACCGATGGAGCAATTCCGCATCAAGGTAACCGTGATTCATGAAAGACATCAGGGAGTGGGAACTCAGCCTTGCGGATAAGATCTTCATAATCAACAACCGACTGATAGAAGTCGTATCTTCCGTAGAGCCACATCTCGACTCCATGGCAAAATATACCATTGAAGCGGGTGGAAAGAGGGTCAGGCCAATCCTCACACTGCTAAGTTACAGCGTAGCCGGTAATGGCGGGTACGAAGATGCAATAGATCTTGCCGTCAGCAATGAATTGGTCCACACTGCCAGTCTTATACATGATGACGTTATGGACAAGTCCGACCTGAGAAGGGGACGGGAAACTCTCTTCCACAAGTACGGCATCTATAATGCCATCGTTGTCGGCGACTACCTTTTTACCAAAGGATTCGAGCTGGCGTCGCAGTATGGGCAGGAGGTTGCTAAGGTCCTGGCATGGGGTGCATCTAAACTGGCAGAGGGCCAGGTAAGGGAATACTTCAACATGGGAAACCTAGAAATGTCAGAGGATACCTATATCAGGATTATTTCGGACAAGACTGCCAATTTCTTTGCCGCGTGCGCAAAGGCAGCCGCCATGGCTGGAGGTGCAAGCAAGGAAATCCAGCAGGACATGCACAACTTTGCCTATCAGATGGGACTGGCATTTCAGATTACAGACGACATACTTGACATAGTTGGGGACCAGAGCGAAACTGGGAAACCTATCTTTAACGATCTTAAGCAGAGCACAATCACGCTTCCGATCATCTATGCGCTTGCCAGGGACGGCGAAAGAGGCGGCGAGTTCAGAAAGATCCTCACCTCGAACATTCCCGCTGAGGAAAGGAATAAAAGAATCAAGGAAGCCCTGGCTAACACCGGGGCACTGGACTACTCTTTTGAACGTGCGAAATATCACTCTGAGAAATCAATTGAATACCTGGGAAAGACAGGCAAATCCCCTTCACTGGACACCCTTATGGATCTGTCTCTTCTTGTAATAGACCGGGTATCCTCCGCTTTCTGAAACAGGCATCACGGAGTGCTTACTGCTGAGTACCAGGCTGCTGGGACGTGGCACTTCTGTCGCCGGATGCTGATTTGTTCGCCTGAGCTACAGACTTTAGCCCGAGCGCAGAAAGAGCATTGATGTCGGCCGCTGCAGCAACCTGCATCGGTATCATCATGAGGCTCCCCTTCCCTTCCAGCCCGATTTCGTAAAGGATATTCATCCACCTCAACTGGAAAGCTATTGGATTGTTCAGGTACTGGTTTGACGCCTCTGACATCTTCTGTGAAGCCTCCACTTCTGCTATGGCGAGGGTAACTCTCGATCTCCTCTCCCTCTCTGCCGAAGCCTGTCTGGACATGGCTTCCTGAAGCGACTGGGGGACCTGCACATCCCTAATTTCCACGCCAGAAACCTTGACTCCCCAATGTTCCGTTTTCTCGTCGATGATCTCCCTTGCGCTGACCGCAATTTTCTCTCTTTCGGAAAGGACCTCGTCGAAGGAATATTTTCCAATAACCTCCCTTATCGTGGTCTGCGCTGAAAGATTTGTACCGTTATAATAACTCTCGATGTTCAGCACAGCCTTCTGGGCATCGACCACCTGGTAATACATGACGGCATCGATGTTGACGGGAACGTTATCCTTGGTGAAAGATGCTTCACTCTTGAAGGCAACCACCTGTATCCTTGTTGAAATCTTGGTTATTTTGCTGACTATCGGCGTGACAAATATAATTCCCGGCCCTTTTATTCCCCCATAGCGTCCAAGGGTAAGGACAACAGCCCTTTCCCACTCCTTCAGTACATGTATACCGGACAGCAGGATAATTATGACAATGAAAAGCAGGAAGCCTCCAAGGTAATAGTACGTTGCATCCATGTGAATGAATTATACCGTCATTATTAAACTGTTCCAATCAGCATTACTCGTCTGCGAAAAGATACGGGCGCTTATGTGGGCGGTGATAATTTGATGATTTCGTGTTAAATAGATCCAGTTGATCGGGTGCCATGGGATCATTCCTGTTGCTGCTCATCGTGGCGATAGCAGTAGCAGGGCTGCACATGGCAGCACCTGATCACTGGGTGCCGCTCATCACGGTATCAATCGGCAGAAACTACAGCAGGAGAAGGAAATATGAAATGGCCGCCGCAATCGGCCTGGGGCACTCCTCCTCCTCGGCATTGATTGCAGTTGTGGCACTGTCAGCCGGGCTTACTTTCCTTGGCCCTTTCATTTCTGACCTTTTTTATGTATCTGAAGCCCTTCTGGTGATCATCGGGATATACTTCGTTCTGATCGGTTACAGGGAAGGCGGGCACGAGGGCAGCCCTGGCACCGGAAATTCACTGCTGCTTGTAAGTATCTTTCCAGACCTTGCGCTCATGCCGATCCTGCTCTCAGGTGCAGGTTTGCCGTTATATCAGATATCAGCAATCCTACTGTCGTTCATTGCAGCCACCGTCCTATCGCTGGCACTGATAATCGGCTTTTCCGGCAGCCAGATAGGATTGCGCCTGTCACGCCTTAAGCCAAACAGGATGGATTACGCAGTAGCCGCCATGCTATTTGGCACCGCCATGTTCCTTTTCCTGTTCCCTGGACTATAGAAAAAGAATAAATCACCTGCTCTGCATTAACCCCGGTGCAGTTCAAAGCTAGACTTGTGGAATGGAAGGAGATAGTTGACTGGTGCGACACACTCAGAAGCAGGATAATCGGGAGTTTTGATCCAGACTTCATAATCGGGTTATCAAGGGGAGGGCTGGTGCCGGCCCGTATACTATCGGACAGCCTCCTTATAAAAGATCTGTTCACGCTGAAAACCGAGCACTGGGGAATGACGGCGAATGTGGATGGACAGGCCGTGCTCAGGAAGCCGGATTCCCTGAACGTGAAGGGGAGGAGAGTCCTGATTGTCGACGACATAACAGACACAGGCGAGAGCATGGACATCGCAAAGAAGTACGTGCAATCCCTTGGCCCTGCTGCCCTGAAGACCTCAACGATGCTCCACATTGACCGGTCAAAGCACGTACCGGATTTCTTCGCCAGGGGGGTAAGCGGATCGGAATGGACATGGTTCATCTTTCCATGGAATATCCACGAAGACCTTAACAATCTCATAGTGAAATCCTGCCACGGGAAATTCAGCACTGGCCAAATACTGGAAATCCTGAAGGATCAATATGACCTCAACATCAGCCTGGAGGTTCTTGATTCGGTTCTTGCAGACCTGGTGCAGCTCGGGAAGATAAAGAAGGAAAGATCTGCTTGGGTGACAGAATAATCAATCCGGAACTATAACGGTTCCAGACCTTCCGCTAACGGCTTCAGCAGCATCATCTAGAGAGGCTATAACGGCCTCCTTTCCGCCACCCCTGATGAACAGCACAGACGCCCTGACCTTGGGCCCCATGCTCCCGGACCCGAATTCACCACGCCTGGAAAGTTCTTCAGCCTCAGACACTGTTATCCTGCCGATCAACTCAGACTCGGGCGTCCCATAATTCCTGTATGCACCCTTCACGTCGGTTAAAATTATGAGTTTTTGGCACCCTATTCCCTTTGCCAGCACCGAGGATGCGAGGTCCTTGTCGATCACAGCCTCGACGCCCTCAATCATTCCGTTTCTTTCAATTACGGGAGTCCCGCCACCGCCGGCACTGATGGGGATAAATTTATTCCTGAGTAGTTCGAGCACCGCATTTTCTTCCAGTATTCTCAATGGCATCGGGGATGGAACCACCCGTCTCCAGGTCCCGTTCTTGCTGTTGACCAGGGACCAATGGTACTTCTCGGCAAGCCCCCTGGCCTCGTTCTCCTTGTAAAACCTACCTATCGGCTTCGACGGGGAAGCAAAGGCAGGATCATCGGCAGAGACAAGCGACCTTGAAAAAACCGACACAATCTGCTTGCCAGTCTTGGTGACGGAATTATAGGCATTTGATATAATCTCTGATATCAGCCCCTGTGACATTGACCCGCATGCATGCAGAGGCATGGCCGGTACCCCATCCGCCGGCTGTTCGTTCCGCAAGAGGATATCCCCCACCTGGGGGCCGTTCCCATGGGTCACCACAACCTCATTGTCCTGCAGAATGCCGTTCAGCTTGGCCATTGCCTGCCGGGCGACGTTGAACTGGGCTTCGTAGGTCCTCTCAGCATTCTCCGAAATAAGTGCATTTCCTCCAAGTGCTATCAGAATCCTCATATGCATACCGGAAAGTTTGGGATGCGTTGGCGATATTTATCTGTTTTTTTATGAGGCGCAGCAGAAACTGATTATTTCATTTACTATCAGATTTCCATCTCTCTTTCACGGATCTGTTCAGCCTGTTCATCATGTAAATTGCGATGACCAT
The DNA here is from genome assembly GCA_021811635.1 of Thermoplasmata archaeon. The sequence goes on from JAJZNS010000084.1 coordinate 13,291, forward strand.
TGGCACAACAATCAAAGGTGAAATCAGGAATATCTCCTCGAATGCAGATATAAAGAGCAGGCCAATTACAAGGCCAAGGGCAAAATTCTTGATCAAAAGCTCGTTCCCATGAACAGGGAGATGGCGGATAAGTGTGGCGAGCAATAACAGGTATGATCCTGCATAGAGAATCGCATCCACGAATGGTGGAATCAACCCTCCGGACAGATTAGGGATCAGGAATGCATAGACAATATAGACTGGAAATACAAAGATCCCAAGAGCATAGAATCTCCGTGCCGGCCAGGCCGATCCGGTCCCTGTGTGCATGCCTAAGCCAGATGGGACTATATAGGCAATCATTGCCAGAACAATGGCAGCAGCAATAAACAGTAGATATTCGCCCGGATTCGGGGCACTTCCCGTTACGGATATCTGAGAGAAATTGATCAGTGCAATATCCGCCAGGTAAACGATAAGGGTCAGCGGCAACCCGCGCTTTCCCAGCAGTGGTTTGCCGGAAATTTCAGGATAAGCCAGCTTCAGCAGAAGCAAAGGCAGGGCAATGCTGAATATTGAATGGAACAGATCTATTCCCAGCACCAGGGACCAATCCACCCCGGCAAACCTGCCATACACTGCCAGGGTCGAGGCAATGCTTTCTGTGGAGGACAGGAAGAAGGAGTGGACCGCTATCCCTTCCTCCATGATCCCGTAGGCACAGCCCAGAAGGAGTATTGATACCCATCCCTTCCCGAATCTAACTGAGAACTCCCTGATCAGGAGTGCTCCAGCAGTGTACATCCCTATGTTAAAAAAAAGGGTCACAAAAAAGGACGGTGGGGAAAAGACAATTTCTGAAAAATTTGACGACCCGGTGAGATACTCAGGAATTCCGGGCGTCGCAATAGCCAGAACGAGGATAATCAACCTGCGGTTTTGTGCAAGTTCTGTCAATCCCAACAGCCAGAATACGGGAACTCACTGTTTGAGAATGCGTACTTCGATATTCTCCTTGGCCTTGTTCGACAGGTGATCTATGTATTC
>JAJZNS010000029.1 GCA_021811635.1 Thermoplasmata archaeon
GACAGGAAGACCAACTCCTTTGCCCAGTATTACGGGTCGCAAAATACGGACGGGGCGCTTCTCAGGATCCCCCATTTCGGAATCCTCCCGCCAAACGACGAGATCATCCAGTCGACGGTGAAGAGAATAGAGGATGAGCTTATGACGAAGGACTTCCTTTTCAGGCGGTACACAAACGATGACGGCCTGAAATGCCCCGACAACGCCTTTCTCCTGCTTTCATACTGGTATGTGGAAGACCTGGTTCTCATGAGGGAATATGAAAAGGCCAGGGAGGTCTTCGATCATCTGCAGAAATTCTCCAATCACCTTTACCTGATGTCAGAGGAAGTGGATCTGGAGTCCCTTGAGCCCATCGGGAATTTCCCGCAGGCCATGAGTCATCTTGGTCTCATAAGGGCAGCAAAGCGCCTTAACGATGTCTTCAAGGGAAAGTCCCAGATTTACCGGAAAGAGGGGATACAGGATCAGTAGTTGCGCCTGAGTGCTATGCTGATCTCCCTCCTCCTTATCACATAGGCGAGAATCAGTATTCCACCACCTGAGACCAGCAGGGCAAGAGCAAGATCCAGCAAAACAAGGGAGACGAAGGGCACCACCGACATGTACACGGTGAAATTCAGATTGCTGTTGCCGTTGTTCTGGAATCCTATCTGCCACGTTCCTGACTGTGGCGCCACAATAACATCTGAAACAGATGCGGAGAGGGTCACATTTGTATATGCGATGCTCTGGTTCCCTGGGGATACCAGATATACGGTAAGGCTGATTGCACTGCTCCCGGAATATTCAGGAGTAACTACGTATTCCAGATCATCCCCGGCATTCACGTACCTGGAAAACGTGAGCGAGCCGGATGAGTGCGGTGCAACGCTCTGAACTGGGAATCCCTCTCCTCCGGAACCTATCTCGGACAGGGAAATCCCAAGGAAAACAAGCGAGGCGGCGACAACGATCGCCCCGATCCTGAAGAGCATCCTCGGGCTGGGTATGGCCATATCCACTTAATGCCGATCCGTTAAAATAATGATCGATCCCCTATCAGGTTTCCACGCTTATCTCCTGGGCACTGCCCGCAAAGACAAGATCATCGACCTTCAGCAATCTGCATACGAGCGCTGCATCCCTCTTGATTGACGCCTCCGGGCCGCGCACGGCCACCCTTGGTATCGTGGCAGAGGGGGCAATCTGTCTCGATGATCTTATGGATCTTATCCCCGCTATCATTTTCAGGGTATTCTCGAAATCGGTCTCCCTGAACGTAATGCCATCCATATCGGGCCATCTTTCCATGTGCAGGCTATCCAGCTTTCCCGGGACCGAAAGATTGCTGTAAACCTCCTCGGTTATGAATGGCATTATTGGGGCATAAAGTTTCAGCACGGTGAGAAATACGAAATAAGCCACACTCAGGCTGCTGCCATCCGGGTCTTTACCTGCCCTGGACTCGCTCTTCAGTATTTCCAGGTAGTTGTCGCAGTAGCTGCCCCAGAAGAAGGTGTCAAGGGCCAGCCTGCCTCTGTAGAAATTGTGATCCTCCATAGCGGAAGTCATCTCGGAAGCAACTGTTTTCAGTGAATTAAGTATCCACGAGTCATACGGCGCGCTGCTTTCATATGCTGGAGACACCGTTTTCCCGTCTGCAAGCATTGAAAGTAGCCTGGCGACGTTGTGGATCTTCACCACCAGCCTGCGCCCCCTAACCAGCTCCTGGTCATTCAGGGTGACGTCTTCCCAGGGGGATACAGACGCGCTCCAGTATCGCAGCGCGTCTGAACCGTACTTCTCTATGATCTGGGATGGGGAAAGGGCATTCCCCTTGCTCTTGCTCATTTTCTTGCCCTCAGGATCAGTTACGTTTCCGCTGATTGAAATTTCCCTCCAGGGAATGCCTGAATGGTTGAGATGCGCCCTGAGTATGGTGGTGAAGGCCCAGGTGGAAATTATGTCATGTGCCTGGAACCTGCAGCTGAATGGATACTCCGGCTCGCCCAGCCCGTATCTGTTCATTGCAATGTCGGGAGTGAGCGAGGAAGTGGCCCATGTGTCCATGACGTCCGTGTCCGGAACAAGATCACCCGATCCGCACTTTTCACATTTTTGGCCCCCAGAACCGAGCCTTGGATCCACCGGGAGTTCCTCGTCTTTTGGCAGGACTGCAGATCCGCAATTCCTGCAGTACCATACAGGGAACGGGATCCCGTAAAATCTCTGTCTGGAAATGCACCAGTCCCACCTGAGGCCGTTCACCCAGTTCTCGTAACGGATTCTCATGAAATCAGGTTTCCAGAGAATCTCCCTTCCCCGCTTAATCAGATCTTCCTTGAGATCAAGGCTCTTCACGAACCACTGGGTGCTTATAGAGATCTCAACCGGGGTATCGCACCTTTCATGCGCATTCACGGTGTGGACTATCTTCCTGCTCCCCTTCAGGTACCCCTCAGACTCAAGCCTCGAGATGATTGTCTTCCTTGCTTCGCCTATCCGCAGGCCTGAAAGGAACAATGCCTGGGAGTTCATCCTTCCGTCTTCTCCCACAATTTCCCTCAGCGGAAGCCTGAACTTCTTCCAAATCTCGAGATCGTTCTGATCGCCGAAGGTGCAGACCATCTCTGCCCCGGTTCCCTTATCCATTACCACGGACTCGTCCTTGATTACTGGCACCTCATACCCGGCTATAGGGACCCTGACCCTTGATCCTGCAACTGGCCTGTACCGCTCATCGGAAGGGTTTACGGCGATTGCCACACATGCAAACAGCAGTTCCGGTCTTGTGGTGGAAATGACCACGTTTCCATCATCTCCCCTGAACTCTATGTCCACGAAGTCCGTTTCTTTTGTCTTGTTCTTCAATTCGCTCTGGGAGATGGCAGTCCCGCAAGTGGGGCACCAGTAAGACGGAGCCCTTGCCCTGTAAGCGGTACCGCTTCTAAGGAGATCCAGAAACAGCTTCTGGGAAATCCTCTGGGTATCCCTTTCCACGGTGCGGTAGGGATGCCTGAAGTCAGCGCTCAATCCCATGTTCATTGCCATTGCCGTCATCTCCTTCTCCAGATCAGTGCTTATCCTGAAACACTCTGCATTGAACTCTGAAAGGTTTTCCCTGCTCCCCCTCTTTCCCAGCACCTTTTCCACATATCTTTCTGTGGGCAGGCCGTTATCATCCAGTCCCCACGGGTAAAGCACGCGATAACCTCTCATCCTTCTGTATCTGGCAACAAAATCCTGATGCGGATATGAAAAGGCATGCCCCATGTGCAGGGCACCCGACACGGTAGGAGGAGGGGTATCGATTGAATAGAGGCCTTTCCCGGACTGCTTTTTGAATTCGAATATGCCCCCTTCATACCAGCGGTCCTTCCATTTCTCCTCAACCGCTTTTATATCCAGATCCATCGGTCTGCATTTTTTTTCCGTATAATTAGAATTCTGTCTGGTCTGCTAAAAAACAGTCACTTTTAAACCCCTGTCAGGAATGGTGGGTAGAATGTCAGGGAACCGGGTCGATCCGCGAGAACGGATTGCGGAAATGCTCGCCAAAAGCATAAGCGAATACAATTCGCTGTACAGGCGAACCAGCATGGGGAACGCCAGGGAGTTCCTGGAGTTTTTCATCGGCATAAACAGAAGCTGCCTGACAGCCCTGAGAAAGAAGGAGAGCGTTGCTGTACCGATCGACCTGCATACGGACATACACACCACAGATCATCTTTCGCCACAGGAATCAACGGATTCAGGAAGCCTCTCAAGTATTCTCCGTTTCATGACAAGTGAGCAGAGGAAGCTTTACGAAGGTGCAGAAAAAATCTCAAGAAAAGCCGGATTCCAGATTGGATCGGCAGAGGAGTCCGTGGTTGAGGTTCTGCAGAAGGCGAGCATGAAAGCAGAGATAATCTACGACGAAATCATACAGAAATAATACTGATGATCATAGCAGTTTCATCCGTTTCAGATCCTGCAAGCAGGCGAATGGGGGAATATCTTGTTGAGAATTACGGGCTGGACAGAATCGACATCTCAACATTCAGGAAGGCCAACCTGACGCTCAAGATAATCGACGCTTCACACCTGTATTCAGACACAGAGGAGATCATCCGCAGTGCGAAGACTTCGGGGCCACCGGAAGGAATAGTCTTCCTTTCAAAACACAGCTCCAGCGCAAAAATCAGGTCCATGACAGTGCATCCCGTCGGAAATTTCTCTGAAGCGTTACTTGGAGGCCTTGAAGGCAGGCTTTCACGTGCATTCCCAGACAGGATGACCGATACATTAAGGAATCTCAAGGCCAGGAATACGGTAAAGGAGATGGAGGTGACGTTTGAAGCCACCCACCATGGACCATTCACCCAGACACCGGCATTCTATCTTGAGATAGGGACAACCGAGGAGGAGTGGAATAATGAGGCCATCCTCGACTGCGTCCTGTCCTCGCTGGTCGAAGCAAAGGGGAACACATACCCGAACTTCGTAGGCATCGGTGGAGGCCATTATGCGCCAAAATTCACGCAATATGTAATGTCTGAGAAAGTGAACATCGGCCACATAGTCCCGAAGTACCAGAGGGATCACGTAAATGATCAGACAATCAGGCAGGCGGTGGAAATGACTCCAAACTGCAGAGGGCTCATCATGGACTTCAAGGGATGCAACTCTGAGATGAGAAACACTGCCAGGGCAGTTGCAGCCGATATGGGCCTGGAGCTGATTGAAATTTAATCATAACAATAAATAATATTATAATTATGTTTATGTTAAAATTTTGTCGGATGCCGGATAATTCAGGGTCCCCTTTACATTTGTAGTAAGATATTAGACACAACATTTATATATAATAGAAACCTGACATTTTTAACAGGTTTCTCCTGAGGGGAACAAAAGGTAATGGAGATAGTGAGTGAGGAGGAAGAACCTCCGGATACGACTCCTTTTTTTAGGGCCAGCAATATTGAAAAATCCCTCAAACTCAAGAAATTGTACATCAAGTTTGAAGGGGCGAGCATAACCGGGACTCAGAAAGACAGGATCTCAAGGTTGCATGCAAGAAGGGCTAAAGCGCTGGGATATGACACCCTGTCGCTGGCTTCCTGCGGTAACTATGGAGCTTCAGTCTCGTATTATGCCAGGGTGCAAGGGCTTGGGAGCGTAGTGGCGGTACCGAGTGGATATTCGGGGGAGAGAAACGCGGAGATTGAACAGTATGGCGGAACTCTCCTGCGTGAGGACGGGAAGTATGAAAATCTTGTAGACATGATGCGGGACCTTGGCAACGATAACTGCTGGTACGACTGCAACCCAGGTTCGCAGAACTCATTCATCGACTTCCTTGGGTACGAGAACATAGCGTTTGAAATCATTTCCCAGCTGGGGCATGCACCCAACTTCGTAGCCGTCCCCGTGGGCAATGGAACCACGATGACCGGCATATATTCCGGATTCAAGAAAGCCTACAGGATGGGGCAGATCGATCATATTCCAAGACTGATCGCCTCCTCTACCGACGGCGGGAACGCGATTGTGCACTCGTGGAAGATGAAGAGCAGGAAGATAGTTGACCTTGATCCGCTGCGCCTAAAGGAAAGCAGGGCGAACGAGCCGCTGGTATCGTATCATTCAATCGACGGACAGAAGGCGCTCAATGCCATTTACGAGAGCCGGGGATTCGCCGGATACGTTTCCGACGAGGAGATGATCCGCACCTCATCCTTCATTGAAAGGCTGGAAAAGGTGCAGGCTCTGCCCGCCTCTTCTTCCGCACTTTCCGTTGCAGTCAGGGTGATGCGAAAATTCGTGGATTATCCAGAGTGTGTGGTTGTTCTGACAGGAAGAGGAAAGCCGTGGACAACGCAGTAATTCTGAGCGAAGGAGTTTTCGGCACAACTTACGGGAAAACCGCAAACGGGTTAATCAGGTATGGTACAAGATTCCGGCCCGTGGCAGTGATAGATTCTACCAAAGCCGGAATGGATGCGGGAGAGGTGCTTGAAGGCAGGCGAAAAGGGATTCCCATAGTCGCCACTCTGCAGGACGCGATGGCACATCATCCCTCGACCCTGGTGGTTGGAATTGCCAGTGACGGCGGTTTTCTGCCGAAGGAGTACAGGCCAGCGATCAGGGAAGGGCTGGAACATGGCTTGAACGTTGTATGCGGGCTTCATGAATTTCTCTCAGACGACCCTGAATTTTCAGAGTTGGCAAGGAAACACAACTGCACCATAACCGATGTCAGGAAAATGTTCAGGGACATGAAGATCCCTTACACCGGTAAGATCAGGGAGGTAAAATCATTCAAGATTGCGGTGCTTGGCACTGACAGCGCCGTAGGAAAACGCACAACCGCAGTGTACCTGAACAGATCAATGCAGGAGAACAACAGGACAAGTGTTATGATCGGGACGGGTCAGACTGCCTGGATGCAGGGTTTCCCCTATACTGTAGTGATAGATGCCATGATCAACGATTTCATCTCAGGGAATCTGGAGGATACGGTTTACAGGGCTTGGAAAGACCTACACCCGGACTACATGTTCCTCGAGGGCCAGGGATCGATCCTTCATCCTGCGTATCCCGGCAGCTTTGAGATAATAGCCGCCTGCAGGCCGGATGCCATCATACTGCAGCACTCGCCATCCCGGGTTTACTATGACGGTTTTCCCGACTTCAGGATTGAGAGCATTGAAAAGTACATCAAGATCCTGCAGCTTGTCTCCGGGAAACCGGTAATTGCAGTGTCACTGAATCTTGAAAACATTCCGCAGGATAGAAAGGAGCAGGAGATAACGGCCATGGCAAAGAGGATTGGGATACCAGTGTTTGATCCGCTTTCCGATCTGAGAGAGATAACGAAATACATAGAGACAATCTCGCCTGAAATCAATGTCTGATTATCTTTCACGAATTGCCTGCTTCGAAACAGCAACTATTCACCCGGAAGAAGTGACCGGGAAAAGGATTGTTTCCACCGTGGATCTTGACGGGGAAAAGTTCAGGCTCATATTTTCCTACAGCCATGACGTTCCAGAGATGGACAGGAACGTAGCCGGTCTAATCTCGCTCTTTCCCATTGTCAATTTCGGCCTTTTCACAAGGCGCATAAGGGCGGAATTCCCGATGGAGAAGGCGGACCTGCAGTTCCTCACGAAGATGCTCGCGATCAATAATACGGAGGTGTTCGTAAACAAGATATGCAGGAGGCGGTATGAATTCTACCGGAGGGAATACCTGCCGGAGGAAAGCGAGATCACCCAGCCAAACGCCATTGGAAGCAACATCCTTGAAGCCGAAGGGGAAGCAAGCTTCCCCAGGAAATATACGGGGAAAAGGACCGGCGTGCTGCTTTCCGGCGGCAAGGAGAGCCTGACCACCTTCGGCATTCTCACGGAGGCAGGAGAGGATCCTGACGCTTTCTTCTACAATGAATCAGGATCGCACTGGTTCCCTGCCGTACCAAGCTACAGGCATCTGGACGGAAGCGGCCATGCGTTCAAGGTGTGGACAAACACCGACAGGTTCTACAGGTGGGTTCTCCGCAGGATGAAGGTGCTTGACCAGGTAGCGGTGGCAAGAGTCGCAGACACATATCCGGTTCAGCTTTTCATATTTCCCGTATATCTGATGGCCCTGCTTCCCCTGATGATCGAGAGGAAAATCGGGGCAGTGTATATGGGGAATGAGTTTGACGATACCAGGGAAATGGTACCGTACAGGGGGATCAGGCATTATTACGGCATATACGACCAGACTGCCGAATTCGAGAGGGAGTTCAACGCGTACCTTGGACATAAGGGCATAGGCATCAGGCTGATGTCCGGCGTATATCCAATCAGCGCTTCCAAGGTCGAGGAAATACTGGTCAGGAGATACCCGGACCTCTTCAGGCTGCAGAGGTCATGCCACAGCTCAAGGATTGTACACGGAAAGGTGATCCCATGCGGCAGATGCTCAAAGTGCATCGGCGTAATTTCACTTATCCTTGCAGCAGGCGGAAATCCTGAAGAAATCAATTATACCCATGAGGCTGTAGAAAATGCCGCGAAATCACTGCTTTCCGACAGGATAAGGCTTGACAGGGACGAGGTCGCCTATCTTCTCTCAGTGCTGCAGAACAGGCCAGTTGGAAGCGCCAGGCACATTGAAGGCGTTCACATTATTCCCGGTGAAAAGTTACCTTTTGAGCGCATCGATCCACCTGTCAGGGAAAAGATCATTGCAATAGTCAATGAATACGCGAAGGGAAAATATGAACTCAGGGGGGATCAGTGGGTTAATGTTCAGAAGAATTCGGCCTGAACCGAGATAATCTCCTCGTTGCTGCCGCAGGTGGAATACGCCTTCAGCAATTCCAGGTTTGTCTCGTAAAAAGTGTGTGCCCATGGGAACTTCGACAGCACGGAATCGGCAAGAGAATTTTCGCCCATGATATAGAGGGCAGACGCGATCGCCTCAACCGAAGAGAGCAGCCCGGGCTTGCCAAAGTTTACGGGATTTACGGGAAGAATAAGCGGCAATTTTCTCTGGTTCCCGGATTTTTGGGAATATCTGTCCTCAATGCGTTTCCATGAGGTCTCGATAACGCACAAACCGTACTTTTCCGCAATAACTTTGTCCCTGGCGGTCAGGTATTTATCTGAAAATGGCCATAGGAGAACCTTTCCGCGTATCATTTTTGCATCTATCCTGTATGCCATCCCGAACCTGGAAAGCTTCCTCATCGTTGACTTCCGCGGATCATCCATTCGCTCGTCAACGTAGGATATTCTGATCAAGTGCTTTCTTCCCATGATATCTCAGATCCTATTTTCCCTTTGTTCCCCGTCATGATAGTCTCAATAGACCATTAAATCCCGAACGAAACAGAATTTGAACTTATTTTAAAATCTGCAATATAATTTATATACCTGATGCATCTCGTAATGACGATAATATGGCAACCGGGTTGAGTGCAAAGCAGACCAATATTCTGCTGGCAGTGCTGGGATTACTTTTGCTTGTGATAGGCATATACATTCTTGCCGGAACTATTGCCATCACCAACCAGACCTCGTTCAATGGGAGTCTGATCATGATCATCATCGGCGCGATACTCATCGCGATTGTTTACGTCTACAACACTTTCTTCAAGCCTCAGAAAGTGTAGGTGAATCTCCTACCCTCCGGCGAATCATAGATCCTGAATGGCAGTCCAAAGGCAGTTTTCAGGTTTTCCTCCGTCATGATCTCATCCTTTGGTCCGAAGCCCACGGTTCTACCACCCCTCATCAGGCAGACCCGGTCAGAATACCTGTGCAGCGCACTGATGTCGTGCAGCACAAGCACTATGGACTTTCCCTTTTCCCTGAGATCTTCTATTACGGAAAAAATAATCCTCTCCCTGTCCGGATCAAGGTAGGTGCCAGGCTCATCCATAAGAAGAATGCCCGCATCCTGCAAAATCGATGCAGCGAAGAGCACCATCCTCTTCTCTCCTCCGCTCAGGGTGTTATAGTCACGGTATCTCAAAGCCGATATGCTGCAAACATCAAGAATTTCTTCCACACGATCTTCATTTTGCGGATTGGAATAAACTGAAGTCCTGAGTATATCGTTGACTGAGAGGGCAAATGGCATTGGAATCTCCTGCCCCATAAGCGAGATATGCCTGGCGATCTGGAGCCTCGGGAATCTCCGCATGTCTGTCCCATTCAACCTGACCACCCCGGATTCCGGGGCGCTTATGCCGCAGAGCAATCTGAGGAAGGTGGATTTTCCGGAACCGTTTGGCCCGCCGATTCCCACAACTTCTCCCTCATTGACTGTAAAATTTTCCACAAAGAGGGAAAATCTCCCCCTGTTAAGTCTCAGGTTGGAAACTTCAAGTCGCATATCCTCCCCCCGCCATCCTGGAAAGCAGATATAGGAAGAAAGGAGCCCCTATAACTCCAGTTACAATCCCGATGGGCAGTACCTCCTGGGTTATTGCAATGTTGGCTATATCCTCGCAAAGGATGAGAAATATCCCTCCTATGACCATGGCAGCCGGTATCGTCGCCCTGTTTGAACCGCCATAAATGATCCTTGAAATATGCGGTATGACAAGGCCAACAAACCCTATAAGGCCCGATATGGAAACGCAGATTGAAGTGGAGAGTGTGACCAGAAGGATAAGCATGAGCTTGGTGCTTTCCACATTTATTCCAACCGATGAGGCGTACTCCTCCCCGAGCTGCAGGGAATCAAGCTCCTTCCAGTAAAGGGCAACAATGAAGATCGTGAGCCAGTTTATTGCAAAGGCTATAATCAGTTCAGTCCAGGTGATCTGTGCCAGCGATCCCATGAGCCACATCCAGACCATATTCTGCAGCTTCAGGTTCGTAAATATCAGGTATGCGACAAATGAGGATATGAACAGGGAAACAGCTATGCCGGTGAGAAGCAGGTACGTAAGCGGGACCTTGCCTTTCCTGAATGCGCCAAGGTATACAACCATGACAGTGGCCACTGAAAACGTGAATGCTATGATCTGAAGGGAATAGATCCCAAGAATCGTGATCCCAAAATCCAGAACAACGACCGCACCAAGAGCCGCACCGCTGGAAATTCCAATTATGTAGGGCTCTGTGATGGGATTCCTGAACACGCTCTGTATGACAGCACCGCCCACAGCCAGCGTGGATCCAATCACCAGGGCACCAAGTATCTCTGGTTCTCGCAGTTCAACAACGATTACCCAGTATGCCCCGGATCTGGGATAGGCATTGCTGAAAGGGAAGATCTGCTCTTCCACAATTCTGAGAACGTCCTGGAATGGGATGCTCACCTGCCCGAGGAAAAGGGAAAATATGGTGACCAGCACCAGTGCACCGACAGCCGACATCCACTTTAACGAGGACATCAGCTGTGAGGACGTTCCAAAGCCGGACTTCAGGAGATCCATTCAGTTCCATCCGTATGACGGCGGATAGGGGAGATTTATCGGGAAGACCGGGAAACTGTTCATGATGAGCGGATTGCTTGTTATCTCTATCAGCCATGCCACTGCATAAACTGCCCTGAAATCAGGTTCATCAAAGAAGCTGTCGTTGAAGATTGCATAAACATGATTTGAATAGTACGCGCTTGTAGTGTTGAAAGGGGTCACATTGACTGCAGAATATGGCACGTACTGGTCAAGCAGAATAATGTCCGGGGATGAGTTTACTATTATCTCCGGGTTAATGGTGTAATATCCGTTCTGTGTAGCAATATTCTTGAGATGCGCTATATTGAAGTAATTCTGGAAAAAGGTGTTGTTTCCGGCGGTCCAGTATCCGCCATAGTTGTCAAGGTAATAGAACACCGTCTGTTCTTCGGCAGGAGTGATCGAGGCTGTGCTGTTGCTGAGATAGGAAAGTGAATTCTGCATCCAGTTCACTACCAGTGTGGCGTTGTGGTAACATCCCGTGAGGTTCCCCAGCATAAGGGTTTCATTCTCAATCTGTGAGAAGCTGTTGGGGTTGTCCAGAAGGAAAGGAATGTGCAGCGTGTTGTTTATGTACACGCCATAAGTGGGCATGGTCGCGCCATAACCGAGAACCACCTGCGGCTGCAGGCTTACCAGCTCCTCATAGTTGACGGAATATGAGTTTCCCACGTTTGGCAGAGTTTCATTTGGCGGATACGCATCAAATTCATTGCCTCCCACCATGTATTTGTATGCCCCGATTGCGTAAAGAGTGGCGGTTGCGGACGGATCCAGGCTGACAATCCTTTCCACCGGTCCCGGAAAATAAAACGTCCTACCGGCGGAATCAGTGACCTTTATCACCTTCAGGTTTGGAGCCGGTGAATTAACGGTACTGGATCCTGCCGCATTTCCAGCGTTCGAGACAGCGTAAAAAGAAAGGCCCGATGCAACCAGCACCAGGGCCACTACTATTGCGATCATTCTGTTTTCCATTTATGCACCTGCAAATATTTTTTACAACTGTAAAAGAATATTGCATATATCTTTTTTCCCTTCTGTCTGCATGCGACAACGCGGTTCTGGAAACCATAAAATCAGGTCAGGGCATGTGTTTTCCCTCTCATTGCCGGTAAGAATTGCCCTGCAGGCATTGCATCACTTTTGCCAAACTAACCTGCACTCGCAAAATGACCATTTTTTTCATATACGGGATAGGATTCTAAACCGGGGCACAGCATCCCGTCTGTATTTTAGGCACTTCACCTCTGACATCGACCACATCAGTTCTCCAAATTTACCAGCATCACCCCTTGACTCAAGAAAGGAAATTGCGAATTGAATGATCATGGATCGGTGACAGTGGACAGCATCGTTAACGGGATAAATGAGATACCTGAAGCAATCTGTATGATTCCAGATTTGCATGACTTGACTATTGAGTAATGGAATCTGATATATGCTATATATTGCTAAATACCAATCCATATAGTATATGTATAATGTTTATCTAAGTATTGATTATTCAATCCTGATGTCTAACAAAGATGGATCGGATCTGCCAGATCTTATGGATTCGATGGACAACGCATCTGTAGGCAGGTTCCACTATAAAACGTGGCTGCTTGCGGGTATGGGGTTCTTTACGGATGCGTACGATCTTTTCATTATAGGAACGGTACTGGCAATAATGCCGCTTGTAGGATGGAGCACGCTGAATACAGCCACTGCCACAGGAAAGTACTACACTGCCCTTGCAGGTTCCACAGCACTCCTCTCCGCGATAATTGGTGCAGTTCTTTTCGGAAGGCTTCTGGATATGCTGGGACGAAAGGCGATTTACGGCATTGAACTGGTGCTTCTTGTGATAGGTGCCCTGGGCAGCGCTTTCCTTACCCCTGTCAACAGTCCTTTCATACTCATAGCATGGAGATTCCTGCTCGGTATAGGTATTGGGGGCGACTATGCCACGAGTTCGACAATAATGGCTGAATATTCCAATACCAGGAGCAGGGGAAAACTAGTCGGAATGGTATTCTCCATGCAGTCCCTTGGCCTGGTAGTGGGTCCCGCGATCGCTCTTGGTCTCATGTACAGCGGGATGTCACTGACCCTTGTATGGCAGCTTTTGCTCGCATTCGGTGCAATCCCGGCCGCGTTTGTAATCTATGGAAGAAGGAAGCTTCCCGAACCACCTAGATATACGCTCAACGTGAAGGGAAAGACGAAGGAGGCTGCGAAGACCTGGGAGAAGTACACCGGACTGAAGGTTGACGAGAACTCCCAGATAAAACCATCCAAGGCAAAATGGTCCAAACTGTTCACTGACAGGACGTTCATGCTCACCCTGATCGGTACAGCCGGGACCTGGTTCCTCATGGACTGGGCTCTCTACGGAAACAGCATAATGTCACAGAACATAGCTGGAGTGCTCATACCGTCAAGCGTCACCGGACTTGCAAAGATCAAGATCTCAACATTCTACACCCTGCTGATTTTTGCACTTGCCGCCTTCCCCGGATACTGGATCGCAACCTTTACGATCGACAGGATTGGAAGGAAGCCGATACAGACGATCGGTTTCCTGTTCATGGCGGCAACGTTCTTCACGCTCGGCCTGGCGCCGTACATACAGAGCGCCGCATATGCTGTGGAGTTCCTGGTCATATACGGGATGAGTTACTTCTTCATAGAATTCGGGCCAAACGTGACGACTTTCATCTACCCGCCTGAGGTGTTTCCTACCTCCTTAAGGGGACTGGGAACTGGAGCTTCAGCTGCAGGTGGGAAGACCGGCGCCTTCATAGGCACATTCCTGGACCTCTTCATAATCGCTGCCTTCGGTTACTCCGGGCTTTTCCTGCTTCTGGCAATGTTTGCCGTGCTGGGGCTGATCCTCACAGTCGTGCTTCTGCCCGAGCCTAAAGGAATGAACCTTGAGGAGAGTTCAGGCGATAACAGGCTCCGCCAGGAGAACGCATAAGGCCTTTGAAACCATAATCCCCAACCTTTTATTTTTTAGACCTCTTTAATTTATTAAAATCTTATAGAATGACTTTTTTGCAAAGATCAGGAGCACCATTCCAGAAGAAACAATGATCGTTCAAGAAAGGATTTATATCCGTTACAGATGCTCAGCAGTCGGGCTTGGCCGGGATACTAGGCACATCCTGTTACCCGAAGTCGACACGCGGGGGCGACAGTCGCCAGAGATCAACCGGATTTCTG
>JAJZNS010000057.1 GCA_021811635.1 Thermoplasmata archaeon
GCGACGTATTTCAACACTGCAGATGGTATTGCAGGCGTGGCTGTTGGACCGTAGAATGATAGCCCGTCAAAAGAATACTGGACGATTGTTATGTTGAATGCACTGCCGATTTCCTCGGGCGTTCCCGAGATGCCCATTGTCATTCTGTCTTTGTAGGTTGTGATTGTGAGTCCCTTCCCTGCATAATACTTCTCCAGGTAGGAATATACCAGGGGAGAAGGTGAATACTGTGAAATGAACTGTGCTTGGCTGAGATAGTGGTGATAAAAGCCCGAAACGGGGTTGCTTAGGCCTGACAGGAAATAGGTAAGTTCTGAGAGGTTCGTAGGATACAGGCTCAGAGATACACTAATCTTCTGGCTGCCGAGAATCGGAGGGCCGATAACCGTTGGATCGCCTGTAATCGTAGATTTCCACGAAGGCGCATAATCGCTATATGCCACGAGATGGATCGGCGTATTGATGTTAAACCCAGAATTTCCTGCGCTTCCGCTGAGTTCTGCAGACGAAACCGTGGTCAATGACATTGTAACAACAGCGATCGCCACAACTATTGCCGCAATACCTTTCAAGGTTGAATATCCCATATACGAACCCTGTTGCAGCTAGCAACTTTATCTATATAATATAGTTGCTGACGCCGAACGTGGGAATATGGGTATGCCATTCAAAATGAGGGATAGGGATTTTCTGTATGGAACAATATCAGGCACTTCTTCCTAAGAACATGATAGCCGCAGGTATTATTGGAGATGCTGTCGGAGCAAACTTAAGTGGAGGATAAGAACTCATCAGGGCAATCTGGTTCATGTACTGTATCGCAATCCGTTTTGACATCCCGGTGATGTTTAATTTCCTGTCGTGTTGTTTGATGAATCGCTTCCCGGTATAGTCTCATGTGATTAAGATCCATTGGGCAGCAGCTGATGTTTTGAGAGTCATGACCCTATAAACTGAATATTACTAATTTCGAGTGATTTATTCACACACATTCCGAAATTCCCGTAAAAAATAATTAAGCTGCCGTTTGCCAGTATTGCGATAGATACCAATATTCCTCCGTTGGGTTTATAGCGACTGAACACTGATGGCCTAGACCTGGTTTTTCCGTGGTTATTCGGAAAGAAGATAAATTGTTCGTTAGTCTGCAAAACTTCCCTGGAACATCCTTTTCAGGGATGAGGAAATGGAACCCTGAAATTCCCCTGGAAAGGATTATCCAGCATCAAATTTCTGAAAATTCCAGAAGATGTTTTGCAAGTTCTTCGGGTTTTGTAACCATGGGGTAATGCCCGGTGTCCATTATGCGGTATGGGCCAAGCAGCTTGCCCCATTTACCTTTGATTATATCGTCCACCGGGTCTCCCGTCTGGGTGCAAAAGACGTATGCAACCCTGCCATTGCCAGTTGATCTGGAAAGTACGATAGGATCGGTGGCGAATCTGACAGGCCATGGTGTTGATTTATCAAGCATCCATTTTCTGTTCTCGCCTGTAACATCCTTTCCAATGCTATCTAACACTTTTTCCGAGAAAGGAATGCTGAACGATCCTTTTGGAAGCGGGCCGAAGTCCTCCGTTGGATCAAAACTTCCCTGCGGTTCTCTCGTATCAGTTGGCCTGAAGGAGTCCAGATAGACGGTCAACCTGATCTTTTCAGGTATCCTGTCTGCAACAGCTGCTGCAACCTTACCTGCGAAACTATGGCCGACAAGTACAATGTCATCCAGGTCGTTGAATTTCACAACATTCAGGACATCCTCTATTGCGGTTTCAATTCCAATCTCAGGCCCTGCGAGGTGAATTCTATCTCCCATCCCTGTCAGAGTTATAGGAAACACTCTATTTCCCTTCCTTACCAGAAATGGATCCACCTTGTTCCAGACCCAACCTCCCAGCCATGCGCCCGGGATAAGGACATAATTGTACATACAGAATCGTAACGCGGGGATTGTTATTAAAACGTCCTATTACATAATAAGAATTCAACTGTCGATTTCGAAAAGATTTTCGGTCGTTGGATTGCCGGATCTCTCACTGCCCGAATTGCTTCCAAAAGTAAGTCCGCCTGATAACAAAACGCGGATTGAATGCCGGCGATACATATTCTAATTTAACTGCCAGATGGTCTTCACGATCCTTGAGCGATGGCAAAGGCGAATCAACTATTCAGGCGGTTATAGGTTGTCCACATGCCTTCTGATACCTTTTATTCCGACAGGGGATTGATACAGACAAGGCGATCCGCGTATCTTTCTGCGCCCGCAGCAACATATTAATAGGAGGTTTTATTATCGTATCGTTTTGCTGAGCATTATGGCCCTTACTAAATTTGAAAAAGCTAGGATTATAGGTGCAAGGGCCCTCCAGATATCTATGGGCGCCCCGGTGATAATTGATGTGCCGTCAACAATGATCGATCCTGTCGATATAGCGATGCATGAATTTGAAAACGGCCTGGTACCGATCACCATCAAAAGAGCCAGGAAATAAGCCTTTTCAGTTCTGCTTTTTTTGTGAAAATATAGCCCTGAATATTAAAAGGTAAACTATCCCGAAGGCAATGACTGCCGGGAAAAACCCAATGTTTAGTTCCGGCAGCAGGGAAACAGCAATGTATCCAGCAATGGATAGAAATAGCATTCCGAACCCAAGAATGGTTGCGTTTGAGTTGAATGATGATAACGCGGATTTGTATTCTTTCTCGTCAAATCCGGACTGCCTGAATGAAATGGCCATGGCTTTGCTCGCACCTGATGTCATTGAGAGGAAAATGCCCAGCACGACAAAGACCATCAGGAATGCGACCGTATTCTCGTAGATTGACGGAACAATAGGGGAAATGCCAAGCAGCCTCTGCAGATATCCCTGAGAAAGGGCCATTGCCACGGCAAGAATGAGGAAGGGAAAGAATATTGTAAACCCGCCTCCCTTTTCAGATGGGATTAAGCCTGCTGCAACGGCAACTATGATTTCCGTGAATCCGGCGATGACAGCTGGGGGGTACCCGCTGTTCGCAAGTATCAGTCCTGGGGGTATCATTAATATGATGGATACCAGTGAAAGCATTTGCCTGTTCATATTCCCGTCACCATTGACACAGAACCCACAAGATATCCAAGCGGCTCATTGACTGGGTCCCAGTCGACCCTCCTGATACGAGGCAGTTCTTCCAGAAACCTGGCCGAATTTCTCAATGCTGTCTTTTTTCCATAGAAGGTCTCTATCCCGGAAAGTATGTGCTTCATGATGATCCCTGAAGATAAGACATTGACGAGCAGCACATTTCCTGAATATTTCCGTATCCGCCTGATGAAGCGCGAAAGCTCTTCGTAATTCTCCTTCCATACTGATGTTATGAAAAGCACCGTTGCCCTCGTCTCCCTCACAACTGTGAAGAACTTGGGCTCAACCTGATAGACGACATATTTAGATGCCAGCGGCTCTGTTCTCAATAGCGCCTTGCGGAACCTGTACTCATTTTCTATCCCTGACGATGGCATGACGGACTGGCTGTTGAATCCCCTGCCCGACTGTGCAGTCCAGAAACCTGTGTTTATATTTTCCTTCATTAGTGCCCTGGAATGGGCAAATATGAAGGATATCCCGTATTCAAGCGGATTCTCCTCCACAGTACCCCTGGACATGGGGAAACTGCGGTCCAGAAGGTAAATTAATGTCTTTTCACCCTCCCTCTCGTACTGGTTTACCATGAGATTTGAGAAGGAGTTTCTTGCGGTTGCCTTCCAGTTGATATTCCTGTATGAATCTCCTGCCTGGTACTCCCTTACCGATTCGAAATCAGAAGAAATAGGGCCCGTCCGCGAGATCGAATTCTTCGGAGAGACCTGTTCACTCTTTAATCTTTTAACCCGGAGTTTTGGAATGCTCAGTTTGGGAAGTATCTCCAGTTCCCCTCCAGTCTCGAGTTTTCCGTCCTTTTTGTTTATCACACCAAGTGCGGGATAATAGGTATAATTTACATGGTCGAGCAGGAAAGTGCCACGTCTCATCCCCGCAGCGCGGAATGTGAATTTCCAGGACCCTTTCCTGAACCCCTTGAAAATCACATGAATGTTTGATCCTTCCCTCAGGAGGAAAGCTTCCGGAAGTGGCAGTTCAACCAGATAGAACCCGAAACCTGTTTCTGACATTGCCTGCATTGTAAACTCGATAGTGTCCTCCGCCTTTGCCTTGGCTGGAAAAACTGCGCCTACAGAGAATTTTCCTTCCCTGTCAAGAGAGTAAAGGGCAATGATCGTGAAGGCGACAAACAGAATGGAGGTGGCGAGGAAACGGTTCGTGGTGATTATGGCCGTTGCCCCTGAGAGTGCGCCTACGAGTATCATTGCAAGGAGGCCTTTGCTCCATTCCTTTACCATTTTAACCTATTTTGGAACCTGGATCTTCACCAGGTATTCGCTGACTATGCGCTCCCCGTCTATGTCCTCAAGGGTAAGTTCCGGCTTCAGTATCACCCTGTGGCCGAGTACATCCCTTGCCACCTTCTTGATGTCGTCTGGAATCACGAAATCCCTGCCGTCTATGAAGGCGATCGCCTTGGATATCCTGAGCAGTGAGATCAAGCCTCTCGGGCTTGGTCCAGCAAGTACCCTTTCGTCCGTGCGGCACTTTGCGAATTCGGATATATATTCAAGGATGTCATTGTCCACCTTAATTTCGGATTCTACGTATTTCTGGATTTCAAGAAGTCCCTTTGAATCAAGTTTTACGCTGGCAGTTGAACTGGGATCGTCGCTCTGCCAGGAAATCCTCCTCTTGAGCACTTCGATGTCGTCTGTGGGGTATCCCAGGGTGAGCTCGATCATGAATCTGTCCATCTGAGCTTCTGGCAGGGGATAGGTACCCTCGAGTTCCACCGGATTCTGTGTCGCCAGGACTATGAATGGACGATCGAGCAGCATCGTTTCACCCTCTATTGTCACCTGTCTCTCTTCCATTGCCTCAAGCAACGCAGACTGGGTCTTTGGAGGAGCCCTGTTGATCTCGTCGGCGAGGATCAGGTTCGCGAAAACAGGCCCTTTGATTGTCTGAAATTCTCCCAAATTCTGTTTCCAGACCTTCGTTCCCACTATATCGGAAGGCAGAAGATCAGGGGTGAACTGGATCCTCTTGCTTGTCATGCCCATAACGCGGGCAAACAGTTTTACTATGAATGTCTTGCCGATCCCTGGAAAATCCTTGAGGAGCACGTGTCCTGAAGAGAGGACTGCTGCCATGATCTTGACCACCGTTTCCGGATTTCCCACATAATACTTTGATATCTCCGTCATTGCGTCTAATATGCTGTTTCTGTACTCTTCCAACTGTTCTGTGCTCATGCATTCGCCTCCAATCTTTTTTTAATCACCACTGCAACACTGTTGATCATGTCAAGCCTCCGAGACACCTCATTCTGTATTGCCCTTTTTGTAAAAGCATTGTTAACGGCTGATTCCCCCAATCCCCCGTACTCTGCCAGCCTGGCGAGAATAGCCCCGGTATCCTCCAGGCTCGTTCCGGCAACTCCCAGCATATGGGAGAGTGCTATAAGCAGGTCCGGCTTACTTCCATGGACTACAAATTCCTTCACGGAATTCGCAAAGAGATCGGACTCGGTCTCTGATATCACTTTCGGCGTGAACCTGTGTTTCATGTAAATTGTGTTGTAAAGCGTTTCAATTTTCCCTGTCCCGATAGAATATCCTCTCCAGAAAGCGTACAAGATCAGAACCACTGTGCCCATCAGGAGGAAGAACAGTATGAACTCGTTGGCCTGATAAGGTTTCGGGATTTCAAGAATTGAATACGCCAATCCCAACACAAAGAGGCCGGTGATGTATGAAGTCGAACTGTCTCTTATCCACACTGAGAGTTCCTTAACCTGCCTGTTCCGGGAAAGGGAAAGCAGTGGATCGATGGAGAATGGGATGATGCCTATACCTGCAAAAAGGAATGGATACCCGAAATAATAAAAACCGCCCATCAGGAAGAATGCAAAATATGCTGCCAGAAAAAGCAGGGCGTTTGAGGTTCTGCGTAACCATCTACCCGGTTCAGGTTTTGGCCCCTTTTCAAGAAGACCAGAACTTGTGTACCTCAAGGATGCGAAAAGAAGGAAGAAAAGCAGCGCGAGCGATGCTCCCGTTGCACCGAATGCCCCCAGGGAAGATATTCCAAGATCATAAGTCAGTGCCGATAATGCTCCTTCAACCGGCATTGGCGCTACAAAACGCCTCATCAACACTGGAGAATAAGTCCTGCCAGAATCCAGCAGAAGTTTTCCCGCAAGAAGCAGGGGGAATGAAACTGCAACCACAAGCAGCATCCCGCCTATCAACGGGGATGCCGTGAAAATGACCGCCCCGGCTATTACAAGCACCAGCGCTGATATAATATACTTCAACAGCGCGGACAGTGCTTCACCCTGGTAGACTCTCAATTCAACTTTCTCCGTTGCAGATTATGGCTAACGGCGAGGCTAACGATTCCCTGAGATTGTCAAAATATTCACGCAGTTCCTTCATGCTGGCCTCCTTACCGCCATACCGCACGCGTTCAAATGCACGAACGATCTGATCGATTCTGCCAGCATCCTTCACTCGCCCGCTCTCGATCTCATTGTGCACAAGTTCCCTGACAGTATTTGAAACATTTCCGCCTGAGATTATGTTGGCCTCCGTCATTCTGATTATTTCATCCCCCGGGATAACCCCCCTGAGATGAAGCCTGTCCTCCTCGTTTTGGTATATTCCATTGACAAGGTTGCAGCCTTCCACAACCACGATTTTCGCCTGCGCGTCTTCAGATTTCAGGAGTGCGGCAGATCCAGCGTCAAATACCGTACCTATCGGATAGCCCACGATCAGCTCCTCTCCGGTCATGGCGACCAGAGGGTATGAAGACGGTATTGCAGGCTTCAGGAAATGATCGTCCTGGTTCCAACCTGGATAAGAGGCTGTGGCATAGCTGTATGTGACTGTCATACTTTCAGTACTTTCCGGGCTAAGCACCGCCAATGTCTCAGTTTCGGCACCCTTTACGATGCCCCCCTTGCTCCTGTCCCTGGTAACAATCCGGACCACGAATGTGGAAATGAGGGCTACGATCACCAGACCAAGCGCCGCATACAGAAGGATATCCGGGATTTTCAGGAAGTTCTGCGTTCCCCCTCCAAAAACTTGGGTGTTGAGAAGATTACCCAGGCCATGATTAATCCCATTGAAGGGGTTAAAGAATTGGAAGAGCTTCTGGCTGAATGGATTGAAAAAGGAGACGTATAAATCAACCGTGTGGATTTCCGGGCTCAATGATGGCCACTGCACATTGAACAAATTTGAGAAGTCTGGAAGCGTAATTGAAAATGGCAATGTAAACCCTGGAAACGAAGGGAATGAAAAGGTGAATCCGGAATTTGATCCGGAACCATGATTTCCCGTCCCGCCATTGAGATTGCCCGTGCCACCGCCCTGGCTGGCTGGGGAGTTAATCTGGCCTATCGATGAGATCAGCAGCCAGGTAACGACTATTGCCAGAACGACCAGAGCAGCAGTAGACTTCGAAACCACAAAAATGAAGAGGAAGTTGTATATTTAAGGGTTACTCAAGAACTGGGTACAAACTTTTCAGGTTTATTCAGAAATTAATCAATCCTCCCGGACCGGAGCCGCTATGAATTTTTCATTTCTAATAATTTGCACGTTTTAATCCGGTCGCGCAAAATTTCGTTACCCCAGGCTTCATTTTTCTTCCTGAAGTTGGTAATCCACGAAGGTGCGAAAGAGAAAAACCGAAAAGGCCCATCTGCCTTATCATGGATTGGGATATTTGGTTTCATCCGAATTATTTTTAATCAGTTCGGGATAAAAGCACGTTGGAAAAAGAAGAGCTTAGGGAAATCCTTGCACAGCAACTTGCAACGTACAGGAAGAACAGCCCAGTCAGGGCCGTCCTGGTTATGAGTCCGGGAGATCATTTTGTCCCAAAACTGATCCCGGAACTCTTTGAAAAGGTAAACTTCATCCCATTCAGAGATAACTTTCGCATTGTACTCGGACAGCTCAACGAAAATGAATATGCTGCATTCAAGAAACAATACTATGACAGGCTCTTATTTTTTCTGGCACCAATATCAAGTTTTCTCGACCTTCCGGAAAAGCTTATAGACCATGGCCTCGTACTTTCGTCTTTTATCTCAAGGGGTTCAGGCAGGATAACGATGAGGGGCATGAACAGGGGCATTGTATCGGAGACTTTCAATTCGTTCAGGAAAAGAGGATTCATGCCGACTTCGCTTGAATTTGAAGGAACACAGTGCAACCTGAACCTGAAGAGAGACTGCTCGGTAAGGGTCCGAGGGGACCCTGTTTCCCTCGCCAGGGACATTTCCAAGATATACGAAGTATTGCTGGATTCCTCCTGGAAGTTAATGGAAAAACTTGCCGGAATGAGGCTCGTCGCCGGATCCTCGTCGCATATGGAAAATTTTGTGCTTCACCGGGCACAATCCTCCCAGGACCTTTTCCTGGAAAAGGTAGCAGAAGAATATTCCCTGATAAGGACCGTAAACGAACCTGGCTTCATGCAGTATCTGGTTTCAGGCACCAGGGCAAACGGGTTTGTCCCGCTCATCAAGGGCGTCCACATCCGGATGATCCCTGACTCTCTGTTCTCTCCGGAAATAGCGACCAGATTGATCGAGATTTCGGAATCAATGGAGGTGTAAGATGCCTTCCGGAGCAAGTCCGTTCTCCAGGTACCTGAAAGAGATGAGACAACTGAAGAGGAGGCACCTGATTATTTCCTGCGTTGATGCGAGACTTAGATCACTGGGAATGAAGGACATATTCCGGGATTCCAGAAATGGGAATTATGTGCTCGCAATTAAGGGGGAGAGCAATGCAAGGGGTTTCACCCTTGGTTTCCCTGGATACGAATCGGAATTCAGGTCCCTTTCGACAGATCAGGAGTCCTCTCTGCTGATTGCTGATCCCGGTATGGGCGATGGCAACGGATTGGACGTGGTTGTTTCTCCATCAGACGGAAACATAAGGCTGATGACAGAAAGGGCGAAAGTGATGGCTGGAAGAATCTTCCAGGAAAGCGATCTTGTTTTTCCTAATTTTCCCGCACCTTATCTTTACAACATGCACCCGTTTCTGAAATCCCATTTCCTCTTGCGCTATCTTTACCCGGGCAGGGACAGGAGGATAGGCGATGTCATAGAGGAGGCAACAAACTTCGCACTAGCCAACTCTGATATAAGCGACGTTCCAACCATAAGATCCGATTTCACCATGCTGTTGAGGAACATGATCACCGCAGGAGTATTGAGGGGAAATTCAGTGAACGTTGCCGGGCCAAAATCAGTATCCTCATTTGAACGGAAATTCCTGGAATACTATTTCAGAAAATATGTAATAGTGAGGCCAAGTACACTGTTTGATTATGAAGCCCTGTGACACCTAAAATGTTTCCCGGCAATACTGAATCTGCAGCCCGGACTAATACCATTGCGCCTGGCAATGGTTTCAGAAGATTTCCTACAGCGTCTCTCTATACATTGAATACATTTGAATTACTATTAATCACCTGAATCCATACACCATTGTGGGAATCAGAGATACAACATCGCTTGTTGAAAGACTTCGGGCTATGAACGCCAGGAAAATAATGCTGATGCTTCCGGATGGCCTAAAACGGTCGTCCTATAACCTGTTCAATGAATTGAGCAGAGAATTTTCAGTGATCCTCTCCTCTGATGCTTTTTATGGTGCCTGTGATATCGGGAACCCGGATATTTACAGGGACGTCGACGTAATAGTGCAGTTCGGGCATTCCGTGATACCAAACATCAGCTATCCAAAGCCCGTAATTTTTGAGGAATACAGGACTGAATTCACCTATGACCTGCCCGATCAGGTCTATGATCCAATTGTTGGCAAGGGGTATCGAACTGTTGGCCTGCTGGCTTCAATCCAGTATCTTGACATTATCAACGATGTGAAGGATCACCTTGAACGGCTGGGGCTTGCAGCAAAAATAGGCAGGCAGGATTCAAGAATGGGCTATCCCGGCCAGGTACTGGGATGCAATTTCAGTGCAGCTCATTCCATTTCTGCCGACGTGGACTGCTTCCTCGTTATCAGCACTGGAAGATTTCATGCAATTGGTGCACAACTTTCCGGATCAAGGGAATCCTTCATTCTTGACCTGAATGAGAGAAAGATCAGCAGCATGAAGGATGAGACCGAGAAATTCCTCAGGAAGCGCTATGCCAAGATCTCTCAGTCACTGAAGGCAAACAGGTTCTGCGTCATAGTGGATACAAAGGTTGGGCAATACAGGAAGAAACTGGCAGATCTGATCTGCACACAACTGAAGGAACTCGGGAAGGATTATATAATGATGTACTCAAATGAATTCAACTCTAACGACATAGTCAATTCCGGTTCAGATGCGGTTATCTTTACCGGCTGTCCCAGGGTACCGATAGATGATTATGACAGGTTCCCCTTTCCCATACTCACCCCGGTTGAATTCCAGACTCTTTTTGGCTTTAAGAAGTCTGACAGGTACGTGCTTGACGAGATAGTTGAAGTGGACAGGCTCCATTAGCCTGCCCAGTCAAAGGGGTTGCCACGGTGAAACATCCGGATCCGGAAGCGTAGATCGTTGATCCCCAGGAATGCCCGACGTTACCTTGTCCTGTTCCTGGAGAAGTGGGGGCAAAGTTTCGACTCTCTCAATCTCAGGCATGAATGAAACATGGGGCGACATGTAAACAGGTTCACCATTCTGCCCGCCCGCAACTTGGGGGCACATGGATCGCTGATACGCAAACTGGGCGGCTCAGGAATCAGATTCTTTTGCTATAAGATAGGTTTCTCCATAGCCCACAATCTCGCAGTTCACCCGGCTGTAAAGATCGTACCTGCCGGGAATGACGACCGGACGGTAATTCTGGTCTCTGCCCACCATAGTTTCACCTTTGCCATGTTCGGTGATAAGCACTGATAGCTCATTTCCCACGGATTTTGAAAATTCCTCCCCGGATATCCTTCTGTGAATCTCCATTATAGCCTTGTCCCTTTTCTTTGTCTCATTGGATGACATGGGGGCTGAAGAAAAATCCCTGGTGTATGGACGTGGCGAGAACCTGGTCACGTTAACTATGTTTGGCCTCGATTTTTCGATCACTTCTATGGTCTCCTCAAACTCAGCATTGCCCTCTCCCGGATAGCCGGTGATGATGTCTGTGGATAGCATCCCTTCCGGAAACCTTTCCCTGAAGCTGGACGCAATTCTCAGGAAATCTGAAGAGGAGTAACCTCTGTTCATCTTCTCTAGAACGAAATCACTTCCGCTCTGGACGGGGAGGTGCATGAATTTGTAGACTTTGCTATCAGAGTAACTGTACAATAAATCCTGCAGTATCTCGGACGTGTTCTTTGGCTCCATCATCCCGATCCTGAGCTGGAAGTCTCCATTGATGGCCGTAATGTCTCCAATAAGATCAGGCAAGCGTGTTCCGATATCCCTTCCATAAGCCGCAGTGTCAAGCGAGGTAATCCTGACCTCCTTAATTCCCCTGGCAAGCTGGAGCTTCACCTGGCCAACGATTTTCTCCCTGGCACGGGATAGCAGTTTTCCACGGGCAATCCGGGATATGCAGAAATTGCAGTTGCCCGTGCATCCCTGGTTTATCGGGATTCCGTCAAAGATAGAAATATCCCTGATCTCCACGTTATCGAACGCCCCCCTGTAAAAATTCCTGAATGTGCCGGCAGAGATCAGCTTTATTCCTGGTTGATCAAGCGACTGGGCAGAAACAGCAGGCAGGCAGCCGGTAACTTCCACATCACCAAAGCCCGAAAGTTCCTGTATCCTGCGTATCATCCTATTTTCTGTTTGTGAGATGACCACACAAGTGTTGATAACCCTGAGGTCGGCTTCTGATGGATCCGACACTATGCTATCACCTTCACGCAGAAGCGAATTTACATAGATGCCGGCCTCCGACTTTGAGAGGGTGCATCCGTAAGCTTCCAGATATATCTTCCTGAGCTGATTCTTAGAAATTTGCGTTTCAAGCATTGATTCGCAGCCTCCTGGTTACGAATTCCTTGCCCAGCCCATACAAGAAATAGCCAAGCCTTGGTCCCTTTTCCTTTCCGATTAGGAGCCTGTAGATTGCCATAAATCCTTCCTCCTGATCTATGGCGCATGCCTTTATCGACTCATGAATTACATTGTGGATGTTTTCTGCATCCCATTCCGCACCTTCAAGGGCTGTCAGGAGGGTCGAGATGAACTGCCTCTCCTTCTCGGGCAGATTTACTCTTTCGTCTGCCGGCAGCATCTTGAACTTTGTTTCCTCAGGCGCATATGAATTCAGCCACCTTCTGGCTATCTCAATCTCCCTGCGGACAATTTCCTCTCCGCCGGCATCGACCCTTGCGAGCCTGATAATGGAGTCCGGATCCCTGTATATCTGAATAAGCGTTACCAGGTGACGGAAGCTTACTGGAGCAGGTTTTTCTATCATTCCTGTGACTGAGCTGTACAGCAGAATGCTTTCCAGGTTTTCCTCAGACACCCTGTCCAACCCGAAGTAGGCCCTTTTGTATTTCTCCATCTCGTCCATCACGCTGAGAAGTCCAAGCCCGGGATCAAAGTTGATGTGCCTTGACGGCTGATTCTTGGCAAGTATGTACCTCAGAGCCTCCGGCGGGGAATTGCTGACGAATTCATAGGCAGAGACGTTGATTCCGGTGGAAGAGTGCATTACACCCTTTCCCTTCAGGAGAATTCTCTCGAACATCATGGGCTTAGGCGCCCTTATTTGGAATATCTCTTCTGCAATCCGCTTTCCGGTATCATACGATCCGCCGGCGGCACCATGATCCTTCCCGAAGGGTTCAGTGGTCACCCCCAGGGCAAACCATTTGGCAGGCCACTCCAGCCTCCATGGCAGCTTACCATCGTCCTTCCTGACATCGCTCTTTCCGCTGTTGCCGCATTTACAAGTGTACTCCACATAAGGGAAAGAGATACCTGTGACTGTTGTGGTGGTGATCCTGCCGCAACTGCTGCACATGGGATTGTATGGTGCCCAGTTGCTCTCAAGCTTTCTCTGGGACACTTCCTGAAGTATCTGTTCGACCTTACCTATGTTTTCAAAAATCAATTTCGCAGCTTCAGCAAGTGTTCCGTTCTTGTAAAGATCGGATGATCTTATAACCTCTACCCTGACGTTTACGATGTCGAGTGTCTTCAGGAAGGGAGCCAGGTAGTATTCCGAGTATGACTGCTTTCCCTCAGGCGCAGGGATCCTGTAAAGGGGTTTCCCCACATGCTCCGAGTAGCTTGCTGGCAGGAATGGGTAAACCTTTCTGAGCGGATCTGCATCATCGCCAAGATAGATGAAACGAGTCTTCTTTTTCCTTCGAACTGCCGCCTTGCTAAGAATGTCCCCTGTTAGTATCTCCCTCATGTTGCCAATATGAATGGCGCCCGAGGGGGAGATGCCGGTAGCTATCACTTCGTCTGAATCATCCGTGAAAAAAGCTTCAGCCCAGTGCATAACCTACCATTATGAGTTGCCGATAATGTTTGTCCTGATAATAGACCTGATCCTAACTCCGG
>JAJZNS010000055.1 GCA_021811635.1 Thermoplasmata archaeon
CCAACCTCAGCATATCCCTTGCTTTCCCCAAGGAGTTTATGAAGCGGCTTTCCCTCTTTCCTTGCCTCGTGATCCCAGAGAAGCATTTCCAGTGCCCCCTTCGCCATATTGTGCCCCTTGATCAGTTCCGCAGCATCCATGAATTCATCCGGGCCCTTTGCTTCTCCCACCATTTTACCGAGGTAGGATTTAATTACAGGCAATACAGTGGAGTTGGATTCGTAGCTGTAGAACGGGTCCACATCAGTAACGCACTCGGAGTAGCCCGATACCCCTTCTTTTTCCAGCCTGAATATGATCGGTACCCTTTCTGTCTGCCTGCCGAAGCTTGTCTCGAACGGATAAATCAATGGCATCCGTAGGATGCTGTATGAAAGCCTTCCCTTCATGCTGCAGAATACCTGAATTTGATTATTAATAGTTATGATAGTAATAATTTTTAATCTTCGCTCTGTATTGCCAGCCATGAAAATCTCGGAGGTTCACGATCCCGATGAAGTCAGGCAGATTGTGCCAATAATTAAGTCGGCATGGGGATTCAGGGAGCTTGACAGCCTTGTCAAAGACATTGTGGTCGCGATGAAATTCCATGGAGGGGTCGTCATCGGGGCTTATGATGATGACAAGCTTGTTGGCATGAATTTCGGCTTTCCGGGAAGGAGAAACAACTACGATTATTTCTACTCCCACATGACCGGCGTCCTGGAAGGGAAGAAATACTCGGGAATAGGGTACAGCCTGAAGATGTACCAGAAAGAATGGGCGAGAAACCATGGATACGACATGATCGCTTGGACCTTCGATCCCCTTATGTCCCTGAACGCAAACTTCAACATACACAAGATAGGCGCCTTTTCCAGAACCTTTCTCACGAATTTCTACGGAGAGATGGAGGATAGCATAAACGCAGGCATAAGAACTGACAGGTTTGTCGCTGAACTCTGGCTCGATTACAAGAGACCGGATTCAATGGGAGATGCGGATATCGCCCTTGACAGAAACGGTAAAGTGAGCCCGGATCTGGAAAGTATCACCGAAAGGGGAAAGAGTGCGATAGTATTTATCCCGGAAAACTTCAATGCGGTGAAGAGATCAGGCATTGCTGAGGCTGCCCGCTGGAGGGATTCCTCAAGGAAGGCGCTTGAATTGCTCTTCGGATCCGGATTTGTAGCAGTGGACTTTCATTCCGGGGCAGAGAGTTACTATATTCTTGCCAGGGACGATTTCCTTCCCACAAAAATGAGGAAGAATGTCTTCGTTTGACCTCAGGGAGGGTATTCCGGATTCCGGCTGAACTTTTCCGATCTCCCTGCAATGGGTAACATCGCTAAAACAATAATGATAAAAGCCACCCACTTATTTCATGCAAAGGCCATGTCAGATTCCTTGATCAGGCGGATGATACCTCCTTTCCTGCAGATAATGATTCTCCAGCTCCTTGCTAATTTCACAAACAATTCATATGCCCCTCTCTCCGTATTCATCAAGGGTACGTTCCAGATAAATTCCGTTGAACTTGGCTTCATTACCAGTTCTGTCTTCCTGGGATCCCTGCTGGCTGCGAACATAGGGGGAATAATGGTAGACCGGCTTGGTTCCATGACGGCACTGAAGATCTGTTTCTTCCTGCTTTCCCTCGGGTCGCTGGTTGCTTTCAGCGCGCAAACGTACATTGTCGTGGTCGTGGGATACATAATCATAGGGTTCGGCTACGGAATAGTCACACCAGCCACAAATAGCGCAATAATCAACACATACTACCCGAGGCACGCCGTGCCCATGGGAATTAAGCAGGCGGGAGTTCCCGTAGGAGCTGCCCTGTCTGCTCTTGTGCTGCCGATAATAGCCATAAGGTTCTCCCTGAAGGACGCTTTCCTTGCAATGGTAGCCCTCGCGCTCCTGATCGCCCTGATCATAAGGAAGTCGGGGCCCATGCCCAGGCAGGAAAAGGCCAGAAGCCAGTTCAACCGTACGTTCCTCAAGGCTTTGAAGAACAGGAACCTTGTAATGATCAGCATTGTTGCCATATTTCTCTCCCTTGGGCAGCAGTCCATCTTCACGTATTTTGTCGTATTCCTGAAATTCAGGGGATATGAAGTGTTTTTCTCGGAACTTATGCTGGCTGTTATGCTGGCAGGTGCTGTTGCAGGAAGGGTGGTGTGGCCTATACTCAGCCAGTACGTTTTTCACATGAGCCAGAGGGTTGTCCTACTTGTGATTGTCGTGCTTTCAGGAATAATGCTCATACTTGTGCCCCTGGAAGCCTCGGAATGGTACTTCGCCTCCGTTGGATCATTTTTCCTCGGATTCTCTGCCGTTGCCTGGAACTCGACCTATGTCACAATAATATCGGAAGAGGCTCCAAGGGAGAGCGTTGGGGTTTACAGCGGAGCTGCACTGAGCATAATGTACCTGGGCGTCATAGTCGGCACTCCCATTTATGGGTACATTATAGACTCATTGACATACACCGCCATGTGGAGAACGGCAGGGACGTTGCTGCTTCTGGTGTCTGTCGTGCTGCTGGCGTATGAATTGAGATCGCGAAGGAGCCCGGTTGAACAATCAACCAGATAATTTGTGCCAGCTGCTAAACAATATTTTTTATGGAGTAAGCCCTGAAGATACGTTATGAAGGTTGAAAATGATGATTTCTCTGACCTGGTGACCTATTTCTCAAACCTTTTCAGCCTGAAGAAAATGAGAAAAATACAGGTTGACAGATACGGCATTTTCTATGAGTCATGCGAGATCTTCAGCGGTGCAGACACAAATGACATTGCAACGAAGAGTGATTTTCCGGATCCTGAGGAGATTGACAGGATAAGGGCCATAAATTTCTCGGTATCTGGCATTGACCCGGCCGGCGAGACAAGGGTCAGGATCTCCTGGGATTGTGTTGAAATGACACCGGATCCTGAAAGAGGAATTGCAGATGACTTCATGAACCAGCTTGACAGGTCAACCTTCAGGTATTTTTGAGCCCATGCATAGCTGCGTACAACAAACTTTTAAATACGAAATGCCAGATACAATTTCATGGATGAACAGTCAAGGCTGGGTTACGTTGGTAACATTGCCGCTGGAATCATTGCAGCGCTGGCAATAACTCTGCTGCTTATCAACTTGAGCTTCTTCGTGATTGTATTTGCGGGAATCGTTGCTGGACTGATTGCACGGGGAGCAGCAAGAGGCGCCATAGCAGGCGTCGTTTCAGGAGCAATACTCTCCATTGCAGTGATAATATTCGCCATACTTGGAACAGGTGCGATGCATCTCTTCACCCCATACTCTCCATATTCCACCATAATATCCAGTGACCTTTCGCTTGTCTCCTACCTTACGGGACTGGGAAACACTGCGATGTACATCCGGCTGGTTGTATTCGGTGTGCTGTTCCAGGCACTTGGGGGTGCCATAGGAGGATTCCTTCTTCCCCATTCCGTCTGGTCCAAGGTTTCAGGGAGCAAAGCTTAAGTTTTTCTTGCCAATCTGATTGTAATGTTTACCAGGAGGGGTGATACCGGAGAAACGGACACCGGACTCAGGAAGAGGGTTGGGAAGGCATCACCGCTTGTTGAATTTGAAGGCACACTGGACGAGGCCATATCATTTATCGGCAATGCGCTTGTCATTACGAGATGGGATGATGTAAGGCAGGATCTGCTGGCAGCACAGGAAGATCTTTACGCTCTCGGCGAGGATGTGTCCGCAGAGGGGAAAGGGAGAACCATAAAGCCGGAAAGGGTAGAGTGGCTGGAGCAGAGATCAAGGGAATACAAGGCCGAGATTGGCAAGGTGAGGCTTTTTGTTGTGCCCGGCGGATCCGTTGAGGCAACATCTATGCACATCGCCAGAACGGTTACACGCAGGCTGGAACGTTTTGCAGTTTATCTTTCCACGGAGATGGAGTTAAACAGGTTTGTCATGATATACCTGAACAGGCTTTCCTCCCTCCTGTTCATGACGGCACTTGTTTCTAACCGGCGGCTTGGAATAGAGGAGAGGATCTGGGACATCAGGAGAGAGTCCTGACAGCTTCCACGAGTTCATGCCTGCTTACCTCATTGAATTGCCCGTATTCTGAGGAAAAATTATTTACAATCTCCCTGATCACGGAAGACCGGTCCAGCGGAACAAAGCCCATCACGGAAGGCTCCATTCCGCATGGGTTCACCGACAGGAAGCCATCGATGGGCTCCTGCGTAAGATTAAGGGCAAACCCGTGGTAGGATGTGTTGCCGTCAATTGCCATGCCCAGTGAAGCTACCTTCCTGTTTTCCCCCCTGATCCATATTCCCGGCTCTGTGCCTACGTATGCATCATAACCGAAGGACTTCAGTGAGTTGATTATGGCAGATTCCACCGAATGTACAAATTTCCTGACATCCTTCCGGCCATCCCTTTCGACATTGAAAATCAGGTAGCATACAAGCTGACCGGGTGAATGGTACGTCACGTCACCTCCCCTGTCGGTCCTGATGACCTCCACTCCGGAAAAATTCTTCGGATCTGCCTTCCTGCCTATGGTGTATACCGGAGGATAATGCTCCAAAAAGAGGAGTGTGTTGCCTATTTTTCCTGCTTTCCTCAGCTTGACCAGTTGCATCTGGAGATCAAGGCACTCACCGTAGGGTATCCTGCCCAGATCAGTGCGCAGGTTTGAAGTGAAGCGGTTTTCCATATGCAGCTTCCGCCGATTCCTTAACGCCCTCGGATACCGTCGGGTGAGGGTGAATGGTCAGGCCGATATCCATCGCGTTCAGCCCTGATTCCACTGCCAGGGAGATCTCGGAGATCATCTCTGACGCGTGCGGCGCAACAAGCCCGGCACCCTTGACATTACCCTTTTCATCATGGTATATGCGGTAACCTCCGATAGATGCGTTCATGCTCAGTGCCCTTCCATTTGCGGCAACAGGAAAATAGGTTTCTCCTGTGGATTTGGAACCGGTGTAGGCAATCTCCGGATCAGAGTATATGACGTAAGGCATGGCAAGATACTCAACCTCGCTGTCAATTCCACAAATGTTGTCAGAGGCTATATCGGCATCATAATATGCCTTATGCGCAAGCATGGGCTGTCCGGAAACATCGCCGATGGCGTAAACGTTAGGGATGCTGGTCCTCTTCCTCTTGTCCGTCCTTATGAAGTTCCCGTCCATGGCAAGTCCGAGTTTTTCAAGGCCGAATCCTGAAATGTTGGGCTTCCTTCCCACAGTAAGCATGACTATGTCGGCCGACATCGTGTTTCCATTCTCCAGCACAATAGAATATTTTTCCCCCTTTGTGACTGACTTGACTTTTGTGCCTGTGAAGACAGTAATGCCCAGTTCCCTGATCTTCCTTTCTACGGGTTTCACGAGATCCGGATCAACTCCAGGCAAAATTGCCGGCATCATTTCTACTACAGTCACCTTTGATCCGAGTTTTGCCATCGCAGTCCCGAGTTCAATGCCGATGTATCCGCCACCGATCACAACCAGTGTTTCCGGTATGGACTTGAGATCAAGCATTTCCCTGTTGTAAAGCACGCCCTGGAAACTATCGAATTTGACCGGGGAAGATCCCGTCGCGATTACAAGATTTTCCGCTTCAAATGTTTTACCATTAACGGCCACATGGGTGCTGTCAACGATCATTGCCTCTCCCCTGGCTATCTCGACTGAATAGCTCTTGCAAAGCGTTTCCACACCGCCGGTAAGCCTGTTTATCATTCCCCATTTCCATTCCTGCCACTGGGCCATGTCCATCTTCAGGTCCATCTGAACCCCTTTCATCCTCTTCAGGTAATCAATGGAACTGGCAAGCTCTATTATGGCCTTGGATGGTATGCATCCATAGTTGAGGCATTCTCCCCCTATCTTGTCCTTCTCTACGAGGACGACTTTCTTTCCCTTCTGTCCAAGCCTGATTGCAGCCGCATAACCTCCTGGGCCGGCACCTATAATTATGGCATCATATCTCATGTTATCACCACCTATTGAGCCAGGAATACTACGGGGTTCTCCAGGTACCCCTTTACTTCGGTTATGAATCTTGCGGCTTCAGCCCCGTCAATCAGCCTGTGATCGCATGACAGGGAGATGAACATCTTCCTGATGGGCTTTCCGCTTGCGTCGACAGATGACATTATCCTGTGCACGCCAAGTATTGCCACTTCCGGATAGTTGATGATGGGCGTTGACATTATCCCTCCAATCGTACCCACATTGGTCACTGTAAAGGTCGATCCCTGGACCTCCTTCAACTTCAGCTGGCCTTTCCTGGCCCTGTCAGCCAGATCAGATATTTCAGAAGAAACCTCAACAAGGCTTTTCCTGTCAGCGTCGCTGACAACCGCTACGGTCAGGCCGTCAGGCGTATCAATGGCAATCCCTATGTTATACTGCTTCCTTATGGTGTAGTTTTTCTTTTCTTCGTTGTACACCGCATTCAGGTATGGATGCTTCTTAAGTGCCACAACGGCCGCTTTCACGAAAAACGGCGTGAATGAGACCGAAATGCTTTTCTCCTTGAGCCTGTCTCTCGCTTCTATCATTGGGGAAACGTCAATCTCCTCCATAACAGTGAAGTGTGGCATTGTCTGTTTGGATTTAGTCATCTTGTCATATATCAGCCTGCGGAGTCCCCTCATCTCAAGAACCTCATCGCCAGGCGTTGCTGTTTCAACGTGTTTAGCCTCTGCCGGTGCAGGTGTCTTTTGCTTGGATGCTGCACGGTCCAGGTCCTCAAGTGTTATTCTCCCGCCGTCACCAGTTCCGGTAACGTCTGTCAGGCTGATTCCCCTGTCCCTTGCGATGCGCCGCACCGCGGGCGAAGCTGTAGCTGTGCCTGATTTTGCCGCCTGAATCTGTGGTGATGGTTTCTGGGCAGCTGGTGCCTCAACTGCTTCCGCCGGGGCAGCGGGCGAAGCGGATCCGTCATCAACCTGCAGGAGAACCGTGCCCACCTGCACAACCTGGCCCTCGGGAAACATTATCTTTGAAACTTTCCCGTTCACAGGAGACGGGATCCTGACGGTAACCTTGTCGGTCATGATTTCCACCATGTCCTGATCCTTGCTTATAGCATCCCCTTCCTTTACGTGCCACTTTACTATCTCGCCTTCCGTTACTCCCTCTCCAATGTCTGGAAGCTTGAATACATACATGTTATCACCTGAACTCCATTACCCTCTTCACAGCCTTCATGATGCGCGCCTCGCCTGGCATGTAATAGTCTTCCAGCCGGTACGGGAATGGTATATCCGGGCCGGTCACCCTGAGGATAGGCGCATACAGGTATTCTATTGCCCTTTCCGATATAAGGGCGGAGATTTCTGCACCCATTCCAAGGGTCCTTGGGGCTTCATGCACAATGACAACCCTTCCGGTTTTCTTTGCGGAGGAGATTATTGCGTTGACGTCCATTGGCAGCAGGGTCCTCAGATCAAGAACATCAGCGTTCAGGTTGTTCTTCTTCACCGTGTTAAGAACGGTCGGGACCATCGCTCCGTACGTGATTATGGTCAGGTCATCCCCTTCCATGGGTCTGGCGGCTTCGCCTATCTTCACCCTGTAATCCTCGTCCGGAACCTCTATTTTTGCAGCCCTGTAAAGCCTCTTCGGCTCAAGGAATATGACAGGATCAGGACTCTCCACGGATGAAATGAGCAGGCCCTTGGCATCATATGGATTTGACGGTGTAACAACCACCAGCCCAGCGGTGTGGGCGAAATATGCCTCTCCGCTCTGGGAATGATAAAGCCCTCCCTTTATCCCACCACCATACGGAGTCCGGAGCACCATCGGGAGCGTGAAGCCTCCTCCTGATCTGTATCTCATCTTTGCCATCTGGTTTATGATCTGGTCAAATGCGGTGTAGATGAAATCCTGGAACTGTATCTCCGGGATGGCCTTCACACCCATTAGCGACATGCCCACGGACATGCCAACGATTCCAAGTTCCACAAGGGGAGTGTCTATTACCCTTTCCTCTCCGTATTTGGCCTGAAGTCCCTCAGTGACCCTGAAGACTCCCCCGTCCTTGCCGATATCCTCGCCGAGAAGGATCACGCTATTGTCCCCGGACATGATGTGATCAAGCGTTGAATTGAGTGCCTGTACCATATTCATAGTGCTCAAAGGATATCATCCTCCTCTTCCTTTATGATCCAGTTCTTTTCAGCGTAAACGTCATCAAACATGGTGCTGGGTACTGGTGCAGGTATCTTTTCCTGGATGTCGAACTTGTCATTGACCATCTTTGTCGATTCCTCCTTAATCTTTGCAATGAGGGAATCGTTCAGGTATCCGAGCGATTTGAGTTGCTCCTCGGCAACAGTGATTGGATCCTTTTCGCTGCCCTCCTCAACCGTCTGGCTCCTGTACTTTGAAGGATCATCGGATGTGGAGTGGGCTCCCATCCTGAAGCTTATGGCATCAATCAGGGTCGGGCCTTTTCCTGATCTCGCCCTTTCCACAGCTTCCATTGTTGCCTTGTAAGTTTCTATGAAATTATTTCCATCCACCTTTATACCCTTCATTCCATAGGCGGCTGCCTTCTCCGATATCTCCACCTTAGTCTGTTTCTCTGTAGGAAGGGATATTGCCCATCCGTTATTTTCGCAAAGAAAAATTACCGGCAGATTGAATACGGCAGCAAGATTCATTGCCGCGTGGAAGTCAGGAGTTGAAGTTGATCCGTCCCCAAAGGTTGCAACAACAACAGTGTTCTTCTTCTGGTACCTCAGGGCGTAAGCCGCGCCGACCGCAAGCGGCAGGTTTGTTGCTACCGGGCTCTGCACCGACATGAAATTGTATTTCTTTGCCGTGTAGTGGCTTGGCATCTGTCTTCCCTTCGATTCGTCTTCCGCATTGCCCATTATCTGATCCAGAATGACCTCAATGGGTACGCCCCTGTGAATCATAAGTGCGACATCCCGGTAATACTGGAATATCACGTCATCATGATCAAGAGCCATCGAAAGCCCGACCTGTGTTGCCTCCTGTCCTATGGATGGAGTGTAGAAGCCTATCCTTCCCTGCCTCTGAGCCATCACTATCTTCTTGTCGAATGTCCTGGACAGCACCATCGCAGTGTATGCCCTGACAAAGACGTCCTTTTCATTCTGTTCATTTACCATTTCTGTCATTATCCAACCTCCTTAATGTCCACGCTTCCGCTGCCTTATAAGATGTCCTGACAAGAGGACCAGAAGCTACGTAGGAGAAGCCAAGCCTGTAGCCCATTTCCTCCAGCATTCGAAACCGGTCCAGGGTGCAGTACTCCTTCACTTCAATCTGTTTCTTTGACGGCCGCAGGTACTGCCCGATAGTGAGTATGTCCACGCCGGCGTCCCTCAGGTCCTCCATGGTTTCCATGACTTCATCATCAGATTCCCCATTCCCAAGCATGATGGAGGATTTTGTAATCTGCCTGCTGTTCCTTTCCTTGACATACCTCAACAATGAAAGTGATTGGTCATATCCGGCCCTTGCGTCCCTTATAACCGGTGTAAGCCGTCTCACCGTCTCCACATTATGTGCAAGAACTTCCGGCCTTTCCGCGATTATGCTGTCAATAAATTCCCTCTTTCCCTGAAAATCAGGTATGAGCACCTCTACATAAATGCCAGATTCCTTAACCTTCCTTATGACCCTTGCAAAGTGACCTGATCCCTGATCGGGGAGATCATCCCGATCAACAGATGTTATTACAACGTATTTCAGTGCCATCGCACTGACGGACTGGGCGACCTTCTCCGGCTCATCGGAATCCAGGGGAAGCATGCCCCCATGAGTTACGGAGCAGAATCGGCAGCCGCGGGAACAATTGCTTCCCATAATCATGAATGTAGCAGTGCCGCTCTGCCAGCATTCTGCGATATTGGGGCACCTGGCCTCCTCGCATACTGTGTGAAGCGAGCGTTCTCTAAGCGTACCCTTGATGAAATTGTAAGTGTCCCCGGCGGGTATGCTCACTTTTACATACTCTGGCTTCACGCACTTAAATGCCTTGAAGATATACTAAACTATCGTAAAAGTTCAGGTGCCTCAGCGTAACGCCTTGAAGAAGCCTGTGAGCAGTTCTATAGCCTCCGTCAGCCTCTCGGTTTCAGGGGTAAAGCATAGCCTGAATGAGCTTTCTGACCCGAAATATGCCCCTGATGACAGAAGCACTCCAGTCTTAGAGAGAACCTGCCTGCAGAGGTCCGCCGGATTTATCTTCGACCTGTAACGCATAAGGCAGTAAGGTGCGGATCCAGAACCAACTTCCGAGACCAGGCCCGTTTCGTCCGCGAAATCCGCAACTATCTTCCGGTTCACGTCCACAAGCTTCTTTGCCATGTTGTAGAAATAATCCCTCTTCTGGAGAATCTGCGCAGCGATCCAGAGAATGTAGGAAGAGCTCCCGCCGGTAAAGAGGCTCCTGAGGTGGTTTACTCTGGCTATGGTCTCCTCATCGGATATGACGTACCCCGTCCTCATGAAACCAAGGCCGTAAAATTTGGAAAAGGTGTTGGAGAAAATAGTGCCTTCGCTTACCTTGATTCTCTGAGGTTTTTCATATGAGAAATCCATGAAGGCCTCGTCTATCAGGGCGTGAGTGCGGTTCTCTGCAACCGTTTCCGCTATTTGCTCAATTACTTCCCTCCGATACCGGACACCGCGAGGGTTGTTCGGATCGCTGATCATGAAAGCGGTTTCTTTTCCGGCTTTTCCTGGAAAGTCTCCGCTGTTGATCCTGTCTACCCTTAATCCTACCATTTCCGGCACAGAAAACATCGGCTCGTATTCAGGTACTGGTATGGATACACTCTCGTGATTCATCGCCATTATGGAGGCGACGATGAAGATAGCCTGTGACCCTCCGATTGTCGAGGTTACGTTATCCACATCAACGGAATGCAGTGCTGCAACCGTCTTTCGGAAAAACTTTTCGCCGTCAATATTTGCCGAAGCAAATTCAGCGAAATCTGTCTTGATGCCTATCCTAGAGATGTCAACCTGATTCATTCCGCTCTGGCTCAGATTGTATTTTGTACCCGGTACGTTCTCCATCAGCCAGTCATACAGATCAAAAGTGGAATCCTGCATGGTGCCTAATAGCTCTCAAGTCCCTAATAATGTTACCACGGGCGTCCTCTCAACCGGTCAATGAACTATCGGAAAAATAATAGAAGTATTTGTTTATAATAAAAAATATGGGAATGGTTCCGATTGCGCTACGCTTCACTCCTTTGCCTGAGCAGGTGCAACCTTTCCCTTCTTTCCTGCATAGTTGAAGATAAGTGTTCCGACTCCCACGACTATGAGATTAGCCAGCAGGGCAAAGAGACCGATGAAGAACGGCCCGAATTCTGAATTAGTGTTAATCAAAGTGCTAACCCAAGTACCATAATTATTGGCTACCTCCATGAAATAAAATCCCAAGCCTAGTCCAACGAGAAGACCCAATGATAGTGCATATTTGTGCATTTTATCCGTAACTAACCCAATGAAAAGCGCCGGTAATGTCTGTAGTATTATTATTCCACCAAGCAGCTGAAGTTGTACAGCATAGGTCAGAGGGAATAGAAATACGAATCCAACTGCCAAGAATATGAAGAATACTGCCGCAATCTTAGCAATCAACGTCTCACTATTTGGCTTCAGATCTGGTTTGAATTCCCGGATGATATTGCTGGTAAGCAGATTTGACTGGGATATTGCCATGATTGATGCGGGAACTAAGCCGCCGATAAATATTCCCAGAAAAGCGAACCCTGTTAACCAACTTGGCAGTGTATACAGGATCAATGCCGGAACGACATAAGTGCCTTCTGAGCTTGCCTGGAAAGTACCAAGAAAAGCCATTGCGGATGTATTGGAATACACTAAAACCCCGAATAGCGCCAAAAATGCTAACCCAACCCCGTAAAGCGGAAGAAGAGACTGACTTGTTCGCAACACCTTTGGGCTCTTCGCACTTAGCGATCCAGTGACCGCATGTGGATAAAGATATAGTGCAAATGCGCTCATAAGGAAAAGACTCCAATATGCATTAAAATCAATCGGCAAAACATGGAAAAATGCTGTTTTTCCGCTAAGTGCAGTGAATGCCGACGAAAAATCGCTTTTAGATACTACAACAACTATGACTATGGCAACACTCAGAAGAATGATGGCATCCTTAAATATAGCTGTCAGTGTTGCTCCTCTCAAACCATTGACAAAAGTGAATGCTGCCAGAATAACGAATGAAAGTATAAGCGCAAGATCCGTAACAAGTGTCAGGTCAGCCACACCATGAAGCATGACGGTCAAGACGGAGAGCATACCAACGATCTGCAAGCCTATATACGGCAGTTCCGCAACGATTCCAACTATGGCGACCAGAATAGCAAGGAGTTTACTCTTAGAATATCCCTTTATGAAATCAGCTGCTGTTACGTAGCCATTTTTCTTTGAAATTTTCCACAGTTTTGGCATTGCCCACATTGCTATACCGAAAGTTACTGCAACATATGGCACTGCATAGAAGAAAATCGCACCCTTAGCAAAAACAGACGATGGTATTGCTATGAAAGTGTATGCAGTGTAAAGATCAGCGCCAACCAAGAACCATACGATCCACACGCTGAAATGCCTTCCACCCACGGCCCATTCGTCCATCTTACTTAAGTCGCCCTTCTTGTAATTCCTGCCCCAGACACCGAGGAAGACAAACACTACGAAGAGAGCTATAAATATCCCGATACCAAGATCACTCAGCATATTTACTCACTCTCCTCCGTTTTGTTCCATATAAGTGCAGCGGAGCCAAACAACACTGTTGCAAGGAATAGCCACATTATCTGATACCAATAAAAGAAAGGCAAACCTCCCAGCGAAGGGGCGGTTGTCGCGTATCCAGGCACGTCCAGCAAAGCTATGAACGGTATTATGGTCAATACCGATACCAAAACTATCAATGAAGATTTTTTCATGGCTTTCAAAATAAATACACGCTGATACTGTATAAAAATGTTTGTCTGAGCAAGTTTTTAATGGAATGGAATAAAAATCAGAACAGTTAAATAATTATAAAATAATGTTTCAAGGTATTAAATTCGCAGGTCATTTCAGCAGTGCGAGGATTTTCGGGACCACCTGGTACATATCTCCAACAATGCCATAATCGCACTCCTCGAAAATAGGAGCGCTCTTATCTTTATTTATTGCCATTATGACCTTCGATCCCCTGATGCCTGCAATGTGCTGTATCTGCCCGGATATTCCAAGAGCGATGTACACCTTAGGGCTTACTTTCTTGCCTGAGATGCCTACCCAACGGTCCTCACCGAGCCACTGGTAGTCGAGGCAGACCGGCCTTGATCCAGCAAACTCTGCTCCCAAAGCCTTGACAAGTGGCTCAAGCTGCTGCAGGCCTTCCTTCTTTCCCAGGCCCCTACCTACGCTTACGAGTATCTTTGCGCTTGATATGTCAACACCGGTCGATGCTTTGTTCTCGGTCTTTTCTACCTTAACTGGAGATTCCTGGAGGGCAACCTCTTCCGTTGAAGGCTTCGTTCCGGCATCGC
>JAJZNS010000024.1 GCA_021811635.1 Thermoplasmata archaeon
TCCCCGGCATGATAGATCTTGAGTGAATCTCCGAAGACCATTCCCATGGGATTTCCTGCATATCCCCCATCAAGGCTGGACGTGTGGAAGGCAAGGACCGACGTGATATCTATGCCTCCAACATTCACGGTACCGCTGTAGTTTATTGCATGCACCTTAAGATCAGGATGCTTTGCCTGTAATGCCCACCCAAGTTCCACCATAGTGACAAGGGTAGCCCCATTTTTCAACGCAATCTCTACTGCATCCCCCAGGTGATCCGTATGTCCATGGGTGACGAGGACAATGTCAGCCTTTACCTCTTCCTTTGTTAAATCAGATTTGGGGTTCCCAGTGATAAAAGGATCCACGATAATCCTCTTATTTTTCGTTTCCACCTCAAAACAGGCATGTCCATGCCATTTCAATACTGTTTGAGCCATAGTGGCGAAGCGAATTGTCATTTAATAGATTATCCGTTTTCGTCATCTGGGCCAGAATGTCAGTGATTTAATGATCATCAAATTTGTAAATTTTCCCGATCTTGTTATTCTAGCCGGGTTTTCACTCTTCAAAATATAAGCCTCAGGCGATGGCACAGGGATGCTGAAGCTCTCCCCCGGTATTATCCACGAAATCAAGCTATTGTTACTTCATCGCGGGTGGAGTAAGCCCACTGAGAGCACTCTGTCCAAATCATGCCCGATCTGCTTGCAATTCGACAACCAAACTGCCTTATACCGAAGGTAAAGATGATGACCCTTTCCAGATTAAGCCATATTGGAGATATTGCCTCGATCGGAGGTATAATGTGGGTGAATTCATGTGCTCACATCATCAGAATTGAGATGCCTGTGATAGCTTGAGCTTTAATGGCACTCCATTCACATGGCAGGAAAGGAACGTCCCTATTGCAAACCATAAGAAAATATAAAGGTTTTAAGAACCAGGTAATTAAAGGGACATTTGCCCCCCCAATTCCCTGTCCAAACTTACAAAATGAAAAAGTGGTAATCAGACGATTTTATCAGCAAACGTCCTGGCAGGGTCAACTATGGTGTACCCTTTGCTGTCTGAGATGGACTGGGTTGCAGGAGGGCTTGTAAGGTAGTTGGGAATATACTCATTCAGCCGCTTGGTGAAGCTCGGGATCGTCCTGTTCTCTATGAATATGCCTGTTGGAATCTTCTCGTCCCACTCCAGAGCCCTTGAGTTGGCCAGCCTGTACTTCTCCATCGGATCCTTGGTGGATTCAGTTATGATCGGATCCCAGGATTTGTCATCCTCAAGCTTGTAGACCTTCTGTCTGTAAAAATCCATTGTGTTGATGTTATTGTAAGTTGGACATGGCTGTAGCACGTCAATCAGGGAAGAGCCATCGTTCATCAGACCTCTCTTTATAATCTCCTTGAGCTGCTTGGTATCAAACGAGAACCCCCTTGCAACAAAGGAATAGCCTGCAGCAAGTGCCATTGCGACAGGATTCACCCTATTATACACATTGGGCTTGGTCAAGCTCTTGGTCTGCATTCCAAGTGGCATGGTCGGTGCTGCCTGTCCCTTGGTAAGTCCATATACCTCGTTATCGAACAGGATTATCGTAAGTCCTGTGTTTCTTCGCCCCTCTGCCACAAAATGGCCGGCTCCAATGCTCAGAAGGTCGCCGTCGCCTCCCGTGACCAGCACCTTAAGCTTTGGGTTAGCCAGCTTCACACCAGTAGCAAATGGGATGCCTCTTCCGTGCAGGGTGTGTGCTCCTGCAAGGTTCACGTAATGCGGAGTCTTGCCCGAACAACCTATCCCTGAAATCACCACAGCATCATGTGGACCATAGTTCATTTCCCCGAGTGCCTGTATCATTGAGGTAAGAATACCAAAATCCCCGCAGCCCGGGCACCAGTCAATCGTCAAATCTGTCCTGAAATTATGCGCCATTC
Source organism: Thermoplasmata archaeon (assembly GCA_021811635.1). Next base: position 1,917 of record JAJZNS010000024.1, read on the forward strand.
TTTAACACCACTTCTTTTTCTTTTCCCTGTACTATCCTCTTCACTCCATCAACGAGTTCATCGACCGTCACATGCCTTCCGTTGTACTTGAGAATCCTGTTTGAAATGTCAACCCCTGTGTTCATTCGTATAACCTGTGCGGCCTGGCCCAGCATGTTGCTCTCCACAATTATATTGGTCTGCCCGGATCTCAACTCCTTTTCTACAAATTCAGAGGGAAACGGCATGAACATTCTGAGGTAGAGGACCCTGCACTTGATACCCTGTTTTGAAAGTATCTCCGCAGCCTCTATGGACGGACCTTTCTGGCTGCCCCATGTCACTATGGTGATCTTGGCATTCTTGTCGCCATATATCACCGCTTTCTCCTCAACGGGGATTTCCGCGGCAGCTACCTTGACCTTCCTGAAACGCTTTTCCATTTGCGCTTCTCTCATTACGGTGTCTTCGGTAACATGGCCCAATTCGTCATGCTCGTCTCCCGTGAGCCAGAATATGTTCTTCCCAAACGCTCCAATCGCAGAGACGCCATCTTTTGTGTCCAGTGAATACCGTTTATATGTGCCGTTGCCGTCCGGTTCGTTCCGGCCGTACACCTTCTCCTTCTTTATATCAATTCCATCCACGAGTTCCGTGGTGTTTGCAAGGTTTTTGTCTATCAGGTGAAGAACAGGCAATTGATATCTCTGGGCATAATTGAGTGCCTTCATCGAGTCATATATGCACTCCCTCACGTCTCCAGATGAGAGTACGATCCTTGGAAATTCGCCATGGCCCGTGTTAAGGGCAAATAACAGATCGGACTGACCGTTTCGCGTGGGCAATCCAGTGCTTGGCCCTCCCCTCTGATAAAGGGTGATAACAAGAGGGATCTCATCCATTCCTGCGAAGGATATCCCTTCAGCCATCAGAGAGAATCCAGGTCCGCTTGTAGCGGTAGCGCTTCTCGTCCCGGTCATCGCTGCACCGGCTGCCATTACTACCGCCGAAATTTCATCTTCAGTCTGCACCACCGTGACTCCACCAGAACCTAGGGTTTCAGCTTCTCCCGACAACCATTTTACTGCTTCGTGCTCTTCCAGTATTGAGCTTTCGTCGCTGGCAGGCGTGATGGGATAGTAAGTCTGAAATCTCAGACCCCCCATGAGCTTACCTATCGCAGCTCCATCATTGCCTGTGAGAAGGAACTGGGAAAGCTTGGCATTCTTTCCGGCGCTTTCGCCTGCAAGTTTGTTATCCTGTGCGTATCTATATGCCTCATCTACTACCTTGAGGTTGGGTGCTATAACCTTCTCCTTGCCCCCGAATATGTGCTTAATTGCCTCCTTCGTAGATTCCGATTCAATACCTATTATGGAAAGGGTGATCGCGGCACCAAGTGTATTGTAATACCTGTTCGGGACTCCATCATCAACTGCCTTCCTTACGATTTCCTCGAAAGGTATGGGAAAGAGGATGCCACCGTGGCTCTTCATGTATTCAAGCATCCCTTTGACGTTATTCTCCAGCTTGTTTTCATCCAGCACCGATTTTATTCTGGATGCGGTATCTCTCATAATCATCCTTGCCTGTGACAGCTCGGATGTAGCGAACGAGGAATCGTAAATCACCTTCGTGCCCTTTCCTATATCTTCAAAATGCTCAAAGATAGTATCAGGATCAAGTGCAACGAGGATATCAGGCGGATACTTGAGTCCCTGAACCTTCGTGTCCCTGGCTCTGATGTGCACATAGCTGTGTCTGCCCTTAATGTTAGAGTGAAATTCCCTCGTGGAAAAAATATCAAATCCAGAAAAAGCGAAGGCTCTGCTCATCAAATTGGCGGAAGTATCTATCCCCCCTCCTTGGGGGCCACCAATGACTACATTGACATCCAGTTTGGTCATTGTAGGCAAGGGATTGCCTGCGCTTTAAAATACTTTGACGCTTAAACATCAAGACAAATGATTAACATGAAATTTGTGCCGGAGTTGTGCTGCGCTCTGTAGAAATGCCTATGTCTCAGAGAAAACCAGATAAAGTTAATTTATCATATACGAATCTAGTTATCAATGAAGACGACAATATCCCACATAAAAGCGGACATAGGCAGCCTTCCGGGCCATACTACGGTTTTTTCACCTGTTGTAAAGGAAGTGGAGGAATACGTTAAGAAACATTCCGCAGGTCTGCTTACGGATTATCACATCTCAAGCGTCGGCGACGATCTCCAGATAACAATGATACACCACGAGGGCATAGATTCTCCGGAAGTTCATGAACTCGCCTGGAATGCCTTCAAGGCAGGTACAGAGGTTGCCAAGAAGGTTGGCCTTTACGGAGCTGGCCAGGACCTTCTGAAGGATGCATTTTCCGGAAACATCAAGGGAATGGGTCCAGGAATAGCAGAGATGGACATTACGCCGAGAAAATCTGAGCCATTCATAGTCTACATGATGGATAAGACTGAGCCAGGCGCGTTCAACCTGCCGATATACAAGATGTTTGCTGACCCGTTCAACACGCCAGGTCTGGTCATTGACCCGAATATGCACGAAGGCTTCAGGTTCGAGATCTGGGATATACAAGAGGCAAAGAAGATAGAACTCTCCTCGCCGGAAAATCAGTATGATATCCTTGCGATGATTGGATCAAAGGGAAGATACGTAGTCAAGAGGGTGTATACAAGGGAGAGCCACGAAAAACTTCCGGATGAAAACGTGGCAGTAATTACAACCGACAAGCTTTCACTTATCGCCGGCGAATATGTCGGAAAGGACGATCCCGCGGCAATAGTCCGTATCCAATCAGGGCTTCCCGCATCAGGGGAGTCTTTGGAAGCTTTTTCCCACCCTTTCCTGGTATCCGGCTGGATGAGGGGATCTTTTAACGGCCCGCTGATGCCTGTCGGCCTGAACAACGCTAAAATGACGCGATTCGACGGCCCCCCAAGGGTGGTTGCACTTGGCTTTGTCCTGAAAGACGGAAAACTGTCTGGTCCAGTCGATATGTTTGATGATCCTGCGTTTGACGGCGCCAGGAGGACCGCAATCGATGTCGTCGATTACCTGCGAAGAATGGGGCCATTTGAACCGCACAGGTTGCCCGACTCTGAAATGGAGTATACCACCCTCCCAAAGATTCTTGAAACTCTCGGACCCAAGTTCGTGAAGATTGAGGATGCTCCGAAAAAGGCCAAAAGGCTGGCAGAGTCCACAAAAGATTTCGACTGATCCCCAAAATATAATTTCTGCAATACGGCGCGTTACGCCATCAGGCGTAACATAATTTTCCCATATTTCCATAATCTGCAGGTTCTGACGCATGAGGCGTTAGGCAAGAAGAACTGATCCATCGGACTTTGCGGCAGTCGGCGGATGAATATACCGATTCACTCGCGGGTATCCTTGATCTGAAGCAAAAAAATGAGCCGACCACAACTATGCGGCTTAAGCCGTAATTTAGGATTGGCGATTACAAAATCTATAATACCTGATGTCTACATGTATTTGTGAGGTTTAATTTTCAATGCCTTCGGATGTAGTTTGCGGGTCGAAGGTCAAGGAAAAGGGATCAATCCATGAAGAATTTGGTGGATCTCTGTTCTACTTTTGTTCTGAGGATTGCCGGAACGAGTTTCGGAAGAATCCCCTGAAGTTTGTTAAATGATTGATCAAACCTTGGGATTGACTTCCGGCTGTCTAGTCCCATATCAGAATTCGTTTGATCTCTCACAAGTAAAAATCGAAGAAGACTCAGGCATCCCACTCGTTGGATTGGTTATATACTACTTCTAAATATTGGCGCACAACCGACGTAACGGGAGGACTGGATCAACTTGGCATTTCCTGAAGCTGTAGAAAGACGACTGAACAAGAAAATATGCATGAGATGCAACGCGAGAAACCCCATCAGGGCAGAGCGTTGCAGAAGATGTGGATACACCGGACTTAGGATGAAGGCGAAAGAGAGGAGAGGAGGGCAGTAGACGTCTTTTTCGGATCAATTTAGTGTAGCCATTCTCAGAATGGAGGGCACGAATTGTGAGGATGAGGCCTTCAGGGCATTTCTGTCAACAGGATTCATCCCCGAATATGTCCATATAAACGAACTGGATCGTGGTACAAAGAAACTGGAAAACTACTCTGCCATTTTCATTCCAGGAGGTTTTTCAGGCGGCGACTATATACGCGCAGGGGCTCTATTTTCTGCCAGACTGAGAAGGCATTTTCATTCAATACTGAAATTCGTGGATTCCCGGAAACCGGTCGTCGGGGTATGCAACGGATTTCAGGTCCTTGCTGAGCTGGGAATTTTACCAGACAGCGGTGGGAACCAGGAAAGAGAAATAGCACTTTCCATCAACCAGTCTGGAAGATTTGAGTGCAGGGACACGTACCTGAGGATTGAGAGGGATCAGAAGATGCTGCAATCAAAGTTCAGGAAGGGAGACGTGGCACTTTCCACCGTTGCGCACAGCGAGGGTCGGGTTGTGTTCAGGGATCAAGACATAATGGACGACATAGAGAGGAAGGGACTTGCTATCCTGAGATATACAGATGGAACCGGCAAATCGGCAGGCTACCCATGGAACCCGAACGGGTCTGCGGAAGACATCGCAGGCGTCATGAACCCGGAAGGGAATGTCATTGGCCTGATGCCTCATCCTGAAAGAAAGCTTATGGCAGGCGCCCCCAATGTTGGAAGAGTATTCGGCCTGGATTTTTTCCTGGCCATAAATAATTACCTGAAAAACAGCTGATCAGCAGCCCCTGCCGAGTATATTCCTTATTGTACTCCTGGCTTCTGTCCTGAAATCATCTAGGGTGGATTCGTTTACTAGCATGATGTCCGCCAGAGCAATCGCCTTGCCTACACCCCATTCAAGCTCCCTGTTGTCTCTCCTTACCAATTCTGCCAGGGTATGTACATCATCCATGCGATTTCTTCGGACAATTCGATCAAGCCTTGTTTTCCTGCTGGCGAAGACGGATACCAGGCAGGTTCTGTCGGCATCAGCTTCCCTGATAAAGAAATCAAGTTCCTCCGTGCTTCTCAATCCATCAATCACCACCAGGGGACTTTCCACATTCATCAGAGTGCGTCGAGCCCACACATCCTTCCCGAATTTCTCCCTTTCACTCGTAGCAAATTTTCCAATGTCTGCATCACTGACAGGTATCTCTGATTCTGCGGCAAATTTGCGGACTGCATTTCCCATATGCAGGTCAGTGAACCCTTCCTCAACGCAGACCTGGATGAACTCATCCTTGCCTGCGCCAGGCATGCCAGTTACGACTATAAGGCATGAATGTCTAACCAAAGAGAAATCCCATCCCTTTGTCTGCGTTTTCCTCCTCTTCGTGGACCTTCCTCATCACTTCTTCTGTCTTTTTCCCGTCCAGCATGGTGCCACTATTCCCTATGATGGTGGTAGCTTTCCTGAACGATTCCTCGCTGCCTTCCAGTATCAGCAATATCTCATCGTCGCCCATTCCGTACTGTGACGCATCCTTTGTGATTAGAGTCTGCCTTCCGACAAGATCGTCTGCGGACACCTGATCGATTATAGCCCTGTTGGATTTCTTCAGCAGGAAGATTTTTGTCATGCAGCTTCCGGGAAGAGAAATTCACTTAAATACAATTCTATTGAAATGCGAAGAATTCTCCGGAACTGAGGTTGTAGAAAACTTCCCTGTCACGTTCACTCGCGGTTCCGGGTAGCTTGAAATTTTCCTTTTCCAGAATGCCGGAATTCGCTTTCTCACTACCATCAACCGATACGCGCAGGATATGCTCCGTATCCGGTGTGAGTCCTACTGAAGCCACTGCCTGCTTAATCTGCCGTTTTCCGCTCAACAGCATCATGAAGAGGGTGCCTGGCTGTCTGACGCGTATTTCCCTGTTGATAAGCCTAAAGGATTCCTCAAGAGCAATGATTACCTGTTCTTCGCTTATCAGTTTTTCTGCATTGAGGTAATAAGATTTATCCGCATCTGCGGAAACCAGGCTGTAAATATCGTCCTGCGTAAGGATCCTGGTGGGACGAAAGTATTCAAACTTAAACCGCATTTGTTCCTTTGTTTCCTAACTGGACCGGTTTTCCGGTGGTGAATAATCCGGAGATTCTGCCAAGGAATTTCTGCCTCTCCTGTGTTGATTCAAGAGCCACTTCCAGCACTTCCTTTATGTTCTCCACAGGAACAATCTGTATCTTGTCCTTGTGGCCCTCATCCAGAATAATGTCCCCGACGTTTGCAGCCGGCACAATTACCTTTGTGAATCCTGATTCAATAGCCGCCTCAACCTTTGCGGTGACTCCTCCTATTGGAAGTACGCTCCCACGTACGGTAAGTGATCCGGTCATTGCGAGTGTCTGGTCAATGGGGATCCCTTCAAGAGCCGAAATTATTGCAGTAGCAATTGAGATGCTTGCCGAATCGCCTTCCACACCCTCATAGGTGCCGATGAACTGTATGTGGATGTCCAGATCTGAAATATCGTCTCCAGTTATCTTCTTTATCACAGCAGAAACGTTCTGTACCGCTTCCTTTGCTATTTCACCCAGCTTTCCGGTGGCAATCACGCTGCCTTGCCCCTTATGCTGCGCCTGTGTAACTTCAGCGGCGATCGGCATTACAACGCCGGAAAAATCGGCCATTCCCGCATCAGAAGAACCCATCACAGCAAGACCGTTCACGACACCGATAGCCTTCCCCTCAGAACTGAACGTCTTGTAGAGTTTCTTTATCTCGATACCGCGATCGGCCACCTGCTGTTCAAGGGGCTTGCTAATATTCTTTGCGGCAATTACATGCTTTGAAGTCACTATCTTGGCATTCTCAGTGACTGCAATGTCTCCAGCAACCCTGATAAGACCACCCAATTCCCTCAGCCTGAGGGTAAGCTTTCCCCTTCTGCCAGATCTCTTCTGTGCCTCCTTTACTATTTCGATGATTGCAGAAGTGTCGAAATGCGGTATTTTTTTGTCTTTTGCAATTTCCTGGGCAATAAACTGGACGAGTTTCTTCCTGTTCTCGTCATTGTCGTCCATATTGCTCCTTACGTACACTTCATAGCCGTAACCGCGTATCCTGGACCTCAGGGCAGGATGCATTCCCTGAACGGCATCCAGATTACCCGCAGCGACAAGTATGAAATCGCATGGAACAGGCTCTGTCTGTACCATGGCACCTGCGCTCCTTTCGCTCTGGCCTGATATGGAGAATTTCTTTTCCTGCATCGCGGTCAGAAGTGCCTGCTGGCTCTCCGGCCTGAGCAGGTTGATCTCATCTATGAAGAGGACGCCTTTGTGGGCCTTGTGAATATTCCCTGCCTCCACCCGGTCATGAGCAGGCGTCTCGAGCCCTCCTGACTGGAAAGGATCGTGCCTCACGTCCCCGAGCAGGGCTCCGGAATGGGATCCAGTTGAATCAATAAATGGTGCCTTGTCAGTGGGGGTATGCCCGACCAGCAATTTCGGGATCATGGCTTTTTCCGCCCTGGCAGCAGGGTTCAGTGCCATTGCCCAATATAATATCGCAGCAGCGATGATCGCCAAAAAAAGCAGGTCAATGTCTCTCAGCAATACTGTGAGTATGAGTCCAAGGAGGAAAATGGAAAAAATCAGAACGACAATGCCCCTTGATCGGTCTCTCCTGTCGTGCTCTGCTTTAATCTGATACTGCTTCACTATTTCCTTTCCTTTGCCAGCATGGTATGTTTTGACCCTTGGTCTGTTGGAATCTTCGGGGTTCGGAAAAACAACGACGTCTTCCAGTTCCTCCTTTGGGAGGAAATCAGTCATTGACTGGGCGAGCATGGATTTACCAGTTCCGGGATCACCGATAAGCATTACGTGGCGCTTCTGCAGAGCAGCCTTCTTGACCACATAACCTGCCTCCTCCTGGCCAATAACCTGATCAAACAGTATCTTCGGCACCGGTATATCAGCAGTGCTCTTCACGTTAAGGGATTCGACCCACTGCTGGACTTCGTCCTGTCCATCGCTCACGCTTCACAAATTGAATCAGAAGATTAATAGTTTTGTATTTAAAATGATTAAAAAAATTAGGGAAATTGAGATTTCTTGCGATTGGTAATGGATTCGGGTAAAGGACCGCAAAGGTTTGTTTAACCGGTTTCAATGGAGTTACATGTCATTTAGTTTTGGGCAGGAACTTGTGGTGACTCTCTTTGGCGAGTCCCATGGCCAGTATGTCGGAGGGATACTCGACGGTTTGCCCTCAGGGCTGCCGGTTAACGAGGAAACCATTAAAAAATGGCTTCTGAGAAGAAGGCCTGGAAACAGTGAATTCACTTCGCAGCGCAGGGAAGAAGACTCCTTCGAGATAATCTCCGGTCTAAAAGAAGGGGTCACGAATGGGGGGCCTGTGGTTATCACGATGCGGAACTCAGACGTGGTGTCCGATCCGTATGAAAAAATAGAATTTATCCCCCGTCCTGGGCATGCAGATTACCCTGCATGGATCCGTTATGGAAGATACAGGGATTTCAGAGGCGGTGGTTTTTTCTCCGGAAGAATGACTGCACCGCTTGTTGCGCTCGGATCCATTGCTATAGAAACCCTGGAAAAACTTGGAATCACGCCACTTTGCTACGTATCCCGCATTGGTGAGGTGGCATTCAAACAGGAAGAGCCGGTAGGTATGGACGAACCGTACAATTTCAAGACCAGGATTCCTTCCAGTGACAGGAATCAGGCTGCCGAGGAATTCCTCATGGGGCTGATGAGGAAAGGGGATTCAGTCGGGGCGGAGATTACTGCAAGGATAAGCGGTGTTCCGGCAGGAATAGGGGATCCATTCTTCGACTCGGTGGAGTCCAGGATGTCGCACCTTATGTTCTCTATTCCGGCAGTTAAGGGGATTGAATTCGGATCGGGTTTCAGATTTTCGCATATGCTGGGTTCTGAGGCTTCTGATCCCTACCGGATCGAAGAAGGCCGGGTGAAGGTCGCGGAAAATCATAACGGTGGAATCCTGGGTGGATTGACAACGTCCGCTGACATAGAATTCAGGGTAGCAGTGAAGCCGACTTCTTCCATAAAGCTGCAGCAGGATTCGGTCGATCTCGTTTCAATGACAAACCGCAAGATTGCCGTAAAGGGCAGGCACGATCCATGCATCGGGATCAGGGCAGTGCCCGTAGTACAGGCATGCGCTTCCCTTGTGATTCTTGATCTCATGATCTCTTCCAGTTCAACAGATTTCCTAAAGAAGCTGAGAAAGGAAGAAGAAGGCAGGACCTGAAATCGCCAGCGAGCCTAAGCTGGTTGCTGCAATGGCGTATTTAGCGGTTTTAACAGCTCTGAAAACCGTTGAATTCAGCCTCTTGAAAATGCCCTCCTCGCCCATGTGCACTTTTGCTTCGGATGCCCCATATGAAACCCGGGCATTGCCAAGATCCCTGATCGCGCCTTCCATGGCCTCTATGCACTTGCCTGCCACAAGATCATTATCGTCCCTTTCGCCAAGGGGGTTCATGTCCAGCGTACTGCTGTTCACCACGTGGTTATCGGTGGTGTAAAATTCCAGGCTAGATATTTCACCCGGGATTCTTTCCCTGATGGCCTTGATCAGATCTGTGGTAATATTGTTGGAATCGGTTAGAAGGTAGCAGTGGGTGTATTTCGAATTTCCAATGATCAGGGCCTGGACCCCGACGGGACCAATTCCGGGAGCCGCGAATCTGGCGTTGCCATAACCGCAGCGCATCCCCGAATCTGTTTCGAGCCTTTCGAATTCCCTCAAAATGGCATGCTGAAATCTGTGAAGCTCTGTGAGAATGGGTGCACCGTGGAAGAAGTAGCTCTGCGCATCGATAAGCACAGCATCCGAGGTAGCTGCGCGATTCAGTGCATCGGTGAGAATGAGTCCGTCTTCCAGGGATATGTCGTCGAATTTTCCCTTGTCCGGTATGAAGGAAATAATCGGAACGCTGCCTATTCTCTGTATCCCAACAGAATACCCGGAAATGCTGAGCTTCTTGAATCGTGAAATTCCATCAATCTCCACTGATCTCCTGATTGCGTCCTCTGCTGCTGCCGCAATAGCCCTGACATCATCATCATCCCTGCAGTTGTTGCTGTTCGTGGTTGCCGTGTGGAATACCATTATGGAGATATCCGGTCCGGACAGGTATTGCTCCAGCTTCTCAGGAAGGTTGCTGCTGCCGAATTTCCCGAAAGGCCCTGGATGTACGTAAGGGAAAATTAGCCTGACTGTCCGTCCATTATCCTTCAATATGGAAACGACCTTTACCGGAACCACCCTCTCGTTTCCATATATCATCCTGAAGAAGTCGAGCCCTGCATGCTCTTCCTCTGTCCTGAGGTTAAGGAACATGTTGAGTACCTTGATCGGGCTGACACCGAATTCCCTGCGGAAATCCCTGATTGAAACATGCACGAACACGATCCCGAAGGCGAAAAAAATGGCGGAGCTGATAAGGGCTGGAACCAAGAACTGTACACCCAGCCCGGCTATCAGTGTGGTACCGGAGGCGATGATCGTAGGAAAAAGGCTTGGGACGAAAAGCTTGAACGGCTCCGCAGAATAGTATGGGTAATACAGGATGGATCTCAGGAATGAAACTATGCTCCAGGAAAACAGGAGTATACCAACTGCGTTATCCACAGGGAGCTTGAGCAACAGCAGCACCCACGCTATGACGGTAAAAACAGTGAACGTGGAGAAGTTTAGAAAGAAAATCCTCCTTGCAGGAAAGTAGAAATTGGCTATTCTTACAAAGACGGCGTCTGCCCCTAGCAATATAAGTACTGGGGAAGCGTAAAGCACCGCGACCAACTCCCAGGACCTGAGGATCGCAAAAGTCACCAGGAGATAAACTGTGGCTGGAGCAGCGTATATCCTAAGTCTGGGAGATCTCCTCATATAGACGGTGAGGTCGGCAAAAATCCTGTTTCCAGGGTGTCTCTGCTTCAAACTATAGAGGGATGTGCGCACTATATTAATCCCTTTACTGGGAAGATATTACCCTTACCCGCTTCATCACATACTCATCCAGCCCGGTCCTCACTTTCAGGTAATTCCTGAAAACAGATGCAGCAATTTGTGGTGCTATTATCAATATCTCCTGAATATTGTTCATCTTGTCACGGGTGCCGATCACCAATACTCTCTCCGGTATAATTTTCGAAATAACGCGTTCTGACAGCTCGTAATT
>JAJZNS010000068.1 GCA_021811635.1 Thermoplasmata archaeon
CTGAGAGATTCGCAACCTGGTAACCGAACAGCACGGTAGATCCAGAGGCGGTAACCTTCAGGTTGAACCCGGCGGGAGAAGCCAGTATTGGCATGGCGACAGTGAGAACAAAAAGCAGGTATGCATCAGTGAAGAAACCCATCCCTGCAACAATCATTGTTTTGATGTGTCCCTTTCTGAGCCCCGAATCGTCCAGAGTCTTAAGTATCCCGTCTGACAGGTCAGCTGGACTCATTATAAGGAATATACCGAGCAAATTTAGGGTTTACCTATATAATTTGCCTATTCTAAATAGCACTATATATGATAAGGTTATACGTGCAGAAAGAAATTCACCCCCGATAACCCTGAAAGAGGCAGAAATACTGCGATGGGAGGGCCGGTGTGTAGTTCTATGGACAGATCCATTGTAAGGAAGGCAACAGCCGAGGATTGGGGCTCGATATCGAGGATCTCCTCCATTGCAATGTATGACGATTACATCAACAAGATAGGGCCAAGTTACCTGAAGGCTGGTGATACTTACGTTCTGGAAAAAGGCAACCTGCTTGGTTTCCTGAAAATACAGTATATGCCTGACGGATTCCTCTACCTCGGCGGATTAAGGGTGGACCCGGCTGCCAGGAGAAAGGGTGTAGGAGAAGCGCTCACCCGCTATGCCATATCACTGGGCAGTGATTCTGGAAAAAATGGAGCCAGGGTGCTCATACAGCCGGAAAACAATGCCAGCCTTTCCCTTTCCAGGAAACTGGGGTTCTCCCCAATCGAGTTCTTCCATTTTTTCCAGGGAGAGATTGATCTCTCCGGCTTTTCGGAATCTAAGAACTGGCCCATGCGCATCATTGATCTGGGGTTTGAGTATTCCCTTCCCGCAGGGAATTTCCATGCGATGCTTATGAAAAAGGGCGCCATGCAGGTATCGGTATCACGGGTGGATACCCCATGGAACAATCGGGCATTCACCGTTCTTGGAAATGGGCAGATTCCCTTCAGAACGGGAAAATCAGTTATCTCTGTGCCGCAGGACTATTTCAGCGGAACTCCTCCAGATCTCGAACCGCTAGCTGGATTTGGGAGTGCTGTGCTTCTGGAGAAGAAGTTCTGACAGATCTATACTTCATCTGGGAAGTTTTCGACGGCAACCTGGTGAAGCAGACTGAATATCGGCGGATGACAGGCCCCAGTCCTAAAAGCAAAATCCTGTAACCTTCAGGATGGTCTTCAGTAAATGTTTAACAACATCTGAAGAAATATTGTATAGGCCAGCATATCCGAACTGAAGACGGTTGATAATGAAATTCAGGCATGGGGGAACAGTCCTTGTATCAGTGATAGTCGTTTTAATGATGCTCAGCTCTTTTTCGTCTGCGGTTGATGCCCAGGGAACCGGCACTAACACCCCGATAAAGCACCTTGTCATACTGATGATGGAGAACCACAGTTTCGATAACCTCTTTGGGGTTTACGGAATGACTGAAAACGGAACCATCGAAAAGAATATGTCGCTCCCGGAGAATCTGCTGACAGGGAACCTGACCCACAGCTTGAGTTCCGTGCCAAACGGCGTTTTCTCCACATCAAACCCGTATGAAGGGTACAGCAATTACCACACAGACTGGAACAACGGCCATATGAACGGATTCATCAATGGATCCGGGCCGAGCTCAATGACATACTTTACCGCTTCACAGATGGGCCCTGAGTGGATGATCGCCCAGCAATACGCAATGGGTGACATGTACTTCAGCGAAATGCTGAGCATGACGTTGCCAAACAGGCTCTTCAGCATCGCTGGATTCACCCCGCTGACTACTGATCAGTCTCCCCCGCCGTACGTTCTGTATTCTGATACAATTTTCAGTGAACTCGACTCCCACGGAGTTTCATGGGGATATTACTTCCAAAATCCATCCCTGGGTGAGGAGCCTCTTAATCTGGTCTATGGGATAAGCTCACATGCCGCCAATATAGGCACATGGAACGATTTCGTCACTTCAATACAGACAGGAAATCTTCCGGACATCACCTGGGTTTCTCCTATTTCAGGTGGAACGATAGAAATTGAAAGTCAGCATCCTCCATTCAACGTTCTTATAGGGGAACTGTGGATCCTCTATATCGTTCACCTGATTATGGAAAGCAGCTACTGGAGCAGCACGGCCATAATGATCACCTACGACGAAGGGGGAGGATACTATGACCAGGTTGCACCACCGGTAATAGGTGGAGAGCAACTGGGATTCAGGGTTCCATTCATCCTGATTTCACCATATGCAAAGGAAGGCTACGTTTCTCATACGGTAATGAGCCACACGTCGATACTGGGTTTCATTGACTACAACTGGAACATGCCGGCTCTCAACAAACTGGTTCTGTACTCAAACCTGCCTCTTGATATGTTCAACTTCAAGCAGAATTACAGCACCGGGAACATTGCGAGGCCCCCGATGGCGTGGAACCAGTCCCAGCTTGCCCTCATCCCGAATTCCATGGTGAACAGCACAAACAAATCGCTGAACTACAGCAACGTTGGCGGTTTCTTTCCCGTGGGGCTGCAATATCCCGTTTCTGATCTCCCATATGCCGGCAGCGGCAGCTCCACCTTCAACCTTTCCCAGATCTCGGGCAATGTTTACATCAGCAACGAAACCGGGTATTACCCCGTACCTGTTCAGGAATTCAGCCTTTCGAACGGTGCACTCTTAAGTGTAGTTGCAGCCGTGGCAGGTTCCTCGGCAATCACGGCATATTTTATTCGGAGGAGGCGCAGGTTGTAGGGAAGCAACTGGTAAAGGCCCGAGAAAACGATCCAGATACAGAGTCATTAAAGTTTCCACTGAACTGTATTCAGGATTGATGCAATACAGTTAGCGTATGATTATTCCACCGCGGAAAAATGTCCGCCTCATCCATGCGTCGGCACTAGAAACCCTAGCGAGGGCTTAATGGTAAGCAGAATTAGACTTATGATGCTCCGACCGGGATTTGGACCCGGGTCGCCGGCTTGAAAGGCCGGTATGCTTGGCCGGACTACACCATCGGAGCGTTCTCGCCCTTTAGGCTCCGAACTTATATTTATCTTTCTTAGACAAAGAGAATTCGCACTCCGAGGCAGATGCTGCACGCTAACCGATTTCCTGCATCAGTAATCCACCCTGTAGCGAAGAAGGGCAGCGAACCTCCCAAACTTTCCCAGAACTATCCCCGGGTCATCCCTGGAGCTGAATATGAAAGGTTCTGCCCCAGTCTGCTCGGCCAGGTCAAGGATCTCCCTGCCGCGGTCTGTCCGGAATTCATCCTCTGTTATCAGCACCTTGTCGACAGCAGATCGCGAAAGGAGGTCTTTGACGGCGTCAAATCCATATGCTGCGCTTCCTGACCTGGAGACCTCTTTCAGGAAGCTTTCGAGAAGCTTCTGCTCGATTGCAAGCCTGCTCTGGCTCACCACCCTTTCAGCCTCGTCTGACTGGAGGAAGGCATATACAGATCCCTCATCAGTTCTGTCGGAGGGAAAAGATTCAATGCTGAATGGAAAATTCTTGCCGGACAGATATTCTCTCAGCCGGTTTCTTGTCATGCCTGGCCCCAGGATGACCAGAGTGTTGATGCCGGTTCTCGGCAGGGATCCTGCAATCTCATCAAAATATCCATTCTCATCGAATTTTGACTCGAACATTTTCCCGCTCTTCCCCGAGTACAGCTTTGCAATGACGTTTATACCATATATCCTGAGCTGGAAAACCGAACAGGATTCATCATCAAGCGCAACAAATACCGTTCCCCTATCCATTCTTTCAAGGCTTTCGTTGAGCATATGCCTGGAAGTCTGATCCCATTTCTTATCCCTTATCTCAATTCTGTCTCCCGGAGCAATGTTGATGGACTGGTGCTCATTTATAAGGTCTTCCGTGCCTTCAGTAACCACACCAAGCACCTTCAGCTTGTCTGTGAAGCTCATGAACTCCAGTTTTTCAACGACAATGATGATGTGTACGGGCTTGCGCTCGGTCTCCTTTGCCCTGATCATATCCTCTTTTCTTTCCTCTCTCCTGAATACTACGCTGCCCACAGCGTCCCCCTTTACAATTATGTTGGACAGGTACCAGAGGTCATTATCATCGTCAGGAACGACCACTACAAAATCAGAGAATTTCTTCCCTTCAACGAGGCGCATAGGCAGCAGTTACAAGAAAGGAGTAGCCTTAAATTAAACGTTTGCTAGTATAAAGGCAAAGTGCAGATTCACAGACCTGACCAGCGTGAAGTCAGATCGTTCTCTATGTTGAGGTGATCAAGCACGCGGCCGATCACAAAATCCACCATGTCTTCCACAGACTTTGGTTTGGTGTAGAATGCCGGCATGAACGGAAGTACCGACACCCCGTTGACCGACAGCTTGAGCATGTTCTCAAGGGTTATGGAGCTAAGAGGAGTTTCCCTCGGCACAACCACGAATTTCCTCCTTTCCTTCAGGGCTACGGATGCCACACGCGTGATCAGCGAGTCGGAAATGCCGGAGGCAATCTTGGAGAGGGTGGATATGGAGCACGGAACTATGACAAAAGCATCGAAGAGAAAACTTCCTGAACTCACTCTTGCACCGAGATCGGAATCGTCGTAACTGTTGGTAGCCATCTGTTCCAGCTCTGCGACCTCCTTTCCGGTTTCAAAGGAGAAGACCTTTCTGGAATTTTCGCTCATTATAAGGTGGACTTCATGGCCATTCAACTGCGAGAGAAGCCTGTAAGCCAGCACACTGCCGGATGCACCGGTAACGCCAATTACCAATCTCTTCTTAGTCATGTCTGCCTACTTGTTGCGGTTGAACACATAGTAAAGGATAACTATTGAAGCCACTACGGCGAAAAGAATACCGAAATAAATAATGTTCATGCCGCTATTGTTCGTTATCGGGACAGACCAGGAATATCCCGGATATGCGCCTGCATCAAGAGCCTGTATATTTGTATAACCGGAAATCTGTGAATTCAGGTTCTTGGTCATGTTGAAGGCCTTTGACATGTTAGCAACCGAATCAAACCCTATGTACATGAGAGCTGACACAAAGGCCATGCCGTATGGGTTCAGACCGGTGTAATTGAGATCGAATATGATGAGATACTGCGTAAGATTCTGGCTCCAGTTGTAACTGATATAGCTGGAATTGTCTATGATATTGCTGAACAATGCCTTCCATTGTACATCTGTTATCGTGTAATGAGTTCCCTGTGATGATCCCACCACATAATAGGTAATACCCGGGAGCGTGCTAGGCGGGGGATTGAGCGTAGGAGTGGAAGCAGCTGAAACGGACGGTATTGCCAGCAGCATTACCAGCACCACGACTGAAAGAATCGCAATCTTTGAGGATCTCATCTAGGCATGGCTGAACAAAACGAGCTAAATAATTTTATTTGTTCAGCCATGGCTCCATAACATATAGGTTTCCGTCAGGATCATCCAGGATCGCAATCCTGTGGTGCGAGTTCAGCCATTTCAGCGTTCGTCTGAGCGCAAGCCTGTTGTATCCCGTTCGGGCAGCTTTCCTGGATACCTCCTTCAGCGGCTTTCCCAGGGAACCGGTTATGAGTGCAGTGATCTGTGCATCAGACCTGATCCCGTAGAATGCATAGATCGCAATCCAGCAAAGGAATGCCGAAGCAGGCGCGACAAGCAGAAGGTACCCGTAATTCTCTACTGTTGTCCTGCTTACCGATGACCTGCCGTCAAAGAGAACCACCAACTCAATACTGCTTTTGCCCACTGGGAGGTTAACGCTAAGCTCCGTGCCGTTGCCTGCGTATCTTCCGTTCACGTACCACTGTAACTGCACCTCCGGGGTGATAACGCCTTCAAGATCTGCAGTGAACGCCCACCCGGAAAACAGAGAGGAGGTACCTATTGAAACCGATGTCACGTCAGAATAGTAGAGGTTCTGGACCGTGACATTCGCGGACATATTGAAATTCCCGCATAGATCAAAAGCCGCTACCGTGAAGTTGTAAATCCCGTTTGATTCAAGGCGTAAATCGACATTGTCGGACCCAGTGGACAGGTTTTCCACTGACCTGCCGTTTTCCATCAACACAATAGTGGCTAGAGGAACCGAATCACTCAACGAATAAGCCAGATAAATGGCCGGCGACTCTACGAGGGTACTGCTGGATGCAGTCAGCGATATTCTTGGACGTAAATCATAAGCGAGAGCTACAACGGAGGAATAGTTTGAGTTTCCTGAGTCAGAATACCTCCTGACTGTAATGGTGTATCTTTCGTTAATGTGGGGGAGCAGAACAGACATGTTTCCAGTGGAGAAGTTCTCAGTTCCGGTGTAGTTTCCAGAAGTAAGGATCACTGAATACCTGTAAATCCCGGGAAGTGACATGTGCAGAGTGGTAGTGTTGGAATACAGTGCCTGCGGCAGCTCCGGCTGCGGGGGGACTGTGTTGTTTACCAGCAGGAAAAAGCTTTTCATGGTGAACGTACCGCTTGGCGAAGTCGCATTAACCAGCACAGTATAGTTTCCGTTGAGCGAAAAAACAGGATCTTCGGGACCAAAGCTCAAGTTGGCTGAATCCATGAATTTCATGCTAAAGAGTGTGGCACTCTCATGGATGACTTTCACCATGATGGTGCTTGTGATATTCGTCCATGCATCAATGGAAAGGCTGTCGTTAAGAGAATTCCCAAAGAATGAATAGCAGGTGATCGCAGGAAAAACCAGGTTGAGCAAGGGGGAATAGCCAATTACACAGATCCAGGCAGACCGAAGCAGCACAGTCTGGCCGGAAAAAGAAACTCCATAGAGGCTGACGGTCTGGTTTCCCTCGTTCAGATTCAGCAATGTGAAATTTGATTGAATTATCGAATCGTGAGATCCGATCTTGACAATGTAGTATTGGGCCCAGGAAAGGTTAGTCCAGGATACATTCTCAGATGAGACGGAGATATTCCCAGATCTGAGGGATGTGGTGAAATTTTCCGTGCTTATAACTTCCCCCTGCAGCAAATAATTGAAATGAAACTCGTATCCAAAACAATCGGTGGCAGTGAAATTGAGATACACGTACCCCGGCATTTTTATCCCGGAAAGGGTAACCGAACCAGTAGAATTCAGATTAAGTGTCTTTCCGTCGTAGGACGCAGAAAGGGTTTCAATCATCCATGGGTCCGTGATATTGTAGTAAATGACTGAACCGTTTGACACATAGGAATAATTTCCCGCGGAAAGGGCGAATATAGGGGAATAATGATCCACCCGGGCAAGCACGCTGGCATTCTGTAGAAATCCTTGTAAATTGCCTACGGAAATGACTGAAGTGTAATTGCCGGATGGAATGCTTGAAGAATTTACATCCAAAAGTGGAGAACTGCCTGTGAAAATCCGGCCGTCGATCGACAGCGATGCCCTGTACTGGGAGGTGCTGTTTACACGGAGATCGATTATACTGTTTCCCCGTAGCAGGAGGTTTCCAGGTGACCTGAAAGAAAGCGATCCCTGGACAGGCGTGGGCAGCCTGGCGTTCAAGACATAGACCACGGTGCTCTCAACAACGCAGAGAGTGCCCGATCCATTGTCGCCAAATACAGAATATATTGGCTGGCTGCTCATTGTTATGTTGATAAACTCCCCCGATGCAAGGTCAGCGATACCGCCTGGGGATGCCAGGATTTCCGTTCCCGGGATGGCGGCTGCAATCCCCTGAGATGGAAAGAAGAGCACTCCTGCATCATCAAGGATCTGAGAATCCAGGGCAGAGTCATTCTCGGCAAGCGCAAGAACAGAAGTTGAGTTCGAGTTGGAAACGGTTGTGGAAACAAGGGAGACGATCCCAGAAAATTGTGCTTTCGGGAACAGATCAGCGGTAAGGTTTATTGCGCCAGATCGGTCAACAGTCAGTTTATACCAGCTGGAAAAGTCTGTCAGAAAAGCTGTGAATTTGCCCGGTTCCATACGGGTTGCCAGAAGGGTGCAATTTCTCAGGTAGGATGGCAGACTGGTATTTCCTTCGGGCTTGAAGCTGTAGGAAAAGTGCTGAATCCCCAATGTGCTGAATGCGGAGAAGTTGCTGCTCATTCCAAAGACAACGCTGTTGGGGGCCAGAGACCCGGAATAATAGTACATTATGGCAGATAGATTCCCAGAAAGTGAGATAAGGTAGGATCCTCCTGTCCACGAAAACAGGAAAAAGGCGGAATCTCCATGACGAAAGGAACCAATGAAACTATAACCCGGGTCATGCAAAGGGGCCGATGCAAGCCTGAAAAATGTCATGTTTTCATAGTTGAAATCGAATAACGTTCCATTGTAGCATGGAATGAATATGGAGTTGATCAAAGGCATCACTATGCTGGCATTCCAGTCAGCAACAGTCCGCAAGTACGCTGGAATGCTGGAATAAACCGGATGCCCGTCAACCTGCATGACCGAAAAGGCGAACGGACCCTCCTTCTGCAGGGAGATGCTGTAAATAGTGAGATTCGAAATCTCTCCGCCAACGCTGAAGAACAGCTTCCCTGACAAAGCCTTGATAGAGATCGGTGCCGGGAAGCTATCCTCGCCGGCAGGGGACAAAATAAAGTATTCCATTGAATTTGGAAAGTTCACCTGATCCAGGCTGATCTCGTCTGATGAGAACGGTAAGTCTCCTTCCTGGTATAGAATACTGGAATTGTGGAGGATCTGCGTATGGAATCCATTGTAAGGTCCAAACCTGACATCGTTGCATGACGACGCAGATGCATTCCCGAAAAGAAGGTTGTCCTCGGTGAATGCCCCGTTCTGCTGATCGCTCCACGAGAAATTGACTGTCATGGCATAGCCTGCAGGAACGCTGACTGACATGTTGAGGTACGAGTCCAGAGTGTAGGAATCAGTCCTGACATTCAGGCCATTAACTCCCCCATAAGACTGAATGGAATAGGAAACGTTATCCGAACCGCTCACCCCGAAGCTGATCCAGGAGCTATTTGCTGGGACCCCGCCGGTTGGAAGGCTTGAGAAATTATAGGTAAGGGCAGACTGTCCCATGTCGGGAGAAAATGTCTGAGGGGCGATGGCAGGTGGAGCATGGAAAGGGATTATGGAGGCGAGTATGGCAGCCAGCAGAAGTACGGGTAATCTCACCCACCTGAAACAGAAGGTATTACAAATTACTTTTCAGGAGCCATTCCACGCATTCTGCAGGTAACTGAAACCAAAACAATGCCGATTTATAGTCCGAAACACTTATGATATATATGATAAAAGCAGGAGTAAACGGATTCGGAACCATTGGAAGGAGAGTCGCCACTGCCCTTTCAAAACAGGACGACATCCAGGTTGTCGGAATCGTGAAGAACTCTCCCGATTACGTATCCAAGCTCGCACGCTTGAACTTCAACCTATACGTCCCCGATGCCTCCAGGCTGCCTGACTTTGAAAAGGAAGGTATAACAGCGAAAGGCACTCTGAATGATCTCATCGGAAAATCCGACATCATCATCGACTGCACCCCTGAAGGCACAGGGGAGAAGAATTCTGAAATTTACAGGAAGGCAGGGATCAAGGCAATATTCCAGGGAGGAGAGGAGAAGGAAGTTGCAGAGGTAAGCTTCAACTCATATGCCAATTTCGATAGGGCCGTTGGAAAGAACAGAGTCAGGGTCGTTTCATGCAACACCACCGGGCTTGCACGAACGCTCTCTCCACTGGCGGAGGCATTCGGGATAAAGAAGGTCGATGCAACGCTTCTGAGGAGGGCGACCGACCAGAACGACAGCAAGAAAGGGCCCATAAATGCGGTGGAACCCAGCCTGAAGATTCCCTCACACCACGCGCCGGACCTGAAAACGGTAATGGGGGACATCGACGTCGATACCATAGCCATAAAGGTTCCAACTACCCTTATGCATGTCCATGTCGTTCAGGTGATCCTCTCCAGGGAAGCTGAAAGGAAGGATGTGCTCGCTGAATGGGAAAAGAAGAACAGGATCATGCTGATCAACGGGAAGGACGGGAGATCTTCGACAGCCCAGGTTATGGACATGGCAAGGGAACTTGGCAGGGATCGCTCGGATCTCTACGAAATACCTATCTGGAAGGAGAGCGTTACGGTTTCAGGCAACAAGGTAAGGTACATCCAGGCAGTCCACCAGGAAAGCGATGTCATTCCGGAAAATGTTGATGCGGTCAGGGCAGTGATGAAGACCCATTCCGGGAAGGACTCCATAGAAAAGACAGACAGAACCCTCGGAATCAGGGGAACGGTGATTTGAACTTGGCAGAAAGAAAGAAAGAGGAAAAGGAAGAAAAGGAACCCGTGAAGCAGCTATCAATAGAAGATATTCCAGGCGTGGGAGAAGCCACTGCAGAAAAGCTCAGGGAGGCTGGCTATGAGGATATGTTGACGCTGGCAGTCGCGTCGCCCAAGGACCTAGCTGAAGTAAGCGGAATAGCAGAAGGTATAGCATCCAAGATTATAGTTGCCGCCAGAAAAATGGCTGACGTTGGCAATTTTGAAACTGGCGAGGAGATACTGGAAAGGCGAAGGGAAATAAGCAAGCTTACCACAGGGAGCAAGGCGCTCAACGATCTTCTCGGTGGGGGCATAGAAACCCAGTCAATATCGGAGTTTTACGGGGAATTTGGGTCAGGGAAGACCCAGATAATGCACCAGCTCGCCGTAAATGCCACCATGCCTGTTGATAAAGGCGGATTCGGATCACACGTTCTCCTCATAGACACGGAGAACACCTTCAGGCCTGAGAGGATAGTCCAGATGTCCAAGGCAAAAGGCATTGATCCTGAAGAAGTGCTGAAATCCATACACGTGGCAAGGGCATACAACTCGCATCACCAGATCCTGCTTGGGGAAAAGGCAGCGGAAATGACAAAGGAATTTCCCATACGCCTGCTGCTGGTGGATTCCCTTACAGCCCATTTCCGTGCCGAATACATGGGAAGGGGATCGCTGGCCGAAAGGCAGCAGCTCCTCAACAGGCATATGCATGACCTCCTGAGGTTCGGGACCATATACAACGCGGCAGTGGCAGTCACCAACCAGGTTTCTGCCAGACCAGACGTCTTCTTTGGGGATCCGACTGCACCGATAGGGGGAAACATAGTCGGGCACACTGCCACTTTCAGGGTGTACCTAAGAAAGAGCAAGGCAGGAAAGAGGATAGCAAGGCTGGTCGACTCACCTTACCTGCCTGAAGGCGAGGTCGTCATCCAGGTGGGAGAGGACGGCATAAGCGACGTGGCACCGGCCTGATATATCCATGGAATTCTGGAAGTACCTGGAAAAGAAATTCCAAAGAAGCCCTTCCCAGATGCAGGCCATCAAGGCCCTGATATCCAGCGGCATATCGGTAAGAAGGGAACAGGGTTCGGCAAGGTTCTACTCCGGAAACATAGAGATCAAGTCAAACGCCGTGGCCCGGGGACTGCATACCGACAGGCGCGTAATACTGGAACTTTCCAGGAAGATTACCGAGGACAGCGTTCTTTCACCCATGTTCTCCAGGCTGATGCCGCTTCCCAACCTTGGCGTGGCAAGCCGCGACATGGGTTTTGGGGCTATAGAAATCATTCCAGTTTCAGCCTATACTCCCGGAATAGTAGCCGGCGTTCTTGGAATCATTGCAAGGGAGGGAATAAACGTGCGGCAGGTGATTGTTGATGATCCGGAGATATCCAGTGATCCGAGGGCCGTCATTGTCACCGATCGCCCTATAGACTCATCCCTGATACCGGAGATCAGGATGGTCAACGGCGTGAGGGCCGTGGTTATACTCTAGAACATGGCTGCCGATGCCCCGGACATCACCGGGGAAATCAATTTTCCCCTGAGGGATTACCAGAGAAAGGCGATAAAGTTCATTACCGGGACGCTGGAAAGGAATAACGCCGCTCTGCTTGAAGCACCGACAGGTTCCGGAAAGACCCTTATAGCGCTTATCAGTGCGATCAGTTACGCGAGGATTCACAAGGCAAAAATCCTCTACCTGACGCGAACCAATACGCAGCAGGAAAATGTCTTCCGGGACCTCAAGAAGCTTTCGGGTGTGCTGCGCATTAAGGCGGCACCGATCCAGGGCCGGCAAAACATGTGCCTGCTTTACCGTGAGATTTCAGGCGAAAAGGACTTTTCCCCGGAATCGCTTTCAAAGTTCTGTACGCACAGAAAACTCCTTGTGAAGGAGGGCGAAACTGAAGCCTGCAGATTTTACAACGAGAGGATGAGATCAAGGGAAACGCAATCCAGGATCCTCGACGAATACCTGTCTGCGGAAGAGATAGTGAACTTAGGGATAGCGAAAGAGATCTGCCCTTATGAAGCCATTAAGGCTTCTTTAAAGAGTGCGGAACTGGTGGTAGCTCCTTACGCCTTTTTCCTCAATTATGGGATTGCCGAAAGATTCCTCAGCCAGTGGGGGATAGATCGTTCCCAGTTATTGCTGGTCATGGACGAGGCGCACAACCTCCCTGACCTGGCAAGAAACGTCGCCTCATTTTCCATTACCGAGAAATCAGTTGACATGGCAGAATCAGAGCTGAAGAGGTTTGGAGATCCTGAGCTTGACAGGGGAGTTCGCGGATCGGATCTGACCGAGTACGTGAGGAACTCCCTGCTGGTCATGGGCAGGGATTACCTCAAGGATCAGGATGAGGCCAGGATATCCTCCACGGAATTCATGGAGAACCTAATGCTTGCGTCCAGGTTATCTTCCAACGACATACATCTCATGATATCGAGGCTGGACATCATAGGCGAGAACATTGCCTCGTCGATGGAAAAAGATGGAAAGATCCCAAGGTCCGCGGTGCAGGCCCTCACGACAAGGCTCCTTGCCATGGAGGAACTGGACGAGGACATCTTCATCAGCGTGATTTCCAGGGACAGGGGCACTTCACTGTCCATCATGTGCCTGGATCCAGCAGCAGTTCTCAAGCCCCTGAGAGAATCAAAATCCATCCACATATCCGGTACCCTGAGACCCACGGATGCCTATAAGCGCA
>JAJZNS010000066.1 GCA_021811635.1 Thermoplasmata archaeon
TTAACCCGGGCGAAAAGCTAGACCGTAAAGATTAAAGCAATGACTGAAATTTGAGTCAGCTTGGAAGAATCAATATTTTCTCTTGTTATCAGCCTGAAACTTTCAGCTGAAAAGGGCATGCCAAGGGACGGTGACTGGAATAGCCTCGCCCAAGCAATGGCAAATTCGCTTGAACCCATTTCATCCAGGCTGATACATCTGAAAATATTTGTATCCCTGCGCTTTGATTCTGACCTGATCCTCTGGCTTTCTACCCGTGACTCGGGTGCCATACCTGAAGCGAAAAGGCTTCTTCTCGCAACTGGCAAAATTGAAAGGTTCGAACATCACTTCCTCTCCTTCTATGAGGATTCTCCGTATACGAAGGGAGGAGAGAGCCTGGATCAGATTCTTCAGAAGCGGGCCCTCAAGTACATTGTGGCATATCCAATGACAAAGGCAAATGACTGGTATCTCCTCCCGTATGATGTCAGGAAGCGGATAATGGCCGAGCACATCGGCATGGCAGTTTCCCATAAGGAGAATAAGGGTATCAGGTCGTACACTACCTACTCGTTTGGCATTTCTGACCAGGAGTTTGTCGTGATTTATGAAATGGACAACCTCTCTGCCTGGTCTCACGTTACCGCCAAACTCAGGGAGGCGGAAGCGAGGAAGTGGATTGAGCTGGAGACCCCGGTGCTGGTAGGTATCAGGATTTAGGCTGCTTAAGCAAGCTTGATGAATATCCTTCCCAGGTTGCTCTTTGACTTCATTTCTCTGTATGCTTTTGGAACGTCTTCCAGAAAGACCTTTTCATGCTCCACTGCCTTCAGTTTACCGGCAGAGACAAGCTGCATTGCCTCTTTCATGTCCTCCTTCGTTGAACTTATGCTGCCAAATATACCGGTTCCCTTGAGTATCATCACACCGAGAGGGAGGGGAAACGCGGCTGGCGAGACATTGCCTATCAGCACTATCCTGCCACCTGGCGAAAGGCTCTTGAACGATCTCTCGAAAGTGGGAATCCCGACAGTTTCAATCACAACGTCAGAACCGCCGTACTCCTTCTTAATCAACTGATCCATGTTATCCGGCCTGACCACTGCTTCCGCGCCATATTTCAGTATGGTCTCATCCTTCCAGGGGGAGCTTGATTCCGCAATCACCCTTGCGCCCAAGGCCTTGCCAATCTGCACTGCATGTATTCCGACGCCGCCTCCGGCACCGGTGACGAGCAGGGTTTCACCCTTCTGTATGCGACCAACCCTGACGAGAGCGTGATAGATCATGCCCGTAACACAGGCTGACAGGGCAGCGGATTCATCATCAACCTTTTCCGGCACCTTTACCAGCCCCCTGCTGTTCACCGATATGTATTCCGCATAAGATCCATTAATGGTTTCACCATAGGTCTGCTTGTTCTGGCACAGGTTCGTGTTTCCAGATCTGCAGTAGCGGCATTCCCCGCAGGGGACATATATGAGGCTGGATACCCTGTCGCCTACTGAGAACCCGGTCACCCTTTCACCGACTGAAACGATTGTTCCAGTTATTTCATGACCCGGTATAATGGGAAGCCTGACACGGGGGAAGAACCCCTCCATTGTCAGTATATCCCTGTAACATATCCCCGTCAGCTTCTGGCGAATCACCACTTCGTCTGGTCCGGGAACTGGCTCTGGCGTATCTCTAACCACGGGATATTCATTCAGCTTTTCAAGAAAGGATGCTCTCATATCCTGCCATGTCCCGCAACTATAAATTATTCCACTGCATGACTCGTCCCTGCTGCCTGCGAAAACGTTTTTCCATATCCGGAGACCCGTCTCCGCATGGCAGAACCTCGCCAGCAAAGGTGCTGAATGGACGGTGCTATAGGCTATTGACTCCCAAAAAGATAAACGGTGTAATATTTGATCTTGACGGCACGCTTATTGACACACTGGAATTGAGGGTGACTGCGTGGAAGGACGCTTTTTCCAGGTTCGGAATAAATCTGTCAAGGGATGAAATCAGGCCGCTTATCGGCCTTCCTGGAGAATACCTTGCCTCACTTTATTCCGATAGTCCTGCTGAAATAGAAATGGAGGAGGAGAGAAATTTCCGAAACTATCTTGGCACAATCGCCCTGTTTCCAGACGTAAAAGAAACTTTTTCCCAGCTCACCAATGATGGAATCAGGATTTCAATCGTCACCTCATCCAGGCGGGCACTTGTGAATATGCTTTCCCTACCAGATATCCCGGTAATCACGATAGATGACGTCTTTGCAGGTAAGCCAAACACGGAGCCCTACCTGAAAGCCCTGAAGCTGATGGGGCTTAAACCTGATGAGGTGATTGTGGTTGGCGATTCGGAAAATGACATGATTCCTGCACGGAAACTCGGATCATTCGCTGTGTTTATCAGGCATGGATCCGGTAGGGACAGCGAGAAGGCCGATTACTTCATAGATGAAGTGGGAGAGGTACCAAAGCTTATCAGGGTGCTGACGCAAAAGGAGTTCAATAGCCTATAGCACGG
>JAJZNS010000032.1 GCA_021811635.1 Thermoplasmata archaeon
CAGAAGCTGCAATCTGCAATCCCGCAATAGCCATTGCTGAACCGATGATTACATTCGTCGCGGGCCCGGCAAGAGAGATTTTTCCGTTCATTTCCCTGTTCGACGCATATCCACTATAGTAGACCGCACCAGGCGCCGCGAATATGATGCCGAAGAGTGAAGTTACAAGAGCCAGAAGCGCCCCGAGCGGCCATAGCTTGAAGAATGCATGCTGGCCGAATCTCCTCGCAGTGTATCTGTGGGCAAGCTCGTGAAGGAGAAAAGCGGTCAAAACTGCCAGTAGCGCACCGGGGAGGAACAACCAGAAATAGTCTACAAACGACGTTCTTCCATAAGACACAATGTCAAGCAGGAGGAATGCTACAGTAAGTACCGTGATTGCCACAAGAATATCCCTCACTTCGTCCCGTGCGGTTCCAATAAACTGCATGTTACCTTACCGCACCCCGGCTCATGTCAAGCACGTAATTCATCAGGGTAAGTATTTCCATGGCATCATCAATCCCTATGTTCAGGTTGTATGCAATGTTGAGTGGTTCGATCCTGATACGCTCACGAAGTGCAGATTTCAGCAGTTTCTCCTTATAAGGGTTTTCAGCATCCGGAACCCTCTGCTTTCCCATGCACTCTTTCACATAAGTGTAGAGGTTCTTGGCAAGGATTATATCCCTACTGTCAAGACAGTTGAATATCACGTTTATGCGCAACTGACCTATATTTGTCAGGCCAGCTTTCTTTACTGCCCTCTGAATTACATCTCTTGAAAGCGCCTCGTATTTTGGCCTGTTGATGTCAGCATAGTAACCTTCCTCCGCGAGGAACTGGAATATCTCTTCTGCCTTAGCGACCGGGATCGAGGCCTTGTATACTGCCTCCTCCATGTCAAACATCCTTCCGCTCTTGAATTCAGCATCGAGGAGTTTCGCGGCGAATCCTGCAATCTCATAGAAATGCTTTGATTCGCCTATCTCTTTCAGAATTTCATCGAAAATGGATGCTTCCAGAATCGTGCCCACATATCTGCTCGCGATCTTCTCCGCCATCTCATAGTCTCTCCTCTCAATGTATGATCTGATAATCATCTCGATGTTTTCCCGGTCTATGTATGTTGGATTGGCTTCGTATACCCTGACCACATCGCTGAAATAACCGTTCAGGTAAGAAATGGCCAGAAGGGTATC
Organism: Thermoplasmata archaeon; assembly: GCA_021811635.1. The sequence goes on from JAJZNS010000032.1 coordinate 1,182, forward strand.
GATGACTTCCCTTCCGGATTCTGGATCCTTGATTTTTCCCAATGCACGGTTCAGGAGTGCAATCGCGTCTGATGGAAATCCATCCTCCGCAAGGAGGGTTGCGAGCTTCGAAATGTTCGAGGCTTCATCCGGAAAGACCTTCAGAATCTTCTTTCGTAAGTCAATCGCCCCGACCTTGTCGCCGGAGTTCTGCATGGCGGTAGCCATCTTTTCTCCCAGGTGTCTGTTCCTGGATTTGTCGAATGCCCTGAACAGTGCTTCCCTTATGTCCGAATTTTTCCAGAGTGATGTCGTCAGGAAATTGACAGACTCCTTCCATTCGAAGCTACCTATGTCCATTCCATGGAAAAGTGTGATGATATCCTTGTACAGGTGCTGCCTAGCCAGATGCTTTATCTTTAGGGCCCAGTATTCATTTCTTGTTATCAGCTCATTGGCTTCCTTGTATTTGTGAACAAAGAGCAGGGTCTCCGCAAAAGACCTGTTAGTGGAGATGTCGGCTCCAAGATCCTGGGCATGCTTGAAGTGATCGTACGCCTCCTGAAAATTCCCCTCCTCGCACAGGGTGTTTGCCAGCATAATCTCGATCTGCGGATCACGGAACTTTACCTCGGCTTCCCTCAGGCTGGCGATCTTCTCCGTACGGTTGCTCATTCTTTCGAGAAGGGCTATGTGCTTCAGAAGGTCCGATTTGAGGTATTTTCCGCTCATTATCTTTCTTGAAACTTTGGAGGCGTAGGAAATGTCTCCTATCCTCTCCTTCTCCATCAATACTATTCTCTCCGCGTCCTCGTTTTCCTGCGGATTTTTTTCAAGGAATTCGGCGAACCACGACAGTATGCCGCTGTCAGCATGGGCAAGATATTCCCTTATCTCCGCATACGGTGCTCTGTGAGCTTCCTCCAGCCATGCAAGTTTTTCAAATGCTTCCCTGATTTGTGCATCATCCCGGAGCCTGATTGCTGCACGTATTTTCAGGAGCAGAAAATCGGCGTTTGTGAAAATCTGCAATGCCTTCTTTATTGAGCGCATGGCCGATGCGAAATCAGATGTATGGAACTGTATCAGACCTGAAATATACCAGTAGAACGGATCTGTTTTCTTTTCCTCCACGGATTCCTCCAGCGTCGACTCCGCCTCTTTGTATCTGTTAGTCAGAGAAAGCGCCTCGCTCACCGGGTACAGGAGGAACCTCGAGTCCCTTATATTGGCCGGAATTTTGCCTTCAACAATTTCCTTAATTCGGGCCATGGTTGTGCTAAGGGTATCGTATGGTTTTGTGGAAAGAAACAGAAGCATCTTCTCGTCCATATCGCAGTTCTGGGCATAGAATCTGGATTTGGCGAGACCCCACATCAGCCCAATCGACCTAATCCTGGATGCCTTCTCAAATAGATCGTTGGTCGATTTGATGGACTTTCCCCTCAGGAAATTAAGGCAGAGTGTAACTGGCCAGGTATCCTCTGATTCCAGTGAGACTTCAGTCTTCAGGATTTCGGCAAATTCGTCCGATCTTGCGAGCTCAAACACCGTATCAAGAACTACACCCTGATTAATCAATGGTATGGACTTTCTCAAGGCTTCCCTTGTACCCTCTGCCCCCGTGGAAACCCGCAGGTGGCTTGCGATCACGTAGGCAAGCACCTCCGGATCAGGAGAGCTGATCTTTGCGAAGCGATCAACTATCCTAGAATATTCCTCAGAGTCGTAGAGCATGCTGATGACGAATTTTAGAGCCTCCTGGTTGGTGCTGTCAAGTTTCAGCAGCTTCTCCGCTGTCTGGAAAATTTGCCCTTTGTTCTCGAATTTCTTTTCCAGCAGAAACTTTTCCCTGAGAATTTCAGCGTCATCCTGAAGCTGCTTTGAGCTTTCCTCAATCGTCTTCAACGCTTTGTGGTAATCAGCCAGCCCGATGTAGCTCCTGATTGAATATAGCAACAGGTCCTTTGAAACGCCGGATACAACACTCATTGCGTTGATCGTATCGATGCATTCCCTGTATCTCCCGGTTTTGAAGGCAGAGACTACTTTAAGAGAGGCAATATCGGGATTTCTGGGTTGCTCCTCTCCAATCTTCATTATCTGAGAATATGCCTCTTCGTACCTTTCCGCAGCCATGAGAGTACGGAGATATGCCAGGTTTGCTTCCAGAAGACTGGGATCGAGGACTACAGCTTTTTTGGAGAAGCGCATCGCCATTTCCATGTCTTTTCCGGCCAGGAATATTTCAGCAAGCCTGGACAGTTCCATTGAATCGCTGATTTCGGTTTCGGAAAGCTGCCTGGTGAGGGCAGCAAGCTTCGCGGAATTCCCCTGCTTGAGGTAAATTGATATAAGATCGTCGCGAAACCCCTTATCGGGGTAGGTTTCGTATACCATCTCCAGGAAGGGTACATACGCCTGCGATCCGGACCTCTGCTTCATGATGTCGGCAATTTCCTTGACCCTGGCCTTACCGGGCTTTGTCTCCAGGAATGAATGCATTACTTCTGGAACCCACTGGCCCAGCTTCGCCATAAGCTGCACACATTCCTCGTAGTATCCGGATTTGACCGCTATCAGGTCTATGAGCGACCTTGATTCCTGGCTTGTCTCAAATCTTGGATCCTTCTCCATGGCCTGCAGCGCTTCCCTGAATTTTTTGAGCCATACAAGGTAATGAATCTCCAGAACTACAGATTGGAAATTAGTTGGGGTAAACTTACTGAGGCTTTCAATTATGGATTCCTTGCATTCACTGCTGACCGACGAGCTGCCCATCAGCGAAATTAGAGATTCCTGCAGGATATTATCCACGTACTTGTCCTCTTCGAGCAGCGTGTTCACTTCAGCCGCGATTGTGGAGCATGCGCCAGAATTCTGCGACTGGTTGAGCAGCACATCGGAAATGAGAGCAACAAGCCTCCTGGAGGATTTTGACTGCAGTTCTGTCATGACAAAGCATTATCTCCAAGCGTTCTGGAGATGTAATCCTTACCCTCCAGCCGATCATACTTCCCGGAGAGGTAGTTCTCCCTCAATTGTTCATATGCCAATGAATTAAGCTCTGCCATTACCCTATACTTTTGATCCCTTTTGATAACCTTTGCTGGCGATCCCATTATCAGAGAATTCTCTTCTGCTCTGAATCTTTCTGTCACCAGTGAATGTGCGCCGATTACAGATCCCTTACCTATTATGGCTCCAGACATAACGACCGAACTCATCCCAACTAATACGTTGTCAGATATGCTGCAGCCATGCACCACCGAGTTATGGCCAATGGACACGCCGGAACCTATGAGGACGGGACTCTCAAGTTCTCCATGAATGGTGACGGAATCCTGTATATTAGAGCCGCTTGACACCCGGATGAAATTGGTGTCCCCCCTTAGAATCGCGTTGTCGCAGATTATGACCCTGTCTCCTATGGTAACGTCGCCTATCAGCACCGCGGTTGGTGCTATATAACAATCCCTTCCGATTTTAATTGGCAACAGCCTATGAATCTACAATTCAATATTAAATTCTCCCATGTGTGTCCCTGGTTTCAACATGCATTGCTGGGCAATCGAAGGCTTTTATCATCTGTACCCACCCGTTACTGAAATATATCACCTGCTCATTTGCCAGCATGGAGAAACCCGGCAGGCTGTTTGGCACCAATGGAATAAGAGGGGTGCCAAATGAGGATCTTACCTCAAACCTCTGTATCGGCATGGGGAGAGCGATCGCCTCTCATTTTAATGCTTCCCGCATTGCAATCGCAAGAGACACCAGGCAGAGCGGGGACTATATTTTCTCCCTGGTCAGTGCGGGTTTGCTTTCTGGCGGATCAGACCTGACAAATATAGGCACTCTTCCAACTCCCGGCCTCCAGATATACTGCAAGATGCATGCAATACCTGGTGTGATGATAACGGCATCCCACAATCCGCCGAAATACAACGGGTTTAAGGTGATAGAGCCGGACGGCACTGAGGCATCCAGACAGACAGAGGAAGACCTCGAAAAACTTTTCCATTCCGGATCGCCTAAAACGGCAGATTGGCGCTCTCTGGGAACCATAACTTCTGAACCTGAGTTCTACAAGACTTACGTAGATAGTGTCATTGATTCAGCAAAAATGGCCGGCAAGAAAGTGAACTTGAAAATCGCGTTTGACGCAGGCAATGGCGCATCTTTTCTCACAACTCCCCTAATGCTGCAGAAGACTGGTGCGAAACTCACCACCCTTAACTCTAACCCTGACGGCTTGTTCACTTCAAGGGATTCCGAACCCAAGCCGGAAAATCTCACTGCACTAAGCAGCCTGATGAAAACCGGAGAATATGACATAGGCATTGCCCACGACGGTGATGCCGACAGGTGCGTGTTCTTTGATGAAAAAGGGGAGTTCCTTGACGGCAACAGCGTACTCCCGATCATTGCTAAATACTACTGCAAAAGAGGAGATACCGTGGTCACTCCTGTGAGCACCTCTGACTCGCTGGAAGATGTGTGCAGATCCAATGGCATCAGGCTGATCAGGACAAAAGTCGGTGCGCCTCTCGTTGCGCGTACTGTCATACTGGAAAGAGCAGCGCTTGGAGGGGAGGAAAATGGAGGCATCATATTCCCCAGACATCAGTATTGCCGGGACGGAGCTATTGCGGCGATGCTGATCATTTCTATCATGAATTCCACAGGCAAGAAACTGTCAGATCTTCTTTCTGAAATTCCGAGGTACCATGTACTTAAATCAAGTGTTCAGCGCAATGGAAAATGGGAGGATATTGAAGCACGGATCAAGGGTATTGACGGAATTCAGAAGATTGACGAGACCGACGGCCTCAAGGTTTGGGAGAGAACCGGCTGGGTCCTGATAAGGCCTTCCGGAACCGAACCGATTATCCGTGTTTACTCCAACTCCAAGGACGAGGAGGCTGGGAGAAAGCTCCTGGCGAAGTATCTTTCAATAGCGGCGCAGTGAGCCAGACACTATGATACCACAGAGATTTGCCTCCCTTTTTTGGCAAGTATAAACCTATAGGGATGATTCCCGTGTCCCATTTCCTTTCCAGCTTTACTATATCGGTACCTGGAAGAACATGCCAGGTTACCGGCGTCCATAGATTGTTTGGTTACAGCATCCATTTGCTTGCAGGTTATGATCCGGAGTATGCGGGAGAGGTATTTTGAACTCCATGCATGCAGTGGAAAAAAGACCTGTGCGGATTTAGGGCGTTACAGTCCTCCCGTTGAGGGGATAGACCTCGGATAGTCATGGGCTATCCATTTGTAAAGAAGCAGGCGCCGAGTCTATCTTGTCCTTTCAGCGGAATGGGAAAGGTTGGATGAACAAAATGAGAAAATTTCTGCAATCGGCAAGGGATCGAAAAGCAATATCCCGTCACGTCTGCTGCTGGCGCACCTATCCCCTGAAAAAATGAAGATGCCTCACAGTGGTAAACAGTGCTGCCGGTCAGATCTTCCGGTACAGCCGGATGAACCTTGAAACAGCTGTGGCATTTCCCAGGATGAAGAACAGGCCAAGAACAGAGGTGGTGGCGTTGATTGTCAAACCATAATAATATAATGAATATGGAACCAGAAACTGCACCGGGGCCAGCAGGATGAGGATCACAAGCCTGTTGGCTCGTCCCAGCACCCCTTTGTAATCCCTTCCGGCCCCAAGTGCCTGCGCCTGTGTGCCCATGTAACTGGTCATGAGAACCCCTTCCACCGCGAGACCCGCAAGCAGCACATTGCCATAGTTGCTCAGCCCGACCCCCAGAATGATCAGGATGTCGGCATACCTGTCAATGAAGTGATCCAGAAGATCTCCCTTCCTGGAGGCAAGTCCCCTGTGTCTTGCGACTTCCCCGTCGATTGCATCCAGCGCGGCCGATAAGATAATCGCGGGAATGAAGAGCAGCAGAAATCCATAATAATAAAGGACGGCCGCAAGGGCAGCAAATAGAAGTGAGAGTATGCTGAGCACATTGGGATTGAACCTGTAAAACGGCCTTGCAATGCCGGCTGCAAAGGATGATCCTGTCCTTTCACCTGCCAGCCGTGATCACCTTCCGGAATCCTATTGCCATGGAGGCAATGTCTTCAATGGATCTTGAAGAGCAGTCGATCACCAGTATCCTGTTTGCAGGAAGCCTCTCCATCGCTTCGCTGTAGATAACCTCGGATCTCTGCGCATCCAGGTTCTCGTTGACCTTGCTCAGATCATACCCTCTTTCCTCAAGCCTCAATCTCACTGTCTCCTCCCTGCAACTTAGTATGATTACTGCTTCAGAACCGGATATCATATGTGACATATGTGATTCAACAAAATCATAATCAAATTCCAGGGATTCAAAGTCAGATACGTCGACTTCGCCGTCTGGCTGCGTTATCCGTTTAGCAAGGAAATCTCCCAGCGACAGGCATGTATAGCCCCGTCTGGAAAGCTCCCTGCAGAGGGTCGTCTTGCCAGTACCCGGTATTCCGCTGATGGCGATCAAAACAGGCCGCCTCCATCACCGATCAGGGAGATTGGCCTTGATAGATGCCTGCGCGCACACGTTGGAACCTCGTATATACCGCAATCAATTGACCTTTTTTCCTCGCTGTATTCTGCCGAGGAAGAACGTGATCCGCAGCTGGTGCAGCGGTAATCCATGTAACCCCTGTTCTTCATCCTCCTTCCGCATCTTCTGCATTTTGGCGGTGTCCTCATGAATGACCTCCCTCTTGCAAGAAGGACAAATTTCTCAAGATGCATCGATCCATTGAGATACGATCCATAAACCCTGACATAATCGCCTGGCAAAAGCAGCCGGAAACCGGCCCTGAATGTCTTTGTAGGTTCAAAGGCGGCAATCTTCAAGTTTCCATTCCTGGTGCCAAGTTCGGCGAAATAATGGCCCCCCTCCTTAGGAGCAGGTGAGTTCAGCAAGAATCCTTCCACCTGATACGATTCCCCATTTTTCAGGGATTCCGGATCTCTTATGATGTGGTCATCGGATGCCTGGTTGGTCCTGTACAGCATATATCTCTCCTCCCCGAGCGTGCGATTAGGTATCGATTCCCTTGTCCTGATCAGGTCGCTGGGGCTGGAACCCCTGATCCCGTATATGATTGGCGTCCTTGAGGATGGAAACATGGCAGCCCTTCGGTTTTCAGGATCGAATGAATCAAATGTGGTGCCCATTCTATGCACGCTTGAGGAAATCTCCTCCTTGAGCGGCTTCCCGTTTTCCCTGAATGGAAAGCCGTAAGAGATGAGCTCAAAGGTGACCCTTAATGCAGGCCAGGAAATCGCTGCGGCTGCCCCGATTATGCCTCTCCCGTTCCCAATCTTCTCGTAGAGGGCAGATTTCTGCTGCAGAAGAGTTTCCACATCGCCCAGTTCAACGAATGACTTGACCGCCCTGTCATACAGTTCCGCCGGGAGCATGCCCCTGGAAACAACAATCCCAGGATTGGTCATGCTGTCATGTTCCATGTATCTCCTTACTATTGAACTGCCCAGTTCAAGTACCTCCTCCATGTTTCCTGATTCCTCTCCCTCCGGATAGGAGATGATTGGTCTCTCACCTATTGATCCTGTGACATTAGGCCTTCCTCTTCCTTTCCCAAGCCTGATGGCCAGGCTTGCGTTGCCCCTTGTACAGTATGGAACATTGGGATTGAGCCTGACAAGTGAAGGGTATCCGATGAGATCAAGATCGGTTTCCTCTATAATTTTAGTCATCAGGTAGGTGGTGCACATGCCCTTCGGGGAATCCGTATCGTCCACGCCCAGAAACATCTAGTGACCGAACCTCCTCTTCCTCTGCTGGTAGTTCTGTACCGCCCTCAGAAGATCAATCTTCTTGAGTTCGGGCCAGTTGACTTCGCAGAAGTAAAGTTCCGAGTACGCAGACTGCCAGAGCAGGAAATTCGAGACCCTCTCTTCCCCGCTGGTCCTGAATACGAGATCCGGGTCCGGGATGGTCGGGTCATACAGGAATCCGCGGAAAGTTTCCTCGCTTATCTCCTCCGGTGCCAGTTCGCCGTTTCTCACCTTTTCAGAGATCCTTCTGACCGCATCCACAATTTCTGTTCTTCCACCATATCCTATTGCGAGATTCAGCCTGAATTTCCTGTAGCCCTTCGTAAGATTCTCAACCTTATCTATGGCGTTTCTCAGCGATTGCGGTAGCTGTTCAATTTTGCCAAGTACCCTGATGTTGATCTCGTTCCTGACTATTCTTTGGTCATGCAACAGGTCGTTAAGGGATTTCTCTATCAGGTCCATGAGAAAATCCACCTCTCGTTTTGTCCTGGAAAAATTCTCGGTGGAAAAGGCATAGACTGTCACTATCTTGATGCCTATGTCCCGGCACCACTCGAGCACCTCCTCAAGCTTTTCCTTCCCCTTTACATGGCCAAGAATTTCAGGAAGCCCTTCTCCCCTGGCATACCTCCGGTTACCGTCTGTGATAATGGCCAGATGAGATGGAATAGGTGCCTTCGCGATCTCGTCCAAAAGCACCTTCTCGTATACCTCTACTGCGAGGTTTCCAAGTTTTTCCCCGATAGTGGCCATTACTCCTTCCTCAATTCAAGTGAATATAGATTCTTGTCCTTCGAGTAACCATGAACTATTCTCTTTCCCACCAGGGAAAGCCCCAGGGCCCTGGCCCTTTCCATTGTCCCGGTCAGGTTCTCTACGTCTGAAATCACGTACAGGTTTATGATGCCTCCACTCTTCACATGGGCTGCAGCCATACCCAGGTAATCCGGAGACTTCATCGGCAGGTTCATGATGATCCTGTCATACTTCGTTTTCGTTTTTCCAAGGAAATCAGCGGCGTCTGCACAGATGGGCTTAACCGTCCCCTCCATCCTGTTCAGCGCTATATTTTCAGACATCAATTCCACTGCTTCCCGATTTATGTCAACAGCATCTATGGAACATTCGCTTCGTGAAGCTGCAGTGATGCTGAAAGGCCCAACTCCGGCAAAAAGGTCCAGTATTCTTTCTCCATTCCGGACGCCGTCAGACAGGATTTTCCTTTCGGTGGCCAGCCTCGGAGAAAAATAAGCCTTCGACACGTCCACCCTGAACCTTAGGCCGTTCTCCCTGTGGATTGTCACCGGATTATCCGTCCCCCCGAGAAGTAATAGGGATCTTACCCTTTCGCTGCCGTTGAGTTTTCCTCCGTAATATACGGTATCTATCCCCCTTTTGGTCATCATGATGCTGTCCGATATCTGCCTTGCCTTCTCAAGAGATTTCACCTTCACGATTGCAATTTTCCCGATAACGTCAAATGAGCCAGAATGCTTCATTGGATATGCCCGTTCCTGCCTCGTCTTGCCTTCGACGTCGACCTTCTCGATGCCTTCGGGCATTGCTGGAGTATCCTCGTTCAGTGGGATAAGCACGTCCTCTCCGACCCTGATGATTTGGAACCCCTTAGCGATCATGTTCCTTTGCTTCAGTATCAGGATATTCTCCTGGGCCTTGTTTTTAGGCACCTTAGCGTGAATCACCGGAAATCAACCTCGCATTGGAAATAACGGTTTCAGCAAGCCTGTCCGAAAAATTCCTGAGTTTTGCCAGATCAGAAACCCTGGCTTCTCCCACCTCCCTGACTGAATGGTAGCCTGCATTGTAGAGACGCCTGGCACGCACCCTGCCAACCTCCCTGATCCTCAGCAGGTCAATCACGTCCTGCCTCACTCCGTCCCTGATCCTGAGCGACAGGTTCATGATTTCGTCTCTCACCTGTTTCCTGTAGATTGATGAGAGTTCAGCCATGCTGAAAAGCAGCCATTCCGCAGTTGCAACTCTGCTCTGTATATCGCCCGACCCAACACTGTATTTCTCGGAAATAGTATTTATCGGCACTTCATCGATCCAGTCCTTCATTATCAGTGCAAGTTTCAGTGCGGGCAGGTCTATCCGGTCTGTGTAAAGGCGATCGCCTGCATCGTCAAGAAGAGGATAATCCTGTTTCTGGACCGAAACCGGCGGCATATCAGGCACCGAGGACATGCAGTAAAGCGCTCCGAATACAGAAAATTCCTCCTCAAGGAAATTCTTGAATGCCAGTGCGCTCATAGGGTCGATGTACAGGTTTGAAACCTTCCTTCCGAAATCAGTTGCCTTCAACCCCGCGGAACCGCTGCGAATGAAGTCGTTTGTCTCCAGAAAATCAAGGCTTTCATCCACGGATTGCCTTGCAGGCATATCACCGGAATATCCCATGAATGTGCGCGAATAAAAGTCCATCAGCGTTTCGGCATTGTGCGCAATACCGGAAGAGATCAAGGCAAGGTTGTTGAACCTCAGCAGGCGGACTTCTGACAGTGAGGATCGGATATCCTCAGGTTCATCCTCTATGTATTTCCTGCACATTTCGTATGACTGATCGGATGAGGCCCACAGATAGCAGTAACCCTTCGTATCGTATGTCGGCCTTCCCGCTCTGCCCATCATCTGCTTGGCCTCCATTATTGAAATGAACTGGCTGTATCCGTCGCTGAATCTGGTGAGATCCCTGAGGATTACGGCCCTGGCAGGCAGGTTTACACCGGCCGCGAGGGTGGGGGTTGCACATATTGCCTTGATCTTTCCATTCCTGAAATAATCTTCAACGAGCTGCCTGTTCTCATTTGAAAGGCCCGCGTGATGAAAGGCGACTCCCTTCGAAATCAGTTCGAAAAGCAGCGACTCCTTTGATGTCCTCTCATCCGCCTCAACTGGTAGCTCAGGCCCTGTAAGGTCTAGCTCACGGGACAGTTCAATTGCAGTCTCCTCTGCGCGCTTCCTTGAATTCCTGAAGATCAGAACCTGGCCGCCGTCGAGTATGTGCGATTTTGAAATTTCTGCAAGAGGGTTTTTCAATGCCTCTGAGCCGGATTCACCCTCCACCCTGTTCCTGAATATGGTAAAGCTTTCTATCGGGACGGGGCGGAAATTGCTCTTTGTAAGCTTGCATTTAAGCCATCCGCAGAGCTGATCTGCATTGGATATGGTCGCTGAGAGCCCGACAAATCTTATGTCCGGATTGACCAGCCTGGCCGCAGTCATGAAAACCTCAAGCCTCGAACCCCTGTCACTGTCTCCCAGAAGGTGCATCTCGTCGGCAACTATAAGCCCTATTTCACTCAGGAATTCAGGCTCATGATGGAGCAGGGAATCGGCCTTTTCCGACGTCATTACGATTACGTCGAACCTCGATAGCCGCGTGTAGCCTTCGTTGTAATCCCCTGTCGCGATCCCAACCCTCGCCCCGATCAACCTTAACCTTGACAGGTTTGCGTAAATTTCTGAAGCGAGTGCCCTCAGCGGGACTATATAGATCGACTTCAGCCCTTTCAGGTAAGAATCTGTGATTGCTACCGTCGCGATGAGTGTCTTTCCTGCAGCCGTCGGTACAGAAACTATGATGTCTGATCCTGATCTGAAGTTCTGGATGGCTTCCTGCTGGTGCGGATATAAAACCAATCCGTCAGTGCCGAGAACCTTGTCTATCTCCTGATTCTCATAAAGGAACTGACCGAGCATCCTGATTCAATATATGAATGCAGAGCAGGTTAATAACAGGATTGAGTGCCACGCACCCAAACAGAAA
>JAJZNS010000030.1 GCA_021811635.1 Thermoplasmata archaeon
GGCGTGAGTTCTGATACTGCAGAGAGACACAAATCTTTCAGGGCCCACCATTCACTTCAGTTTCCCCTGATCAGCGATACAGACAGAAAGCTAAGAAGGTTATATGGCGCAGAAGGGCTGATTATCCCTGCACGGATCACTTTCCTGATCGACAGTGACATGAAGATAAGGCTCGTTCATAATTCCCAGCTGAATCCAAAGTCGCATGTCGAAGTTATAAAGACGTTCCTCGAGGAACACACTCACAGGAGCGAACAAGGCGATAACGGGCAAAATAATAGAGATCAGGCAAATAGATAAAAAGAAAAAATAAAATTAAAAAAAAATAAAAAATAATATTACGGCTGTCCCACCGGCGGCTTTCTGATGAAGAACACTGCAAGCCCACCGATTATCAGTCCAACAACCGCCCCTATGGCGAGATATTCATAGAGTGTCGTGGAGGATGTGCTGGATGATGAGGAGACTGCGCTGTAAGCCACCGAAATGTCTGTGTTGCCGTTAATGTTCAGGATGCCTGGCGCGTACACTGGGTTGTAGCCTGATACATTCTCAAGCACATACGAGTAAGAACCGGCCGACAGTCCCGAGATGGTTATGGTCGTAGTGTTGTTGCTGTATAATTTCCCGTCAAAGGTTACAGACCAGTTCGTGCCTGCAGAAAGCCCGGTTTCAGTGAACACAACTGTGAAGGTCGGAACTGGCGTGAAGGTCAGTGCTACATTGACGTTATTCCCGTTGACAACAACCATACCGCCAGCGGTTGAAACAGTGTATCCGCTGACTTCAGGAACATAGAATGCGTAGCTGCCGTTTACCACTCCAGTGAAGGCTATCGCTGATCCGGATCCGGTTCCAATTGAGGATCCGAAATCAACATTCCAGCCAGTGCTAGCTTTAAGACCAGTCTCAGTGAAAGTCACCGTGTAGGTCGTTACCGGGATTAGGATCGGCTCGGTGTTTCCTGCCGCAGTCATGACAAACCCTGAATTTGAGACATAGCCTGTCGCAGCGCTGAAGTTATAGAAGTAGGGTATGCCAACCCCAGCGGGGAAATCATAGAACAGGAATGCCGTAGATGTGGGAGACTGCATTATCAGCCCGCCAAGATCTGCCAGGAAGGAAGTCTCATGGTTCACGTTCAGAGCCAGGAAATCAACGTTTGAGCCGCTCAGAAGTATTCCTGGAGAGAAGTCTCCTCCCAGGGCTATGGCACCGTAGTTGTCATATACAGGGTCCTGCCCGTTGTAGTTCCAGTAGTAGTTTCCAAGCCCACTGAAGGCGAATTGAGGTGCGATATACGTCGAATTCTGGGCACCTGAAGTTAAATATGGGCTGTCCCAGCTGTTCGCTGCATAGCCGGGCGAGATCGCAAATTCCCAGATATTAAAGAGGGGGTTTATCACGGGCGTCTGCGTCAGGAATGCATTGCCGTAGATCATGTTGCCTCCGCTGTCTATGAAGAGCCCCATCTGCTGGTTGAAGTTGCCGACGAAGGCGGACAAGCCATTGTATGTGGCGTTCATTGTTGGCATAATGTTGTTCTCAACACTGTAGCCCAGGAACATGTTTTCGGTGACTAGGTTATTGCCCATCTGGGATGGAGAATTGTATATCAGGATAGACATTCCCTCTGAAACGAACAGGTTGTTCACCACGTCAACGTTTGTCGAGTTCCATATGTTTACTGCGGCTGTATAGAAGTATGTGGAGATCTCAAAATCGTACCATGTCTGCAAACCGGTGGTGTTAGTTATGGTAACGTTGGAAACGTTGTAAAGCTGCACAGAAAGCTGGTTCTGGAAGAACTGTGCCTGCGGTGCAAGACCGACTACCGCTTCAAAGTATGCTATCGCATTCGCGTTGAAACCTGTGTAAGTTATCGGAAGATTCGTATTGTTCAGTATCAGGTGGTCCGTGGTGTTCAACAGGAGTATTCCGCCAAATGCAGGGAAAGTGTAGTCATTCATCGATCCGAAAGTCGCGTTTATCATGGAGGAATCTGCATTAACCCTGTATGGTGATGCAGCTGTTCCGGATCCGGTTCCGCCAAGTTGCGATACCACAGTTGAAAGCTGGCTATTGCTCATGGCAACGATTGGCGTGTATATTCCTTCAGAAGCTTTAGCGGCCAGTGATATAGTGGTTGTAGGCGCAAGCTTTCCGCTGGCAGGGGCAAAGTCGTTCAGCATGGCAGTGTAGTTATACTCTGTAGTTGGAAGCGTGAATGTCTCCGTGCCGGTAAATGGCATAGGCGCCCAGGCCCATATGTTCGCCGCAGCAAGGCTGGCGTTGTTCTGCACAAATACAAAAGCGTTTCCAGGTGTGGCGGTTACTTTATAATGGGTCTGGCTGTAAGTGTTGTTCCAAAGTCCATACACAAGGGACGGCCCAGGATTGAGGTATGCCGTTGTGCCTGAGTACGAAACGTCAACGCCCACCGATGTCTCACCGGTTTCGCTGCCGATGTCATAAGCCGCCCTGATGTTCTGGTACTGCTTGGTGGTTGAATTGTAGTATTTCAGGTGCATTGTCCCGTTGATGCCGTAGACGGTGGCTGTGCTCCCTCCTCCAGGCCCGCCAATCATTATTTCAGAATCGAAAGGAATGAAACCTGTGTTGGTGAGAGTGGTTCCGCTTACAAAGTAGTGCGGCGCAGGGGCAACAAATCCGGCATGTCCGTAAGTTGAGTTGAATATCACCTCATCATAAGTCCCGTGCCCTATACCGGACAGTGAGTAGTTAAAGTAAACCGTTGACCTGCTGTTGTTCAGAGTGGTGTTCATGTAAAGGGTGAGAATCATTGGATATGAGACCTTGAAGATCGGGCTCAGTCCATAGTGATATCCTCCGCCCGTCGCACCCATTCCCGCAGCAACAGCTGAGGAATAGTTTATGGCGTTATTTGTTAGGTACACAGCAGGGCTGGAGAAGTTCCATACGTTGTCCACGAATTGCAGCGTCATCGTCCTTGCGGAGAAGTCCACCACATCCTGCGTCCACATCTGATATGTTGAGTTACCAAACAGGGCAACGTTGTTCAGCACAGCGTTGAGCTGGAAGGTGACCGATGTCGGGAAATTGTCCAGGAGATAGAAATCATTCAGGTAACTCAGATTTACCTGCGCTTCATAGCTGGAGGTTGTATAATTGTAGGTCGTTATCACTCCGGAATTGTTGTACAGACCGTAATCGCCTATACCCATCGGAGCCGGTGCAAATGCGTATCCTGGGGTGATATGCCCGTTCGAGATCTTCGACGTGGACATGAAATTCGGCAGGTACACGTACTTTGTTGGAATTCCGTGGCTCTTCGCGTAGTTCAAGTAGTTCTGGGCCTGCGGTGCATTGCTATTCGACAGATGTGGACCGCTTGCCGTAGGTGATGTAACGGTTGGTTGCTGCATTGTGTGGGTTGAAACAGCAGTTCCGCCATTAATGCTGGTTCCCTGCGAAGTTGGGAATCCGGTAACCAGCAGTGTCGCACCTGAAATCACCATCAGTGTTGCGACCAATATCGCTATCATCGCTTTTTGGTTCATTGAGAATCTGCAGATAATGGTCAGCTTCATATATAATTTTTACCTGTAAAGTAATTGTCTATTACTTCTGCAAACCTTCGGTTGTAGTAAATTTATTTCTATCACAGACCGCTCCAGTAATCAAATGAATCTTTTGATCGTGAATTTCAAGCAGTATGAAGTTTCCACTGGAATTAATTCCATCGGCATGATCAAGGCGCTTTCATCAGGATTGAGCGGAACCAAACTGCAAATCCTGTATGCCGTTTCTAGTACAGATCTGCTCGCGTGCAGGGAAAAATTCGGTGACTTGATAATGGCCCAGCACTTTGACCCAGTTCCCTCAGGCCCGCATACGGGAAAAGTCTCGTACAACACCCTTTCGAACATGGGGATTAAATACTCTCTTCTCAATCACTCCGAACGCCGGATAAGTTATGACCTGATATTAGCGTCAATTGATGCTGCGAGGTCAAGGCAACTCGAGGTTGTCCTCTGTGCTGCAAGCAGGGAAGAGGTGAAAAAATTTGCAGAACTTGACATTTCTTACATAGCGTACGAGCCCCCAGAACTGATTGGGGGGAATATATCAGTCTCCACATCAAAACCCGATATAGTCAGGGAGGCGGCGTCCGTGTGCTCCTCAAACGGAAAGCGTTTGCTGGTGGGGGCCGGAGTGAAAACAGAGGAAGATGCCAGAGCAGCAGTCCTGCTTGGAGCGTCAGGCATACTTGTTTCTTCCGGGGTTGTACTTGCCAGATCCCCTGGAACCGCGTTAAGTTCATTAGCCAAAGCATTATCTTGAATAGAATGCCCAAGGACAAGACAACGGAACTGCTGAATACGGAACCATTCGAAGTCAAGGAATTCCTGATTTACGAGAAGGACAGGGCCAAGGCTGTAGTGCTTGTTTTCCTGATGGCAATTTTGCTTGCGGCAGCCTCTGCCTATCTGTACCTTCAAGGAATGTGGTACTTTGCGGTTCTTTTCTTCCTGGCGCTGGTACTGTTCCTGAGACACATACTTGTCACTTTGAAGATTCCATTTCCCAAGAGGGGGTGGCATAAGTTCCTGCTTTACGCGCAGCTGTTCTTCACATGGCTGATATTCTGGATTGTCTTTCTAAACCCGCCTTTCGCGGTAGTATCGGGCCCTCAGATAGGCACCCCGCAGTATGAACTCTCTGGTGGTGCATGGCAGGATGCAGGAACTGGAAGCGGAGCCTACCTGATCCCGTATAATGCATCTTTGCACATAAGGGTGCCAGTCTCATTCGTCAGCGGAATAACCTCATACAGCGTGACTGAAATGTTCAAGTCAACAGGTTACCCTAATAGTACGCTTGCACCACACCTGTATTCTGGCTACCTTTATTTCAACATAACAAACTCCCCCGTAATAGGAGAACCGGTGTATCTCACGGTATCTGTCGCTTCTGGTAGTCTTTCCACCACTGATACGCTTGAACTACAGCTAAGCTAGAGTCAAAACTGCGACATTATTTTATAAAGACTATGAATCGCGCCTTCAACATAAAGCAGGTGTAGTGTAGTCTGGTCTAGCACGGGAGCCTTCCAAGCTTCCGACCCGGGTCCAAATCCCGGCACCTGCATTTCTCTTTATATCCAATAATTATGACCATTCATGATCTTGATCGACGGGAAATCCCTCACTTCTCGGGAATTGTATAGTGTTTCAGTAAAAAGGGAAAGCGTGGAGATCAGTGACCAAGCGAGGAAGGAAGTTGCCCGCTCAAGGGAAGAACTCCTTTCGCTGCTAAAAGTGAACAAGAAATATTATGGCATTAACACAGGGTTTGGCAGCCTGTATGACATGGAGGTTGGAAAGGAGGATCTCTACAAACTTCAGATAAACCTCATTCGCAGCCATGCCTCAGGCGTTGGTGACCCGCTCCCGGAAGCAATAGTCAGGGGCATGCTGTTGGTGCGGATAAATTCACTGATTAAGGGGTATTCTGGGGTATCGGTAGATCTTATTGATCATTCGCTCAGGCTTCTAAACAGCGGCTTGTATCCATATGTCCCGTCTTATGGATCCCTGGGTGCCAGCGGAGACCTTGCACCGCTCGCACATATTGCACTGGTGATCATTGGCGAAGGAGAGGTTATAATGGACGGACAGAGGAAGCCTGCAGCCGAGGCGTTAAAGACCATGGGCCTGGAACCATACCAATTCATGGAAAAAGAAGGCGTCGCTTTCATCAATGGCACATCAGCCATCACCTCCATTCTTGGGATACAGACTGTCCGCCTTGAAAACCTAATCAAATCTGCTTCGGGATCCGCCATGCTCTTCTTTGAGTCCCTGGGAGGTAACGAAAATGCATTTTCCACGTGGGTCATGGACAGCAGGAACCATTCAGGACAGCAAAGGATTGCACAAACGTTCAGGAAACTCCTTTCTGACAGGCCACAGGATGAGAAGACCAGGCCAAAAAGGCTTCAGGATCCATACACAATAAGGTGCATGCCACAGATCTTCGGGGCTGTACTGGATACGCTTGACTATTGCAGAAGCGTCGCGGAAAAGGAAATGAACTCTGTCACGGATAACCCGCTTGTGCACAATGGAGAAATTATATCTGCCGGTAATTTTCATGGAGAGCCTGTTGCCCTCGTTTCTGATTTCCTTTGCTTTGCGGCAACCGATTTGGGAAATTTGCTGGAAAGGCAGCTGGCAAGGCTCACGGACGCCAGCCTGAGCGGGTTGCCCCCTTTCCTGACTGAATACAGCGGCCTGAACTCCGGGTATATGATTCCGCAGTACGTTGCCGCTTCACTGTGCAACATGAACAAAGTCCTTTCATATCCGGCTTCGGCAGACTCCATCCCGACCTCAGCCAACCAGGAGGATCACGTCAGCATGGGAATGACAGCTGCCCTGAAGCTTAAAGCCATTATCGACAATATGGAGCAGTTGGTATCCATACACCTACTGCTTTCGGCCCAGGCTTTTGAGCTTTCCAAAGTGAAAGGAAGCTCGTTTTCGAGGGGTATGCTCGCCCTTTTGAGGGATCACGTGCCTGCACTGAAGGAGGATCGGCCGGTTTACAGGGATATCGAGTTCATTAGGGAAATGATTGCAACAAATCCTGAGAAAATTAATAGTAGAATTGAAATCCAGGGTGAAAAGATAAATGCCTGACAAATCTCTCAACATAAAAAAGGGGCAGAAATTCAGCGAAGTCCTCTCAAAATCGAAAAGAGAAGGAGAAGTTATTGCAGTCTCTTTCCAGAACAAGCTGATGGATCTTCAGCAGGAGGCCCCTTCAGACGGTGAATTTACGCCTGTTACTCTCGATTCCGATGACGGCCTTCGGATATTGAGGCATTCAACCGCTCACCTGCTGGCCCATGCCGTGACAGAACTGTTTCCGACTGCACTTCTTAACGCGGGACCCGCAACTGATGACGGTTTCTTCTATGATATCGATATGCCTGTGATTTCCAGCGATGATTTTCCCAAAATCGAGAAGAGGATGCGGGAAATCTCTGAAAGGAATTTGCCAATCATAAGGCATGTACTCCCAAAGAAGGAACTGCAGGAGAAATTTTCCGGTAACCCCTACAAGCTGCAGAAGATAGGGGACTTCGTGCCCGAAGGGACCTCGTCATCCGTGTATAGCCAGGGAAATTTTGAGGATTTCTGTACCGGTCCTCACGTGCCGTCCACTGGCTACATCAGGCATTTCAGGCTCACTTCCGTTGCCTCCGCGCTTTACAGGACTGAGGGAGGCCAGAAACAGCTGGTGAGAATTTACGGGACTGCGTTCCCTGACGATGCCTCGCTCAAGAGATATTTCCAGATGAAGGAAGAAGCCCAGAAAAGGGATCACAGGAAGATAGGTTCAGAAATGGATCTTTATGTATTCGATTCAGAAAATGCACCAGGCTTTCCCCTGTATGCCCCAAACGGCAATGTGATACGGGAAGAGCTTATCAATTACATGCGCAGGCTGAACGGTAAAAACGGTTGGACCGAAGTTTCCACCCCGCATGTATTCAGGGACAGCATGTGGAAGCGGTCCGGTCATTATGCCAAGTACAAGGAGGACATGTACCTGTTCAATCTTGATGAGGATGGCTATGCAATCAAGCCCATGAACTGCCCCGGACACATCCTGATCTTCAGGAGGAACATGTACAGCTATCGCGACCTGCCAGCAAAGCTGTCGGAATTTGGAACAGTCTACAGGTACGAAAAGTCCGGCGAAGTCGGAGGGCTTACCCGCCCCAGATGCTTCACGATTGATGACGGCCATGCGTTCCTGGCCCTTGGTCAGGTGGAGGGGGAGATAATTTCCATTCTCCGCATGATCAGGGAGACCTTCACCACCCTCTTTGGGGATCTGGAAATCAGCTATGAATTGAGCCTGATTGATGAGGATCACCCTGAGAAATTCCTGGTAACGTATTCATGCGACACCTGCGGCGAGAAGTTCGACCTCAGGGGTGCAGTGGAGGAACTTCGATGCCCTAAATGTGGTTCCGGGGATCTCAGCGTAAATCTGGACAGGTGGATCGAGGCTTCAGAAGCGTTGAGGTCTGCTTTAAGAAAACTGGATCTCGCGTTCAGGGAAACCCCCGGCGATGCCGCATTTTATGGACCAAAGATTTCAGTTTACCTGAAGGATGCAATGGGAAGGAAGTGGCAGTTATCGACAATCCAGCTCGATTTCTTCATGCCGTCAAACTTTGGATTGACCTATGTAGACAACAACGGTGGAAAGTCGCCAGTGATAATGATCCACAGGGCTGTTTTCGGGAGCCTCGAGAGGATCATGGCAATTTTGATAGAAAACTACAACGGAAAGCTCCCCACATGGCTCTCGCCGTACCAGGTGGCGGTTGTTCCGGTAAGCGAACATTTCTCATCATATGCGCAAAAGATCACTGACCAGATCAGGGGAAACGGAATAAGGGTATTGCTTGACAGTTCTGCAGAAACGCTCAACAAGAGGCTGAGATTGATAAGGAGATTCAGGCCGCCTTACGTTTGCGTGGTTGGGGAAAGGGAGGAGAAGAACGGAACCGTGACCGTCAGGCCCAGATCCGAAAAGGTCAGCGAGATCACCGTGCCGGAATTCATGAAGACTTTGCTGGAAGAGATAGGAAAGCGGCATATTGACCAACTGATGAAGTGATCGCGTGACAGACTGCCTAATCTACAATATCAGCGTTCCACAGAGGCACCCGTCCAGCATATGCGTGGAACTGTCCAGGCTTGTGGAATCACTGGAAGGCATCAGTGGGCTGTTTTCGACCGTTGCGCAGGATGAAGCGCTCATGGAATTCATCGGTGATTTCTCCAGAACCGACGAAATAAAGCCGGAGGACAGGACAATGGGTTTTGTGGTCGTAAATGTGGAGAAGAGGAAGATCGCAATCTCCATATCAGACCCTTCAGGCAGGCTGGCTCCTGATGTTAATGCAGCAGCAGACAGGTTCAGGACCCTCGGAATAGAGACTGAGATCGATCTTTCGTGATGTTTAAGATTATATAACCGGGCAAATTACCTATCCATGGCGTTTGATTCACTGCCTGATTGGCTCATCATAATTGCGGTTGTGCTAATCCTGTTTGGCGGTGCCAGAAAGATACCGGAACTTGCAAGAAACCTGGGAAGGGCCTCAGGCGAATATACTAGGGGAAAGATGGAGCTTGAGCGGGAGATCAGGAACGCAATGAACAATCCTGGCTCCGCAAAGGATCAGATCGATTACGTGGAAGCTGCGAAGAAGCTTGGGATAGACACAAACAATAAGTCTGTTGACCAGATCAAACAGGAGATGTCCGCAAAGCTGAATCCCGAGACCCGATGATAGATGGTTTTCACCTATCAGATGTACTGAAGCACCTGGAAGAACTCAGGTACAGATTAATCAGGATTGGGTATTTTTTCATATCCTTCTTTCTCATTTTCATTGTGTTTCGGGTTGAGAAGGTATCCTTGCTTGGGTTCACATTCCCATTCATATATCCTGACCCATACAGAAATATCTCTGCCCAGTTTCTTGGACTAATAGAAAGCCATGTACTCCCTGCAGGCACTACCCTTATAGCGCTGAGGCCGACCGACGGGGTGGTGGGGGACTTCTACGTGGCAATGTTCCTTTCTCTTGTCTTCTCCATGCCGGCGATAGTATACCATGTCGGCAGGTTCGTTGCCCCCGGCCTGAAAAAACGGGAGGTGGAGACCATTTTTTCGCTAGTGATACCTGCCGCGGTGCTCTTCGCAGCCGGCGCGTTCTTCGGGATCTGGTTCATCGCACCTGGCCTTTTCGCCATATTTAACGCCTTTGACCTCGGACTGGGCGCATCCGCCTCTATGGGCATTGTAAATTTCGTAACTTTCCTGATTGTATACGTGGTAGCCTTCGGCCTTTCATTCGAGATACCCGTGGTTATGGCTGGCCTCACGCGCCTAAGGGTCGCGAATTCAGCGTTCTGGAAAAAGAACTGGAGATATGCGGTGATAGGTGCGCTCGTATTCGGGATGTTTTTCTCCCCTGGAGTGACGGGATTCACAATGGTGGTCATGGCTGTGCCCATGATTGCCCTGTATTTCCTTGGGATATACGTGTCAATCAGGATCGAGAGGAATATTGAGACTGCCAGCAATGACCTCTCTGAACCGCTCTAGGCCTTTCAGATCTATGGCTGCAAGATCATAGACCATTGAGAGCATTCCGTCCACCTGGCTTGTTTCCCGTGGCCTGATCCGCTTATAGAACCTCCTGGCATAAATGAAATTCTTCTCAAACTTGCTTAGGGCTGAAGATGGGATGAAACCGGAAAATTCAGCCTCTCCGGCTTCGATTATCCTCCCTGAAAGCATGAGGCCTGCTTCATCATGAGAAAACATATTCCATGGCACCCCGGTCAGGAACGGCATCCCGAAACGTATCTCGGGGTTTCCTATCCGTGTATCCTTGTCATAGACAACCGCATCGCAGGAAAGGACGATTTCAAGTGCCAGGCCCAGGCAGAGCCCGTTGATCCTTGCGGAATAGAGTTTCTCTGATGACCTGATCAGCCAGGAAACGCTCCTTGCAAGGGTGAAGATGTCGTTCATCCTGTCCTCCATACGGATCAGAACGCATGAAGTATCGAATCCAACCGAGAACACGCCCTTCAGGTTGCTTCCAATGGTAACGTGATCGATCTCCTCATTTATCTCCAGTTCAGATATTGCCTGAACCAGATCCTGAAGCACTTCAGTGTCAATCACGTTCAACGGCGGGTTGTTTAACAGGATTCGGGCTGAACCCTTCTCCTTCTTTACTATGACCTTATTCTTGCCGCTTGCCACTTCCCCACATGCCCCATACATTAAAAATTGTTCATCCTGTATTCAAGGTTGGCATCAATGCCACAAGATATGTCAGGAATCAGTACATTGTAAGATTATACAAGTCGTCTGCCTTCTCATAATCCTTTCTCGTCCTTATTTCCAGCAGCGTTGAAATCTTTTCCATGTATTCTGAAACTGTCGGGTCGTAACCTTCCCTGCCAAGGACGAGCCTCTTCTTTTCCTTGGAGAAAAACACCTGCTCTCCGTGCTTTTTTAGGCAGTGAATGCATTCAGCCGCCGATTCCTCGTCGTTTCCAAGATGCCCAAAACATTCCCTGAAATTCCTCAAAGGTCGTCGCACCTCTTTCCGTTAAACTCCGGATATCTCACATTATAACGATCCAGGCAGTACCGGAGATCGAACCTGTAAAGATTTATCCTGTCTTCAAGTTCCCTGGTGTCTCCGAACAGCTCAAATTTTTCCCTCTCCGTGAGGCTGGCCAGAAAGGCAGCCGGTAAGGTTTTTCCTGAAAGAATTTCTTCAAGCTGGCCAAAGGCTGCCTTCATTAGCTTTCCAGAATTGCCGGGGTTGCTGCCTGCTATGGCAATGTCGCGTTTCAGCCTCCACATTACGTCATTTATTTCTCCCGAAAGGATTCCGTTCCTGAATATCTCCAGCTCAGTTGTGAATTTCATAAGATCACCCGAAAAGTCCTCCTGCAATCCCGACAAGCGTCTGGAAGATTGCGAAATAAATGCCCAATCCCACTATAATAATGGCACTCGCAATTATGGGGATGCTCGCTGAACGCGATACGACGAACTCTGAGGAAGGCTTTCCTCTGTACATGACAAGTATGACCCTAAGGTAATAGAACACGGATATGGCACTGTTCAGAATGGCAATAACGGCGAGCCACCATAATTTTACCTCTATGAGAACAAGGAACAGGAACAGCTTGGAGACAAAGCCACCCGTAAATGGTATTCCGGCCAGTGACAGCAGCAGTATGGAAAACGCGAGAGCCAGGGAAGGTGATTTCTTGGCAAGCCCTGAAAGATCTGACAGTTCCACTCTGGCGTTGGGAGACAGGTTCATTGCGAGGAATGCCCCGCCCTTCATGAAGATGTACACCAGGGAATATATCATGCCTGCAGCGATGGCATCATAGACAAACGTGCTGCTGAGCGAAGTGTCCTGTGCATAGCCTGTGGCACTGAACACAAGGACGAGATATCCGGCCTGTGCAACGCTGGAGTAGGCGAGCAGCCTCTTTAGGTTCGTCTGCGATAGTGCGGATAAATTACCATATGTCATAGTCACAATGGCAAGGATTGTGAAAATCAGGTAGTAATCGTA
>JAJZNS010000088.1 GCA_021811635.1 Thermoplasmata archaeon
GCCAGATCACTATCAGCAGCCGGAATAGTGCTGAGAGGCAACATTCTCCCTGAGGAAAGAGGCGGATGGCACGTTTCCAGGGAGATGGGCACAGCAGTGTACGGCGACATAGATCTTCTTGGGGATTCTGGCATGCTGATCACAACAGCCCTCTTTCTGCCTGAACTTGGCAACAGAATGGATCATGTGTACACAAGGATAAGCCAGAAACTGGTGGGTATCAGGAACTGGGGGGATGCCATCAGGTTCGGCATCAGGGTGGAGGACTTCAACAGTTATGTAGATTCTAACCTGCTCTTTCAGTTCATGGGTCCCTTTGGAGTCTCTTCCTATGCGACTACTGAGGTCATCTCACTCTACAGGGCGATCAGGGGATATAAGCCAACTGCGGACGAGGAGAAAGTGCTCAGGGTAATCATGGAATCCGACGGCGTTTATGAAAAGGATCTGCGGCTTGAACTCCCGTTTGAACAGCCAAGAATAAGGAAACTCGTGGATTCGCTCTACAGGAATTGCATAATATGCAGGGGTACGGGAAGAAAGCTGATTTACGTGGTGGAGTCTGTGAAGAGGGAGGAGGCTCTTCGCATGATCATCAGCTTCCTTGTGGGCACCTTCGGCTTCACTACGCCAGATCTGGTGTCAGAGGTCACTGGTTACAGCGACATCCCAATCATAACAACGGAATTGCAGAAGCAGGGCGGGATCAGAGTCGGGGTGACTGACAGCAACAGGGTATTCTACTACAGCCCAGATTCATTCAAAAGGAAGATTGACTCCAGGGAAACCATCCTGGTGAACAAGGAATTCCTGTACTTTTACCTGAAGGATCTTATTCCAAGGGATGTCATGAGGGGAAGAGGAAACTACTATTTCGACGGGAAGACCATCTCAGGGTTGCTTAACATCCAGTTTACTGGCAAAATAGCCAGGGTGAAGGAGGCAAAGGGAGAGGTAGACCGGGCAGGGGTGCAGGCCATTCTGTCAAAGGCAGGCTATCTTTCGAGAAAGACCTGATATAATATAGGTACCTTTCTGGTTTAGCACCCCCCTGAACGGAACGTCGGTTGCTCCGAGAATTAATAAGTGCTCCTTCAATAACCCATTATGCCATTCGAAAACGAAAACACATTTCTGAAATACCGCAGTACCGGCAGGGAAGAGGAATTTCACACCAGGTATGAGAAAGCACTGCAAGAATGTGAGAAGTACTTTGGCAAGGAATACCCGAATATCGTCGTCCAGGACGTGACGGAAGAAAAGAAGATAATCGACATTTCGCCAATCAACGGGAAGGAAATCCTGAAAATGCAGAACGCCAGTGTCGCCACACTGAACAGGGCACTTGACATACTCAAGGATTCATACAGGAAATGGTATGATCTTGGTTATCTGGCAAGGTCAAGGATTTTCTTGAAGGCTGCCGACATTATGTCAGAAAGAAAGTTTGATCTTGCTGCCCTGCTTGCATGGGAAAACGGGAAGAACAGATTCGAGGCTATGGGGG
This sequence comes from Thermoplasmata archaeon, assembly GCA_021811635.1. Next base: position 1,508 of record JAJZNS010000088.1, read on the forward strand.
ACGTCGATGAAGCGATCGATTTCCTGAGATACTATGCCATCAACCTGATAGAGAACCAGGGATTTGTGAGGTTCACAGGCAAGGCATATTCCAACGAGGAGAGCATCAGCGTTATGAAACCTTATGGAGTTTTCGCGGTGATCGCGCCCTTCAACTTCTTCTCCATTACAGTGGGCATGACGGCAGGGCCATTGCTAGTGGGAAACTCCGTGGTGCTCAAGCCATCCAGCGATATACCTCTCGCTTCATACCTCTTTGTCAGGCTTCTTCATGAGGCAGGTGTCCCGAAAGAGAACCTCGCTTTTCTTTCAGGAAGCGGAAGCCAGATAGGGGATCCCATAGTTATGGACAGAAGGATTAGCGGGATATTGTTTACTGGGTCGAGAAGCACAGGGATCAGGATTTTCCAGAATGCTAACAGGGATTCACCCAAGGTCGTGATAACTGAGATGGGCGGCAAGGACGCCATCATAGTCTCCGATAAAGCCAACCTGCAGAAGGCAATAGAAGGAGTCTACAGGTCTGCATTTGGCTACTCCGGTCAGAAATGCAGTGCGTGTTCAATAGTGTACGTACAGTCTGGAATATATGATAGTTTTGTGAAGGGGTTAATCGAGAGAACCAAAAAGGAAGAGCCGAAGGATCCGAGGAAAAGGGATGCGTTCTCAACCCCGGTGGTAAACAAGGAAGCGTTCCTAAAGTTCAAGGAAATTTCTTCGAAGCTCCCGGCAGAGGGAAAGGTACTCGCCGGGGCCAAGACTCTTGACACCGAGGGATATTACTGCTACCCTACCATTGTGGCAGATCTGAAGGAAAACTCATTCGTGCTGAAGGACGAACTTTTCCTCCCTGTACTGGCTGTCAGGAAAGTGGCAAGCGTTAAAGAGGCTGTTGACGAGATTAACAGATCAGACTACGGGCTAACAGGCGGCATTTTTACTGAGGATCAGGGTGAGATCGACTTTTATTTCAGTCATGTGGACGTGGGCGTAATATATGCCAACAGGTCGGTAGGCGGTTCTACAGGTGCGATGGTTGGTTCCCAGCCATTTGTTGGATGGAAGATGAGCGGTGTTTCTGGAAAGGGGACCGGATCGTTCTATTACCTTCAGCAGTTCCTCAGGGAGCAGTCCCAGACAGTAGTTCACTGAAACCGGTTTGCAGGGCCGTAATGTCCTGCACCCTCACAATTTTTTCAATGCCCAGCCCATCAGCGATCAGCCTGGCGAGTTCAGAAGCAATAATTCTATCTGCAGGAATATTCTCGGAAAGATCTACCGATCTTCCCATGACTTCAGAACCGAACCCGCATGGATTGATCTTCTCGAAATAAGACATATCGGTCCTGATGTTGAGTGAAAGTCCGTGCCCAGTCACGCCTTTTTGCACGGATACCCCATAGGAACACAGCTTCCGGCCGCCTGACCATGTTCCGAGATGGTCACCCAGCAGGTTCTCGGTAGAAATCCCGTAATTCGCCAGGGCACCCGACACAGCCGATTGAAGGATCTCCATGTATCTGCGCAGCGTGAAATTCTTCTCCTGTATGTTCACCACAGGGTAGATATTTATCTGCCCGGGTCCGTGGTAGGTTATGCCCCCGCCCCGGTTAAGCCTAACCAGTTCTACGGATTTGTCCAGAAGGTCGCTTTCCCTGTACCTTATTCCTGCGGTGTAAACGTGATCATGAAACACCACAAGCATGGAATCGCCAATTTTCTCTTCCTGTCTCCCGTTTATCAGCATTTCCTGAAAAGCAAGGAAGGTCCTGTAGTCGAGCTGTTGGTAATCCGTTATGATTCCTGGTGGGATCACTCTTTGCAATCGCAGGTGCGTATAAATCGTTTGACAGGGCTCGCTTTAAAGATTAATACTGGCGCAACCATGGAGTTTATGTGGAGGATCGCAGCGTAACCCAGCTCCTGATACTGTCATTCCTGCTGGAAAACAGGACGTCGCTGAAAGAAATTGCCCAGGGCATGGGCATGACGAGGCAGGCAGTCTCCTATCACATTAAGAATCTCAGGAGGTCCGGATATACGGGTGACGGCAACAGGATAACCCCCGAAGGAGTGGAATTCCTGTATGCAGGCCTGAGCGGGCTCAGAGATCACATTTCAAAGACCATAGGGAAGCTGGACAATGCACAGGTCTGGGAGGCATTTGCCGATGATGATCTCAACCTTGGTGCAAAGGTTTACCTGAGAATGAGGGATGGCATGCTCCATGCGTCCACAAGCGAGAAATCTGACTCCTGTGCAGTCTGCATGCTGAGCGCAAGGAAGGGTGAAATTACCGGGGTATCGTCAATAAGCGGGATAATTCCTCTTACACCGTCCCAGCTCACAGTCATCCTGCTGCCAGACATAGAGAAAATCAAAAGCTTTGAGGCTCTTATGCATGATACCGCCAGGAAAATGCCCGGAGATCAGTGCTACGTTTGTACCGTCGGGGAACTGGCCAATTATGTGGCTAAGTCGCTGCTGAAACAGAATTTTTCATCATTTGGATCGATGGAAAGCGCATTTGACGCGGCGCAGAGAGGTGTAAGATCGGTTATACTGGTTACCAGGAGAAGGTTTGCATATGAGTCATTGAGACTGGAAACGCTCATTTCCGGGCACCCCGACGTGAAGATGAGCGTTGTGGAAATATAAGTAACCAGACTACTATATATATACAACTATATATGTAGATTAATGAAAAGAGGACCTAAGGCAGCCCGATTATATCCAGGCTCATAAATTTTGTACATATACCCCCTATCGGTAAAATATTTAAATACAAGACATTTATTAGTGTGACTCATAGAGGGCATCAAATTGGAGGATGATGAAGGTGACCGTAGGGGTCCAAATAATAGCGGATCTTTACGGCATAGATGAGGATTTGATATCTGAGTCTGGAAAGCTGTACGATATCATAGAGAATGCGGTAAAAGTGGGAAAACTCACGAAGATATCGTCGGATTATTATCAGTTCCAGCCCAGGGGTGTTAGCGGCATAGTGCTACTGGCTGAATCCCACCTGTCTTTCCACACCTGGCCTGAACATGGCCTGGTAACGCTGGATATCTACACTTGCGGGGATCCTGAAAACGCAGACGCTGCATTTAACTACATTGTTTCAGTCCTTGCACCCACGTCAGTAGAATACAAGAAGCTGAGCAGGGGAAATCTGATCACTGAAGACGTTAAAGTGCTGAAGCCTCAGCATGTGATTCTGCACTAGGCCCTTGTCCCCCAGAACATATTTTCCTTTCTTTTTATCTTTATAATTTCCTCTAAAGTCTTGAGGGTTTCACTGTCAAGATTCATGTCTCGCACGTGCTTTACCGCTTCCTCGTTCATGTCCACGTACAGAGTTTCTCCGGGGTGGATCTGCCTGTTGATGGTCACCCCGTCAATGGCAACGGAAACCTCAGAACCGGTCTCCGCAAATTTCTTGCTGATCTCCTCATCCCTTATGCTCTTGATCACTCCACCATACCTTCCGTCTGATTTAATCAGGGAGTCTCCCACCTTTATTCTTCCCGACAAGACCTTTACGCCAGCTATGACGGGCTTTGTAGTTCTGAAAATGTGATCCTCCATAATTACGATCCTTGACGGAACAGGGTATGAGGATTTTTTCATCTCCTCGAATTCCGACTTTTTCTGCTTTATCCATTCCTGCGTCTGCTGGACAATTGAATAAATGACTTCGCCTGCAACTATCCCTATGTCCGCGGTCATTGAAGCTTCCTTTGCATCCGGGAGAAGGTTGACATTGAATCCCAGGATTATTCGATCCTCGGCCTTAGGTAACGTGGATACGTCAAGCACATCTCTCTTTGAAACGTCCCCTATGGCAGCCTGCCTCACTGAGATGCCGTTTTGGTTCAGTTCATAACAGAGTGCTTCGAGTGATCCAAGTGCATCAGCTTTTACAAGGACTCCGTTTGGAGCAAGATTGATGTTGACTGAAGATTGCTTCCTGATCTCCTCGAATGCATGCCTCGGATCCTTTTTGACAACGATGAGCGGGGATCCGGATATAACGTCAATCCTGTCTGAAATGACAATCCTCACGCCTGTTGCCGCAGAGACCCTTTCTCTTTCTGCAAGCGACGTGGCTTTCCTTCCCCTGTTGACCTGCATAGATTTGATCTTGGTCAAGCGCGGGCCCTCTGAGGAATTTACCGCAATGGCGTCACCCACCTTCAACCTCCCCTGGTAGAGCACTGTATCAAGCACGGTACCTATAGAAGATTCCCTCTTGACCTCTATGACAGTTCCAAGGCCATTACCGGACTTCACGGAGATTTCCGTTTCAAGATACCGCTGGGCAAGGCCTGAAATCACCATCAGGAGATCCGGAATTCCAATTCCATTCTTTGCACTAATCGGCACAACGGAAATCGTCTTGGAGAAATCAGTTATCCGATCATACCTGTCTGCGTTGAAACCGTTCTGGAAAAGTTCGCTGACGAGGTTGTAAATCTTGCCATCCAGTGCGTCCACGTATTCCTGCCTCTGCATTTTCAGGAAATCACCGAAGGTCCTGTTTTTTGCATCAACGTAAAGATCAATTAGATCGAGCTTATTGGCGGCAACCACGAAGGGAGTTTTGAACTTTTTCAGTATGTTCATCGATTCCACGGTCTGAGGCATGACGCCTTCATTCACGTCAACAACAAGCACCGCAATATCAGCAAGCGCCCCACCTCTTGCTCTCATGTTGGAAAAAGCAACATGCCCGGGCGTATCAATGAAAAGAAGACCCGGTATCCTGAGCCTCCCTCCCTTTAATATATCCTTCGCAATCTTCTCGATTTTCTGGGCATCGATATCAGTTGCACCTATTCGTTGTGTAATGCCACCAGCTTCATTCTTTGCAAAGGTAGTCCCCCTGATATAATCAAGCAAGGTCGTCTTTCCATGATCAACATGGCCCAGCACGCATACAATGGGTTGCCGCAGCGTTTTAGATTCCATACCGACCACTCAGATCAGGTTTTCGCCTTCAATCTGATAGTCTAATATCTCTTGGTTGTTGAAATATATTGACACCTCATGCTTGTAACTTTCTTCTGAATCTGAAGCGTGAACAAGCGTGTACTGGATGCCATTGGAATAATCGCCCCTTATGGTTCCTGGAGCAGCCTTTGAGCCGTCTGTTGCTCCGAGGAGGCTTCTGACAACCTGGATGCATTCCCTCCCTTCCAGGACCATCGCGATGATTGGGGAAGAAATGATGTACGATACCAGATCGCTGAAGAACGGTTTGCCTTTATGTACGGCATAGTGTTTTTCCGCCTGCTCTCTGTTGAGCTTTACCATTTTCATCGCAATAATCTTCAGTCCTTTATGTTCAAGGCGAGAAAGTATCTCTCCAGAAAGTCGTCTTTTCAAGGCATCCGGTTTGATCAATACCAAGGTCCTGTTGCCTGTCATTTTTGGTTCACTGTGTTTTGGTTGTCTTGTGTGACTTCCTTATATTCTGAAACTCGGAGGTCCAGCGAACACGCCTTGGTACCCTGCGCAGTGAAAGCATGTTTATCCTGCACTTTCTACTGCAGAAATTGTAAAATGCCCCATCCTTCTTGATGTAAACAGTCCCGGCGCCCGGTTCAATGATGGAACCGCAAAATGAGCAATTTCGGACAACCATTTCATCACCTTATGGAGAGCTTTCTGGCTTCTCTTGCTGTTTCCCTTAGCATCAGGATGTCGCCAACCCTTACAGGGCCTATGACGTTCCTTGCAATGATTCTGCCCTGATCTCTGCCAGCGAGCACTCTAACTTTAACAGTGGTGGCTTCTCCGGCCATACCGGTTCTTCCCATTAGTTCGAGGACTTCTGCAGGAGTAGCTTCATCTGCCATTGGCGCACCTACTTCTTGAGCTTGGAAATCTCGCCAACAATCTTGTTGAAAAGATCCGCGCTCTTACCGTAATCAACGATTGATATTGAAGCAGACGAGGCGATACCCACTCTGCTTCCGAGATCGGCCTTTTTCTTGACGTATGCGTAAGGCACCTTTCGCTCCTCACACAGTGTAGGAAGGTAAAAAACAACCTCCGGAGGAGAAACATCCTCAGAGATTATCACTATCTTGCTCTCCCCTCTCTCTATCGACTTGATTACTTCGTTCGTTCCTTTCTTAATTTTACCGTTCCTGAAAGAATTCTCGACTAAGTCTAGGCAATCCTTCTCCAATACATCAGGAGTCTGAAACTTTACATATGACTGATTTTCCATATTAGCTCCCTCACTTTGAGCAGTCCGTCAAGCTAAGAAGTTATTTATAGTTTTCACAGAAAAGAACCAAAAAACGAGTACGACTACTGCGGATAATCCGGACTTGCAACCTCAAGTGCCCGGACAAATTCCTTTGGAATGCCTCTCTCAATCAGGTAGTCCCAACCCGGTATGAGGCCGCCAAAAATTGCCGTATTCACTATCTCGGTAAGTGAAATGTATCTGGTACCTGGAGCCTGAAATGTGCCCAGTAGCCACGGGGGGACATGGAAATAATTTCTGAACCTCCCTGGGACAACATCGAGAAAGAGTTCGGTCAGGAGATTGGAGATATGCATGTTGTAGTACCACTTCCTTGGAACAGGGGAAAGGAAATGATCGCTGGGCTCGTACACATTCCATTTGATACCGTACAGCATCTCAGTTCCTTTGAAAGTGCAGGTACCTCCGAAATCGTCTGCATCTGTCTGCGGAGGGTATTCCTCGAGACCTGTGACTTTGTTAATTACCCTGACGTTATACTTCGAATAGAGGGATGCCAGGTTCCTGTTAATCAAGTTCTGCAGTTCTCCCTGCTCAGTTTCATTCAGGGAATTATCATTGAAAATATGATCGAGCAACTCGCCGTATTCAGCGCTGGAGGAATTTAGGATGATCTTCAGATAGGAATTGAATGCTTCAGAAGACATATACCCGACCTCCAATGAACTAATGAATGTGATTATATAAATATTAACTATCGAGACGGTAAAAATGACCCTTTGCGGGCGCGCTTACTTTAGTTCAAGCATAGGCAGATTCAGACGCGTTAAGAAATCAGAACAGTCGGTACAGCCATTGGCCGCTGTGCGGTCTGCCAATGAAATCCACAATCTTCTGGCGGTTTAAGCTGTTTTTCGATTTTTAATCACGTTAAGAGCTGGATTGCAGGCATATTCATATCCTTAGCTGAATCGAAGAACAGCGGCAGCATCAGGCCACGATGGCATGGGCTCAGGGGCGGTGACAATCTGTCTGGTGGGCAGTCTTCATGCATTTAAAGTGATGCCACGCAATGAATTTTATATCGCGCACCATTTCGAACTAGATGGAGTTAAGCAGGAACGAAACCCTTGTCCTGAGATTTCTTTCTACGCAGCGAGATAATTTCGTGACCGAACGTAACATAGCCATTGAGGGGCTGGATGAAAGAGCTCTTTCAAGCGCGGTTTCCTATCTGATCCAGAAGGACCTGGTTGCCCATAGATTCGAAACAACGCCGGAATACTCGCTTGGACGGGAGGGTATGGCATACGTGCAGGGAAAACTCCCTGAGGAAGCTGCACTGGAAATTCTGAAGGCTGCTGGAAGGGCTAATCTGGGTACAATCTCGGATAAACTTGGAGAGCAGGGCGCAAGAATAGCAATCACGCAGCTCGCAAAGTTGGGAGTGAAGCCTTCCGGCGGCATGCTTGCAGTTGATCCGGCACAGATTCCAAGTCTAGAGGAAGAAATCTCCAGGAGGCGGAAGCTGCTTGAGGATATCCTGACCGGAAGGGAACCAAATGAGGATCCCATGCTGGAGGAGTTACTCAGGCGGAAGGATGTAGTGCTCAGGAATATCCGGAAGTCCAGGGAGATCAAAATCCTCAAGGCTGGGCTTGAGGCACTTTCCGTAGTTGGAGACAAGATAGAAAACCTGACAGCCGAAGTCCTGCAATCCGGTGAATGGAGAACAAGGGGATTCAGGGAATACGATCTTAATCCTAAGAGGTTGCAGGATTACAGCTTCCCTGGGCCGCATCCCCTGACGTTGTTTATTGACAGAATCAGGCGCATTTTCCTCCAGATGGGGTTCAGGGAAATGTCCGGAGACTACATGGAGACCGCATTGTGGAACATGGACGCCCTATTCATCCCACAGAATCATCCTGCTCGCGATATGCAGGATACTTTCTACCTGGAGAGCGATATCAAACATCCACTTTCAAAGAGAGACAGGGAATACCAGAAGATCTTTTCCAGGGTTCATGAGCACGGAATTCCCGGATACTCGGGCTGGGGCACAAAGTGGAATCCAACTGAATCAGAAAGATTGCTTCTCAGAACACACACAACGGTCAACACAATCAGATATATGGCAGAACATCCTGAACAGCCGCAGGCAGTCTTCTCCGTTGACAGTGTTTTCAGGCATGAAAGTATGGACTGGACACACCTTGCGGAGCTACATCAGATAGAAGGTGCTGTACTGTCTGATCGTGTCAGCCTTGGCACCCTCAAGTGGATAATCAGGGAATTTTTCACGATGCTCGGGTTGAAAAACATCCGGTTCATCCCGTCATATTATCCATACACTGAACCAAGCATGGACATAGTTGCGGAGATCAATGGCAGAGAGGTGGAACTGGGTGGCAGCGGCATATTCAGGCCAGAGGTCACCCTCCCTCTTGGACTAAAGCATAAAGTAATGGCTTGGGGAATGGGGCTTGAACGCTTTGCCATGCTTTACTATGGGCTCAATGATATCCGGGATATATACAGAAATGATCTTGGCTGGCTGATGACTTACAAAATTCCGCTGGGAAATAAAAAATAATGGGAATGGGGCTTAATACCAGCCCCTTGCCTTCATTGCGTCTGCCACTCTCTTTATGGATATTGTGTAGGCGGCTGTCCTAGTATCAACCTTCAGCTTCTCGGAAGCATCAAGAACCTCCTTTGTCGCCTTGGTGAGCTTCTTGTCGAGCCTATTGTAAACCTCGTCAATGTCCCAGTAGTAGCCGGACACATTCTGCGTCCACTCGAAGTAGGAAACGGTAACTCCTCCGGAGTTGGCAAGGAAATCAGGCAGCAGGATCACTCCTTTCTTGTGGAAGATCTCGTCAGCTCCTGGGGTTGTCGGGCCATTTGCCAGTTCCAGGATTATCTTCGCCCTGACCTTGTCCGCATTTGCCTCCGTTAGCTGGTTTTCAATTGCGGCAGGTATAAGAACGTCCACGTCGAGTTCAAGAAGGTCCTCGTTGGTGATCTGTTTACTTCCCGGGAATCCAACCACTGAGCCCGTCTTGTTTTTGTGGGCAAGCAGTTTCTCGTAATCGATACCGCTCTCCAGCAGTATGCCTCCCTTTGTGTCCGAGATTGCAACCACCTTGGAATTGAAGAGTTCCTTGACCAGTTTTATGGCAAATTGGCCTGCGTTTCCGAATCCCTGGATGGCGACCCTTGCCTTTGAAAGGTCTATGTTCTTTCTCTTTGCTGCTTCCCTTAGAACGAACATACCTCCTCTTGCAGTCGCATCCCCCCTTCCAAGGGAACCGCCAATCTCAAGAGGCTTGCCGGTAATCACGCCTGGGGCGGATTTCCTCGCTATGTTCTCATATTCGTCCATCATCCAGGCCATTATCTGCGGAGTGGTGTATACATCGGGTGCAGGGATGTCCACTTCCGGGCCAATATATTCGCCAAGAGCCCTCACGTATCCTCTGCTCAGCCTTTCAAGTTCTCCTACGCTCAGTTTCTTGGGATCGCAGATTATTCCTCCCTTCGCGCCGCCAAGCGGAATATCTACGATGGCTGTCTTCCAGGTCATCCATGCTGCAAGTGCCTTTACGGTTGAAATCGTCTCCTGAGGATGGAATCTTATCCCCCCCTTCACCGGACCCCTGGCATTGTTGTAGTGCACCCTAAAACCGGTGAAAGTCTTTGTCTCACCAGAGTCCATTCTAATCGGTATCCGGACTGTAAGGATATGCATTGGTTCCCTGAGAATTTCAAGTGCCTGCTTGTCCAGGTTTATCACTTTAGCTGCCTTTTCCAACTGTTTGACGGCTATGTCAAATGGATCCAAATCCTCTTTTATGTTGTTCGCCATTATTTCACCAATTTCTGACCCGAAGGGGGTCCTACGTTAATTGCCGATGACTATTTAACACAATAAGCTAATATAATCAGCCAATCAGTTAAATGTATTTCAGGCATTCAAGTGAACTGGCAATTAATTCAACGATCCATTTTCAGCCAACAGTTCAGTGCAATACGGAATATCCTTGATCGTCTGCTTCTGCGCGACGCCTTACACCATGGAGGACACATTTATTAGAATTGATGTATTACCCTAAAAATGCCAGACCCTGCAGAAAAATACTTCAACTGCACTGACAGAGAGAGGGCTATCTTCGAGGCAGGGATCAAGCTGGGGACGATTTATCATCAGTATGTTGGGGTACCAATAAATCTCAGTAATCTCGAATCCCTTGAAAATGCAATCATAGAGAGCGTGAAAGTGCAGCCTTTTGTTGAGTCTGCGAGCGTGACGATAGACCCCGAGATAGTAGAAAAAAAGCAGGGAATATACAAGTACATCACACTTTCCGGGGAAATGCTAAATGTTGAAGTCAAAATAAGGTACAAGGATGCCACGATCAGGGCATTTCTGCGGTACATACCTGAAA
>JAJZNS010000033.1 GCA_021811635.1 Thermoplasmata archaeon
TCCCGCCCATCTGTTCCGCGACCTCCCTGATGCTCCTGAGGGAATCGGCGACCAGGCGCCTGCCCTCATCCTCAGATTTCGCGTATGAGGAGACCTCCAGTTCAAGAACGCTCTTCCCCCCGGATGAGCGCGGGTGGCTCTTTATGTAAATCTTCCCGGAATAGTATTTCATCAGCCTGTCAACGACCGGAGAAAAAAGGCTCTCGTACAGCCCGAGCACAAACACGCTCTCCTGGTAGTAAGAGAGATTGGATTTTGGCAAATTTTCCAGCGATCCCGGGATCATGGCTGCCATCTCCCTTGGCACTCCCGGAAAACTCATTATGATCTTTGTGCCGTGCCTCAGAAGCATGCCGGGTGCCGTCCCCACAGGATTTGGAATGGGTTCTGCTCCCTCCGGCAGGTAAGCCATCTTCTTCCTGGCTTCCGTCATTTCGGCTCCGTGGGGCAGCCTGGAACTTAACAGTTCAAGAGCCTTTTCATCCACTCTCGATTTCAGGCCGAGGCATTGTGATATGGATTCGAGCGTCATGTCATCAAAAGTTGGGCCAAGACCGCCCGTTGTGATAACGCATTCCGCCTCGGAAAGCGCATACTTCAGGGCTTTGCATATTTCCCCTGAAACGTCCTGTACCTCCATCGCCAGCACCACTTTGTGCCCCCGGGACGTTGCCTCTTTTGCGATAAATGCAAGGTTCGTGTTAACCGTGTTTCCCTTCAGAAGCTCATTGCCTATGGAGAGAATGGAAATGGTTGACATTTCAGCGTTTCGGGGTTTTGCTGCCGCATGTCGGGCAGAACTTTGCGCCAAACGGAAGAGGCGAACCGCATTCGCGGCAATTGCCGTCATATTCAACCAGATCAGAAGGCGGAGCCTTCTGCGGAAGAGTGGATTCGGATCCTTCCGCGTCTATGACAGTTTCCGTTTTTCCCTTCCTTCCCTCCGGATGCACATGCATCACGCCTACGTTGGTCATGCCGGCCCTGGCCCTTGCCATTTCCACATCCTTCCTGTGCCTGTCCTCGTCCAGCCTCCTCTGTTCATCCTCATGAAGCTTCTTCAGATCTGAAGCAAACTTCCTGATATTGCTCTCCCATCCCTCCGGATCCTTCACTGCAAATTTGAGGCTCTGCGTCTCACTATCCCTCAGGTATTCCACGGTCAGGGTCTTCCTTGTGAATACCCTCAGTTTTGGAACTGCAGTGTAAACGTTCGTAATGTCGTATAAATTCAGGTCGATCATTGTTTGACCGGGGGAAGCCCTCAAAAAGCTCTTTCTCCCGTATTTCTCAAATATGAACCTCTTGTCTGAGAGGTACAGCCTTCCCTCTATAATGGTATCCTCGTCGGCAATAAGGCTGGAGTCCTCCTTGAGCAGTTCGTGCTCCCCCACCTGGTAGATAGGCATGGATAACCAATGTTCTTTGAATATAAATGCTTAATCCGCTGGAAATAGCGGCAGGGAAAACATCTATCCGGTGTTGCTCTAACCATGCCGCATCGGTCAATAGCGCAGGGGAACCTGGAAGTTTGAATTTCCCGCGAAGATCTGCATCTCGCTGAGTAGTTCTTTCTTCACATCCTCCATTTTCCCTTCCGGGACTGAAGCACCTCTGCAGGAAAATTCCTCCACCTTCCCCGCACTGCCGTCCAGCGTCAGGCTGCAGCCTGATTCCGACCATATCCTTTTCCGGAGAACCGGCCTGTATCGATCCGCAAATTCCCCCATGAGTTCTTCCCACCATGCACCATTGAGCCCGTACGCCTCAGAAAAGATGTATTCCCTGTGCGGGAATTCTGCATGCTTGCCATCCAGCCAGGAATATATGATGCCGGGGATGTCCACCAGGCTGACGTAATCTTCCCTTATCGACCGGGTACCGTCTCCATCCATGATGACCAACGGTGCGTGCACCAGGGCGTCGTTCAGAAGATATTTGTGTCCCACAAAATTATCCTCCCCAAGGGACTGGCCGTGATCTGATGTTATTATGATCCTTGTTTTCTCTAAAAGCCCCCCGGTCTTGAGATAACCCAGAATCTTCCCGAGGTATGCATCGAGAATCCTCAGTTCAATCCTGACCTGACGCCGGAAACTCTCTATGACCCTGTCAGTCTTTGCCCTGTTGGGAAACTGACCCGTGGCCAACCCCCTGAAGCAGTATTTTTCAACTGCGGGAAACTTGTTCGGCAGTATGCTGTATGGTTCATGCATTTCCATCAGGTTCAGGAAAAGGAAGAAAGGTTCCTCAAGCCTGATAGCAGACAGGTTAGCCAAGATCTGGTCGGATCCCTTGTGCAGCGGGAAATCCATGGCTGCCAGTGTCTTCCTGAGGCTGGCGAGTTCACCGACTATCTCCAGGGTTTTCCCTGCGCCGATCTCCACTGAGAAACGGGCCAATCTCTTCAACAGATCGCTGCGAGACGCGTAATAAACGTCATCCCATGGAAGATGGTGCCTGTTGCCTGCTGTCTCCTTCATCCTCCTTTCGTATTGCTCCAGTGCAGCCCATGGGCCCACGACCTCATCATACCTGAATCCCTCCTCAAATGCAGTATCCCGGCCCAGAAGGGGGTTCGCCCCTATTGAGACAGTGTCGTACCCCAGACTTCTCAGCTTCTCCGGCAACGGCACTGCCTTTGCGGGAAACCTGACGATGGAGTTGAAATAGTTCATGTCCTCGAATTTGAAATCCATGCCATGTTCCGACGGGTACAACCCGGAGAAAAGGGATGCATGAGAAGGCAGGGTCCACGATGCCGGAGAATAGGCGTTTGTGTACACGGTGGACCGGCCCATGATGTACTGGAAATTGGGGAGGTTGTTGATGTCAAGAGCAAGGCTGTCGGCCCTGAGGGTGTCGACCACTATCAGCAATATGTTCGGATAACCGATCACATGTATCCCAGTGATCTGAACTTTTCCTTCATTATCTCCCGCCTCTCACGGTCATCGATTTTTTCCGTACTTTCTTTCGCCGCTGCCCCGTCCACCTGCCATGCAGGAGTACCTGATACTTTAGGCGATTGGTGCAAACCGGCAACAGACGTGTACCCTTCCCGGTACTTCGGATGGATCGGTATGTCATTTTCAAAGAGGTATGCCCATACGTCCCTTTCCAGAAATGTGAGAATCGGGTTTATGCTGATGAATGATCCGCTGTCTGAAATGAAGTTCCCGTTTTCCCTGAGCCCTTCCAAATGCCTTCCCGAACCTGAGAAAATGGAATCAAACCGGTATCTCCGGATTGCCGCCAGCAAAGGTACAGTCAGCAGCAGGTGATCCCTGATTTCAGATCCTGTGCTGATCTGGAAGAAGCTGCCTGAGAAGCCAATGCCCTGGACCTCTCTCCTGTTGTCGCTGTCCAGGTCAGAAACATAAATTAAGTCGTTCCTCGCCCTGTTGAGCGCACCGTCGTTCTTCGCGACTACAAAGTTAAGATTCCATTTTTCCTTAAGTGATTCCATGTAAGAGAGCGTCTCTGGAAAATGATCACCGTGATCCACAAAGATCACAGGCGGTACATTCCTGTCCTCAGTTTCAGCCACCGACTTTACAAGATGAAGGCAGGCGACGCTTTCCTTGCTCCCGTCCCACAGGATTGCCGGTCTGCTGTATTCCCGTAGTGCATCCCGAATGACAAGCCTGGCAATTTCCTCCTTTGCCTTGAGTGTCAACAACTCGCCATCCCGCCAAGTCATAACAATACGGATTGTGAATCTGAATTCATTATTTAAAAACTAATATATTTACCGTTCAAGAGCGGAAATAAACGTCGCTCAGAATACCTGATATTTTTGAATCTGCATATCCGGGATAGTGGCATTAGATTTTTTTACCCATAGATTATAGACTCCTGTGTTATCCAACCAGTTCCTGGTCCTGGGCATTTTGATTTATGCGATCTCACTGGCTATAACGCTCATCCTTGCAACGATCCACACTGCATACGGTGGAAAGGAACTCAGAAAGCTGAATACTGACAGTGACTTCACGCAGATGAAAGTGCCCGAGAACGCAAGGGTAATGCACACGTTTCTCGCACTTGACTCGGCAAAGATACTTTCTGCTGCAGTCGCTATCATATTTGTTGCCTTTGCGCTGTTCATGTGGACGCTTGTCGATACTTCCTTCTTCCCGCTCCTCTTCTACCTGTTTGTTGCATTCTGCATTGTTGCCAACGTCGCACTCGGCTTGAAGATAGACGGCGATGTGAAGGTAAACCGGGTAAGCGCTGTAAGATATGAAATGATCACCGGCGAGGGAAAAAAGCCTCCACTTGAGTTCGTGCCCGACGTTCTCTTCAGGCCGATCAGGAAACTGATCACTAAGAACATGTCGAGGGAGGGATCGACCAAGATTGGCGTGGTCACCGCGAACAGGAAGATTATCTCCAAGAACAGGGAATCAATAGTCTTTGACGAAAAAATAAGGGTGAGGAATACCGAATCATTTTCAGATCACCAGGTCAGGCAGATAGTCGCCGAAGACAGCATGGTGTCCATCTCCTCCCTGACTCCACCAGTACCGCTCAGGGTACCTGCACAGAAGACTGTGATTATCAACATAAGATGCTCGATGAACAGGGACCGGCCGAGAGGACCCATGCTTATCCGGATCACCTCAGAATGAACTTAAGCCTTCCTGCAATTGCCCAATGCAATGAACACACCCCATATAGGCAGTGTACCGCTGAAAAACAGGCTGGTGATGGCCCCAATGATTTCAAACCTGGCCAATGCAGACGGGTCCACCAGCGAAACGCACATAGAATATCTTGCCAGGAGGGCGCTTGGCGGGGCAGGCCTGATTATCACGGAGTACACTTACATAGACCGCGTAAACAGCCGTGGATCAAGGAATGAGATGGGAATTTACAGTGATCTCCTTCTTCCAAAGCTCAGGAGGCTCACGGACAGGATACATTCATTTGGTACACCTGTTTTTGTCCAGCTTGTCCATGCCGGAGGAAAGGCGCTCGAGAGCCTTAACGGAAACCGGAATTATGCCCCGTCTGCCGTTGATTACAGCGGGAACACGCCTGTGGAAATGTCTCCTGATGATATCTCGGAGGCGCAGGAGAGGTTCGCAAAGGCCGTCGCGCTGTCAAAGAAGGCTGGCTTCGACGGAATCGAACTGCACGGCGCGCATGGCTACCTGATTCAGGAATTCATCTCCCCTTCGCTGAACAGGAGGACTGACAGATATGGGGGGTCGCTGGAAAACAGGATAAGATTTGCGCAGGAGATTATTGATTCGACAAAATCCAGCGTGGATCTGCCTGTCGGGATACGCCTCAGCCTTTACGAGGACGATCAGGACGGGTATCCTCCAGAATACGGTCTCAAGGTTGCAGATTCGCTGAAGGGCATAGATTATGTTCACTTTTCTGCAGGAAGGTTTGCATCTCCAGGTTCCAGCGCATCCTTCTATCACGGGCGCGGCCACATAGCCTCAAGGCTGCCAAGAAAATCCATCCACCCCACAATGGTAGTTGGATCGGTGACAGGCTTTGAGGACGTGGACAGCGTTCTCAGGGTTGCGGATTTTGTCTCTATCGGCAGGGCCCTACTTGCAGATCCTTTCTTTCCACGCAAGTATCAGGAAAGGCATGCGGAGATAAGGCCATGCATAAGGTGCAACCAGGGATGCAGGAATCTTTCCTTCGGGGAGGTACGTTGCACTGTCAACCTGGACACTGGATTTGAGATCAACGGAAAGATCATGCCAGGACATCTATCCGGGGAAATTGAGATTGCCGGCGGAGGTGTCAAGGGGCTGGAGGCTGCACTCCACGCTGTAAAGCTTGGCCTGCGCGTAACTTTGCACGAGATTGGGGACAGGCTGGGCGGCCAGCTCAACGCGATCATTGATGATCGCAAGAAGGCAGAATTCCAGAGGCTTGTCGGCTACTACAGCAACGTGCTGGAAAAGTCAGGGGTCAACGTTGCAATGAATTCCCGCGGTGGGACAGGAGGGATCATGTGCCTGCCGGATGTAACATATCCACATCTTGTTGCCAAGGATGAGGTGAGGATAGATTCCAACATATACCAGTATCAGGACGAGGCTCTGGCCCTTGCAGGTTCATGCCGTGTCTACATGACAAACAGGAGCCTGTCCGGCCTTGACCGGGACAGGCAGATCATGTACAGGAAGCTTGCAGAATCGATGGGAATCACTTTCAAGGAACGGATTGACAACCCGGATGTCAGCCTTGTCGCGGAAAAGCAGTACGATATACTGAACGCAATGCAGAGCGGAAGGAATGCAGTAAACGCTTTCCTTATACCGAGGATCAATGAATTTCTCTGACATTCTCGCCGGCGCATATAAAGTAATAAATATCCTGCAAAAGTATCGAAATCATGAAAGTCATCAGGGCAACAACGCTATACGACGGGTCTTCGGAACTGCATGATAGGTACATAGGTTTTGACCAAAAGATAGAGTATGTCGGAAAGGAGAAGCCCGAGGGCGAGTTCCTCGGTGAAGGCGTCGTCACTCCTGCGTTCATAGACGGGCACAGCCACATCGGAATGGCCCGTGCGGGTGAGCCTTCAAACGAAGATGAGGCAAACGAGACGATGGATTCCATTTACCCCATTGTCAATGCCCTGCACAGCGTTTACAAGGACGACCACGCATTCGTGGAATCAGTTGAGAACGGCATTCTTTATTCAACCATCCTGCCTGGCAGCGGAAACCCCATCGGTGGAAAGGGTGTGCTTGTGAGGAATTTCGGGCTGAACATCGCGGACTCTTACGTTATGGACATTGGCATCAAGGCTGCGCTCGGATACAACCCGAGAAGCACTAAGGAGTGGGAGGGAAAGCGCCCAACTACGCGCATGGGGGCTGTAGGCCTTCTCAGGGAGAATTTCATCAAGGCAAGGAACTTCATGGAGCAGGTCAAGAAAAAGAAAAAGATCGAGGAAGAGACTGATCCTGTCCTGCAGATATTCATAGACCTGCTGAGAAAGAAAACAAAAATGATGGTCCATCTCCACAGGGAGGACGACCTCATGGTGCTGTTTTCCCTTCAGGAAGAGTTTGGTTTTGAAGCCATCGTCAACCACGCCCTCGACATTTACCGCATTGAACCATTCCAGGAGATGAAGAAGAGAGGATTATCCCTTGTATACGGCCCCATGGATGCACATCCCTACAAGGTTGAACTCAAGCACGAAAGCTGGAGAAATGCCGGTCTTGTTCTCAGGTCTGGCGTGAATTTCTGCATGATGAGTGACCACCCCGTGATACTGCAGAGGAATCTTTTCCTGACACTGAGGCACTTCATGAGGTTCGGGATGGCAAAACCGGAAGCTATCTCCCACCTGACATCGAAAGCCGCAGAGATCCTGGGCATAGACAGTATAGGTTCTGTTTCCGCTGGGAAGCTGGCATCGCTTGTCCTATGGGAAGGCGATCCATTCTCCTTTTCCGGTCATCCAAGGATGGTCATAGGGGAAGGCAGGATCGTTCACGAGGAATGATCCACATTTCCGCACTGCCTCAGGCACCAGGAAAAGCCTTCTCGAATTTACGGGAAATTATGCCATCATCAATTATAGGTATTACTGGCGGACCCTCATGAAGATTGCAGTTGCCGGGATGGGCGTTGCAGGATCCACCATCTCATCTCTCCTCCGTGATAGCGGACATGACCTGAGCTTATTTGATCCGAAGAGTCCGGGATTCTATCCGCCCTGCGGCTGGGCAGTGAATGAACGCGAATTCTGCCATCTCTCGCAAAAAATTGGCCTGAACGGGGAGGATTACGTTCTGAGCAGGGCAGAATCGATCATCCTGTCCAACAGCAGCAGATCAATCAGGCTTCAGTCAGGCGGGCTGTGCACCATTGACAAGATGAGATTCCTGGTCGATCTGGCTGACGGAATGGCAATCTCCAGGGGCAGGTTGTCTCCACGGGAATACGATATCGTATTCGACTGCACCGGCATTTCAAGGGCATATATTGGCCAGCCGCGAGAAGACTTCAGGATGAGCGCTGTAGAGGCGCTGGTTGCTGGCAGCCAGAAGAAGGAATTCGTATTCAACTACTATCCCGGAGGGCATGGGTATTCCTGGTCATTCCCTCTTGGCAGCAACACGCATATAGGGTCGGGATCTGACCGCACTGAGCTGAATTCGTTTGTTCTTTCCCTTCCTAACAAAATCAGGCTGACAGGCAGAGATATCAGGATCAGGCCGCTGTTTGATGAGGCTGTCTCGGGAAATGTGGTGGCAGTTGGCGAAAGCGCAGGAACGGTCTCGCCCATCACCGGCGAGGGCATACTGCCGTCTATGAGAAACGCATTCCTTGCTGTGGAGAAGCTTGACAGGCACGGCAGAGAGGATTTCCTGAAATATTACCCCCGGTTTCTCAGGGAGAGCTTTGGCCAATACACTGACCTCTTCGGGCTCGTCAGGGATGCAAGGATGGGCCACCTGGTCAGACCGGCAAACCTGTTAAAGGCAGGAATGGCAATTAAGGACCTTAGGTCTTTCGGCATAAATGCAGGAATCTGGAAAATCCTGAAGGGGCTGATCTAGTCGGCTATCCGGAAAAGGCGCAGCAGCCTTTCAGCCATCTTTTTATCGCTGTATTCTGAGATTATCTCCCTTTTCAGGGATTCGGGGTCATAACTGTACCGCTTGAAGGTTATCTCATTATTGCCAGTATCCCATATCGCATATGAGGGCAGCGGAGAGTGATCACGCGGCTGGCCCGCCGATCCGGGATTGACATAAACTTGACCCTTAAACTGCGTGTACATGGAGTAGTGAGTGTGCCCCATTAGGAACACCTGGCTTCCGTTTCCTCCAGAAAGCCTGGAAAGCCTTTCTCCCGTTGCATCCCATGGGTAGAGATAGCCGTAAACGGGATCGTCTGGGGCCCCATGACTGGCATGCATCTGTATACCGTCTATCTCAATGTCCTTCTCCACGGGAAGTTTTCTCAGGAATTCCCTGTCGCCGTCATTCAGCAGCCTGCTGGTAAGGGATTCCCTTGAATAGACAGACAGGTCATGGTTTTCTGCAGAGCACTGGCAATCAATGCCCGTGGCCGCGGCAAAGTCATGGTTCCCCCTCATTATAACGTCAAAGTTCTCCTTCACAATGTCAATGGCTTCAACCGGCCTGGTCCCGTAATCAACGATGTCCCCAAGGTATATGCCGAAATCAAACCATTCTGAAGACATAAGTTTCCTTAACGCAGGGAGATTTGCGTGTACGTCACTGGCAATTAGTACCCTCATATGGCCCTGATTACATAAACGTACAATTGCTATTGATTATTTTCGTACTGGATTGCAGGTGCCATAGAAGAATCCGAATCAGATGACCCAGAGGCTGTTACCAGGATACAGACATATGCCTGGCCACCGGCTATTCGAGCCACGGAGCGGAGGAGCTAAAGGTCAGTCAGTTACCCTCATCCTGCCAGCACTGAAACGCCCTGTATTCTGCCAAGCTTGCTGGCCAGCAGGTTCCAGTTTTCGCCATTGTCCGTCGAACCATACAATTCTCCCGTAGTGGTTCCGAAATATATTCCTGGACTGTCGCTGCGATCCCTAGCCATTGCATCCCTGAGAACGCAGTTGTGCACGCTGGCCGGGAGGCCCCTGGTCAGTGTAGTCCAGTGTTTTCCTCCGTCCATGGATCTCAAAACTTTGATCTGCCCCTGGATGCAGGAGTTATGGGAGTTGCACTTCCCCTGATATGCAGGAACGGTGAACAGGGAGTTGGACTTTCCCTCAGTGAGCAGTATTGAAAAACCATGGCGCATACCCGGGTCGGGACTCACGTCCTTCCAGTTTTTTCCATAGTCTTCTGATGCGAACACACCACAGTGATTCTGCTGGTACAGTACCCCGGGCCTTGAGGATGAGACGGCCAGTTTGTGCGTGCAGCCATGTACATTATTAAGATGGTCACGGGCAACCTCCTCTGGCGTCATCGTAGACCCTGGCTGGGAGTAGCTGCTTGCTACCGGGCAAGAATCACCGACGCCTTTTTTCAGCAGCTCCCAGGTCTTTCCGGAATCATCCGTCCTGTAAGTACCGTTTCCTGCCGGAACTATGTAGATTCTTCCCTCTCTGTTGGGATCCGATTTGATTGTGTGGATTGTGAGCCCAGTGGTTCCAAATCCCCAGTCAATTCCCCATTCTTTCCGTCCTGGTGCCTCGTAAAGCTCTGTCATCTCCTCCCAGCTTCCTGCTGAGTCAGTGGATCTGAAAAGATGCCCGTACTGTGTACCAGCATATAGAACTCCTGATTTATGCCTGTCTCCCTCCAGCGACCAGACCTTACGGACATGAAGCCCCCGGCTGGACGGTTTCCATGTTTTGCCGTTATCATGTGAGGTAAACACTCCCTCTGTAAGAGTGGATGCGAAGAAATTCCCTTTACCGTCGTGGATCGCATAGTTCACGCTCTCTCCCTTCAGGAATGGTTTACCGATTTTCCAGGTGCTCCTGTCCGCATCCGATGTGATTAGATAACCGCCATTTTCGGTCGCAGCTGCAATTGTCACTGGTTCAGTAGTCATTTTGAGCAACTATTATGTTAGTGGCATAATAATCTTTGCAAATCACGCAATGCCATTCTGTGCAAAATGTCTTCAAAATTTTCTAAACATGAAATGAATGTGACAGGCTCGGCCTGCATGCTGGAGGAAAAAGCTGATCCCTTTACTGATCATCTCACTTGCAATGCCCCCATTGTTTCATCCGTTTTATGCTTATTCGCAGAAAGGTTCAATCTTTAGCAGTTCCTGCCAATGATGAGGGTACACAGTCCTGAGTATTGAACGGATTCATCATCCTCCTGTAGAATAAATGAATCCCCAATACTTTGTTGGCGAAGTGTTGACATTTCTGCTTTTTTAAAACAGAGTGTGATTGAAGAGAACCTGATTAAACTGCAAAGTTTTTAGAGCAAACCCATTAAATACATGCTGAAAATAGAACATAGTGCGGAATATCAGGATTGTAGAATACATCGAATCATCCTACAAAGTTAAAACAATACTTCTGGTTTCGTTTGTCATAACATTTGCCATAAATGATCAGTATCTCAGCAGATACGGGATATCGATATTCTACAACAGGTTTGCCGCGTTCTTCCAGGCGACTGACACGTTGTCCGTTTACGCCAATATGATCGGCCTCCTGCTCGCCTCGTACGCAGTGCTTGTTGCACTTATCCCAAATTTTACCGGAGAGAGCCTCAAGATGCCCATATTTTCCCAGGTAAACAGGTTGTTTGTGTTTACGATACTCACCGGGATAATGCTGATGATACTGGATTTCGCGCAGGGCATAATTCCTGAAAATGGCGTGTTTTCATTTCAGGGAGTTCCATTTTTCCTGGACGTACAAATTTTCTTCTTTATCAGCCTGTTAAGCGGGATGATATTCTGCGTGCTTACAATATCTGAAGTTTTTGAAATCATAAGGTCCAGGGGCGGGAAATACAAACCTCCGGCAAAGAGGAACAGCAGGGAGCTTCAATGAGCGATTTCATTTTTGCACCGGAAACCAATAGAAAAGTATTAAACCAAAACATGAAATACACTTTCGCACTTATGTCTGTATTGGGGTTTGCATTAGATGTTAAACTGCATTTCTGTGACATGAGTGAGGAGTGCTAGTCAATGACTAAATGCCCAGTATGTTCCCAGACTTTCCAGAAAGGTGATTATCAGGCGCTGGCCAAGCATCTTGCACAGGCAAGTGAGAAGAATGATCCTTTCCATGTTGCCTGGCTTCAGGATTATGTACCCATGCCAAACTATGCAAGCCCGGACTTCCTGAATCATCTGAGGGAGTTCTTCAAGATTTCTGACGGAAGCCTCAAAAGCTGGATAGCTACAAAATTTACACGGAAGTTCTACTCTGAAAAGCCTCACCCGTTCATTGAGGCAATGCAGAAGCC
>JAJZNS010000016.1 GCA_021811635.1 Thermoplasmata archaeon
CGGGAACGCCCGAGGAAATCGGCAGTGCATTCAACATAACAATCGTCCAGTATTCTTTTGACGGGCTATCATTCTACGGTCCAACAGCCACGCCTGCAATACCATCTGCAGTGTTGAAATACGTCGCAGATATGAAAGGCTTTTCTGACTTTTCAAGGTACATCCTTTCTACCCATTCGGGATCGATTTATTCCGCAGGCGGTGCCAAATCTGCGGGCTCTTATGACGGCTACCTGCTTCCTGCCACATACGATGGTCTTCAGTTGATCTTCGGCCCTGATACGCAGATGGCTTATCAGGAAGAACCTCTGCTCTCTCAATACGGATATCCTACGGGGCAGTCTGAGGCGACGATCCTCTGGAGCGGTCAATATACGGGAAGCACCACTAACACGCCATTTGGAACGCTCAATCAGGGGCAGTACGTTGGTCCATTCGTGTATGGAGATGTATATTCGTACTATAATGAAACGCTTCCTTCCGGTCAGCCTCACAGCACTGTGGTTGCCGTTCCGCTGAATGGTGCACCGTCTCCCGGGCCATTTGCGTCTTATGATTCAACAGGAGCATCACTGGAAAATACGCTGGACCTTGAAATGCTGGGCAGCACCGCCCCAGGATCGACAATTTACAACGTATATTGGAACACACCATCCATCAGTGGCCTGGATTCAGCGTTTTCCTATATCCTGAATTCTCTTCCCAGCGTTTCTGTCATCTCCAACTCATGGGGGTCAGGCGACCAGAATGATACTGCCTGGTATAACAACCTCATGGAGGCCCAGGCAAGAGGAATAACCGTACTTGTGGCAAGCGGAGATTCGGGAGACAATGTCGCCAGTTCGAAGGCATTCAACACTCTGCTATGGTATCCTGCCACAATGGCTTACGACTCCTTCGGTGATATTGCTGTAGGAGGCACAAACCTTTCGCTGACCAGCACACTGTCCATAGAAAAGCAGTCCAACTGGTATATCCCTAAATCTGAAACCGCCCTGGGTGGGCCTCTGGGTACGACCTCTGGCGTCAGTAACGTGACCAGTGAGCCTTCATGGCAGAAGGACACATCGGCAAACATTCAGATTTTGAACAATGCTTACAATAATCATGGCAGGGGCGTTCCGGACATCTCCGCTATAGCTAACAACACCTTGATAACCATTAGTGTGGATGGAAACCGCTATTATGCTACAAACGCAACCAGCGGCAACCCGTTCTATTTCGTTTTCGGTACCAGCGTTGCCTGCCCCGTAGTCGCAGGAATAATATCAGAAATCGATCATGTCCTCCTGAAGGAGGGCCAGCCTATTCTTGGATTCGCGGATCCTACGATTTACAATCTGGGCAACATAGAGTATTCCGTCAACCCTCCACATGGAACAATGCCGTTTTCTCCGGTTCTTTACGGGTATAACGCGATATATTCTGCCGGGTATGGATATACTCTCCTGAATGGATGGGGAACCATCAATGCCTATAACTTCACGACTTCGAATGAACTGCTCAAAACATACAACGTGACATTCCATGAAAATGGCCTCAAGAACGGTACCTCATGGCAAGTGACGATAAACGGGACATCGTACCAGTCATCCAACACAACACTTACAGTACAGCTTCCAAACGGAACGTACTCGTACACTGCCAGTGCCTCCGCTTACACATTTTCCAGTAATTCCACCACATTTTTGGTTGATGGAGGCGGGGTGTCTGTCAACGTGAATTTCACTGCTCAGCCCGCTGGCTCTCCTATTGAGGCAATCATCGTCATAGGGGTTATCCTCGTGGCCATACTTGCCATAGTTGGGGCACTGGCTTCCGCATCGAGAAAGAGAAAGGGAAATGAACCGTGAAGTTTAGGCTGAGGCTTCCCATGCAAAAAGACTAAAAACAATGCGAATGGGCCGCTTGTAACGGGCGACCTTGCATTTATTCTGTTCGTGTTAGATTGATTTCTTTGGAAATGCTTTCAGTGGCAGCATCTTATATTTCAAGGAGAACGGCATGACTCAAATTCGCTTATCCGTATGCAGTGAAAAGTTTTTCGCCGCATGAAGGGATAATACCGCTATCTGAAACTCTGACTTTCGAACCCGTAGAGAGGGTCAATGCGATATTTCCTTGAAAACGGCGTATATTTTGTCGTTGGGAAAGTGAATGCTTCTGGCGGCTTCCCCCTTTCTGTCCCTCATTATCTCCTCGGCACTTCTGGATGCCCTCATGATGGAGAAATATACCCCTTGCCTGTTCTTCACAAACACCATGTCTCCAGGCTTTATGCTGCTGTCCATTGAAACTATGCCCGCAGCGAAGAGATTCGCACCATCCACCAGATGGGACACGGCTCCATCGTCAACCTCTATCCAGTTTCGTTTTGGGGGATAGGCATTCAATGCCTGAAGGGACGGGAAGAAATTCTCTCCGCGGTACGCAAGAGGCTTGCCGTTGATCAGAAAGAATTCGCCGTCCTTTCTTGTTTCAACCTCTATTTTGTATTCCGAAAGGCCGTCCATTCCAAAACCTGTTACCATATCGATTATCGCACTGCTCTCTTTTTTGGATATAAAGTGTCTTGACATCAACATTCCTCAGATATATGCCTTCAGGGAATCAAAGATACTACTGAATACTTCTCCTCCCGCCTTCAGGAGGTTTTCCACTATCGGCCTAATCTTCTCTCCCAGATCAACGGAAGCCCTTTCAAACATCCATTCCCTTCCCTTCAGTCCGTCTGTGGCCACAAGGAAGGCATAACAGACAGCTTCAGACTTTGCCGAAAGTTTTATGGAAGAGACTGCCTCCTTCACAGCAGCATCGCGTCCCTCAGCCCTGTATGATTTGAGGAGCCTGAGCATAAGCGATGCACCGTCCGACCAGGCGATCACGTCAATGTCCGCAGTTACGTTCCTCGCCTGAAGCCTGTGTTGCAAAGTCTCAATCTGCTTTAGCGGGTTCCCCTTCAGTCCATCCAATGTGGCGCCGGGAAACAGCGATCCAAGAATCTTCTCGGAATATTGGGGCCAGAGCAATTCGAGCAGTTTACCTAAGCTGGGAGTGTCGAGTTTTATGCCTCCTCTCTCTACGATCAAAGGCAGAAGTACTCCCGTGTCAAAAGGGGTGACCTTGAATTCCTGCAGAAAGGCTTCAGCCGAATCGAATATTCTTTGCCCAATTACATAAGCGCCGCCTTTCATCGATGTATCGATGTGCTTCACCCTTGCGGATCTGATAAATTCCCTGTCTGTGATTTTTCCTGCAAAGTATTCAGGCAGCGCCTTTTCACGGGATAGATCTACCCTCTCGCTGAATGAGAACTTGAACGAAAAGTCCTTTATGGGATTCTTTGACAGGATGTGTTTCAGCACCCTGCTCAATGTGCTTTCTGTGGAGCTTTCAAATATCTGCATCACCCTGTCCCCAAGGTAGAAGACATCGAAATAAAGTTCACCCGAACCTATTTGCACAGCATCCCCCATCCCAAATGCAATCTTCTCATCCTTCAGGCAGTCAGCAAAGAATTCCTGCCCGGGGGAGGAACCCTTGCACGATGCCAGGTAGAAGTTTGTCGAAGAGAAGACCCTCACGTCCCTGTTTGTGGCAAGAGAATAGAAAGCAAGCATCCTCCACATTGGATTGGTGGAGTTTTGTATGCCGGCAAGTACCGAAGGATCAGCATTTGCGCGCTTTGCGTACTCCACGCTTCCGTATGCGGTGGTGAATATTCCCACCATCGGAACCGAGTTGGATTCCAGTACTTCATGGGACTCTGCCAGCCCCTTGAGGAACTGGTCAGATGATCTGGAAAACTTGTCATAATCCTCAAGGGACCCTATTGCGCTCAGTTTCTTCTGATAAGACGCGAAGGGACAGAACATTCCACCATCAATGCAGTCAGGAACCAGCTTGGATGGCTCGCTCAGTGCAGCTTCAATCCTCGCAAGAAGTTCGTTCTGTTCCTTCTTTGACTTGGACTTAAGCTTCATCTGCTCTAACGCCTGTCCAGCACTCTCAGGGCCTCCGCCCTCACCGTAACCGGAATGGGTATCATGGACTCGACAAGCTGGACAGTCACCTCTTCCTTTGCTTTGTCTATAGACATTATCTTTGCCTTCTCACCCTTGAATGGCCCATCAATGAGTTCAACAAACGATCCAAGTTCAAGCCCTGAAACTGCAGGCTTTGGAGTAAGGTAATGGGAGATTTCCTCGAATTTTATGTCACCTTCCACAATCCCCTTGAAGCCCTTGATGCCCTTGGCGATAAACCCCACCCTGTCAGGATGCATTGTCTCAACGAAAACATACCCCCTAAGGTCCTTTGGCGACACTATGCTCATTATCTCATTCTCAGGGTCAGGGGTGCCCGTAATTTTTCTTTCATCCATCTCCTTGTAGCTCTTGTTTGATAGATCCATGGATACCTGAAGCTCGTTTCCCACGGTGGTCTTCATTGCTATGAAGACAGGCATCAGTTTGACAGATATTGCTCCCTTTTCAGCGTTGAGGCCGTCCTTCGATTCAACAAAGTAATCCAGCTTCATCGAATCCCCCTTGAATCCTCCCCTGGGTGTCTTGATGATAAGGGAAAGCGTTTCGAGATCGTCCCCCTTCACGCTGAATTCTAAATTCATCGATTTTGGCTCCACGGAAGAGGAGTTGATCTCTGCAGTCTTCTTCCCTTCAATGGATATTCCCCACTCTATCAGCCCCTCTTTCTGCTGGAAAGAGGTGGAAATTGCGATCTTGAAGTCCCTTTCTTTTGCATGGGTATTCTTTATCGAGATTGGGATGGTGAGAGTCCTGCCGCATCCGGCTATGATATTGTCTGATCCGACGCTGATCCATTCATTCAAAGTCTTTTCCATAAATCCGCACCTACTGGAGGCCAGTATAGAGGGTTATAAGATAGATGACAAACCCCAGAACCCCAAGGAATATGATGCCCATCCCGGTAATAAATAATATCTTCACGTATTCCTCGCTCGTAGGCTTTCTTGCCATTTTCAGTATTCTGGCATACTTTCCTTTTCCTATGTTGGAAAACCTTCTTTCAACCTTCTTCTGAACATCCAGAAGAGAATCTTCTATTGCCATCTTTTACCAACCATCATTATTATCCATTATAACATTTTTCCTGATCGTAAGAATGGTGATTTGTATTCCGACACAGGGATCAAAATGTGCCAAAAAACAAGCGAACTCTAACGGCCCAAGCAAAAGATCGGTCGATCGCAATCGCCTGCAAGCCCTCATCGTGTGGAATAAACGAGGTTTAAAAATTAACTGTGATCGGCAGCCGATCACAGTTTCTCGTTCAATCCTTTTTTTCCTGCAGGAATTGGCCTATAACCTCAGGACCCGTGGAACGAAGCCTCAGTGCAGTGGAGAAGATGCCGTCCTTTGCATCCCTCGGAATAAGCTCTATCGAATGCGTGGTGGACGAATCGTACTTGGCCGAAGGATATTTTCGCAGAAGTGCGTCCTTCAGCTCTTCAGTGCACGCGATTTCCAGGACCATCATCCCTGCAAACTTTTCCCTGGCAATTTCAGCCAGACCCGCCGCCTTCAGTTTCTCTAGCCGCTCTTCATTTACCCAAACGTCTATCTTTATCGCGTTATCTTTGGTCATGATGCAAGCACCTCCATCTTTTGAAGGTTGAATACCGGCTGCCTGGAATTTAGGTATTCATTGGTCACAAATGGTGAACCAAAACCGTATTTCTCGGCGCTGCTCATTACAACGTCAAACACCTCAGGCCGCATCACCTTTTTAGTAGGCCTGACTCCGTCAGTCAGTATGCTTCTTATAAGGGTGCCGCTGAAATTCTGGCTTTGGTTTTCGTGGCTGCAAAGTGCCTCGTTTGTTACTTCATTGCAGACCGGGCAGTACCAGTTTTCCCTGAGAAAGACAGGTTTTATCCTGAGTTTGCTCCTCTCCGCCTTGAGCATATCCTGCGCATCGTATGGTTTATAGAAGTTTCCCACACCCGCATGATCCCTCCCGAACATATGATGGGTGCACCCAAGGTTCGTCCTCAGTATCGCATGGAATATTGCCTCCCTTGGTCCGGCGTATCTCATGTCCCACAGCGTGAACGTCACCATATGGACATTTTCCTTGAAGTAGCCTCCCTTTCTCAACGCATCCTGGCCAAGGAGAATGGCTTCATCGATGTAGTCGCCGGTTCTCTTTTCGCCTATTATTGCATTCACCAGCACTCCTGTGTGTATCTCATCTACCGGCATGTCCTCATTAGCTGCAAACCATGCCTGTTTCATCAATGACTCGTGCCCGGTGTGTGGGACATTCCTGGTCTGGTGGGCAACGACATTCTTCCAGTTCTTCATTGCAAACGCCCCCCGGTGCTGTAAAGGCGTCTTCCAGAACTCGGAGAAAGGCTCGTTGAACACAGGCTCGTTCACAAGATTGATCCGCCCGGCAACGAAGTCGCCGCTATACTCCATCGTTCTTTTTACGCCAGGGTGCTTCGTGTCCCTGGTTCCGTACGCCATCTCAGCCATCCTGCCAAGGTCATAAGAAAAGAATTCGTCTATGTCCAGCGTGGCTAGAGGCGCCCCAAGGTATTCGAGAAGCACGCTGTCACCCGGCTTGAGCCCCAACCTCTTGATTTCCTCCTGCTTCACATCCAGCACAATGGGAATGCTCCAGAGGGTTCCGTCTGGCAACTCCATCCTGCTTAGGGTGGAGTCCACTTCCTCCCTTCCCATGAACCCGGAAACAGGTGTGAAGAATCCGTAGGCCAAGCTAATGACCTCATGTGCAATTTCCCTCCTTACCCGGAGAACCGTGAGGCCATGCAGTTTTTTCTCCACTTCCCCCTTCACTATGTGTTCCACGACAGGCTTGTTGTTGTGACCAAGATTATTCATGGGGCAACACCTTCGTTACCTATCAGGACATGCACGGGTGCCTTTTCGAAGGACCAGAGCCTGGAATCCGCATCAAACTGTGACAGTACGAAGACATTCCAGTTCTTGTCGTCGATCGATGGGAAATCCGACCTGTAATAATACCCGGGCCACCTGGTCTCTTCCCTGAACATCGTATGTCTCAGCACTGCTTCTGCTGTAAGAACCCTGTGGTTGAGTTCCCACGCCCTCTGCAGCTGGTGCAGATCTTCAGCCCCGAGGAGCGGCAGGTCTTCCTTTAGCATGCTGAGGAGTTCAAGACCACGGTTCATGTTCACCATGTTGGTGGTGTACAGTGTTGAGACCCCGCCGGCGTACTCGTCCATTATCTTCTCGAGCCTCTTAAGCCCCTGGCTGGGATACAGGTAGTAGGGCGAAACAGTTCCCTTTGTGATGAAAGTATGTCCTATCTCGTAATTTTCCAGTGGCTGGAAAATGTCCCCCTTAATTTTTTCAATTTCCTGATCATCGATAGCCGGTAGCCTATCCTTGCTTTCATGCACAAATTTGGCTGCGCTTTTTCCTGCAATTCTGCCCTCCGCAAACGATCCTGAAGAGAACTTGTGCGCTGCCCCTCCCGCTGCATCGCCAGCAGCGAAAAGACCGGTGATGGTAGTCATGCGGTTCCAGCCCCACTGGTAATCCTCGGGCGCAATATCTGAGGGGCCGCTGACCCATGTCCCTGCATTGACGGCATGGGATCCCATGATATACGGTTCGGTCGGAACAAGCTCGGACCACTTTTCTTTCGGATCGGTGTTCTGGGACGCCCACACCATTGCCTGGCTCACGGTCATGTCAAGAAAGTCTTCCCAGCCAGCTTCCTCTTTTTCCTCTGTATCAAGCACCTTTTCCGTGTGCATAATTATGGGGTTCTTCCCATCCTTGATCTCCTCGATCATCAGGTGGTTCCTGAGGCATGTGGGCATGGGCTTGGCATCCGCGTACTTGCCGTATTTAGCCCTTAATTTTTCCCTGTCATTATCATACAGTTCGCCATTGGAGTTGGTTGCGTATGACTTTAGATAGAGGAACCAGGAGCCTACCGGTCCGTAGCCATCCTTGAACCTGGTGGGCACAAGCCTGACCTCCATCTGCACCATCTTCGCTCCTGCCATTATAGGAAGTGCATAGGCGGAACCTGTGCTCCATGGGGAGTACCATGTTCTCCCCCAGCCTTCGCCCACCGATCTCGGACGAAAGATGTGTGTAGCTCCGCCGGAGGCAAGAATAACGGCCTTGCTTCTGAAAACCCAGAAGGATCCATCTCGGACATTGAAACCAACCGCTCCGGCAATCCTGCTGCTGTTCTTCGGATCCTTGATAAGGTGTGTTATCATGATCCTGTTGTAGACTTCCGAGGCGGCCTTTTTTGCTGCCTCTGCGACTATCGGTTTGTAGCTTTCCCCGTGGATTAGAATCTGCCATTTGCCTTCCCTCAGGTATTTTCCCGAAGCATCCTTCATTATTGGCAGACCCCACTCCTCCAGGAGATGGACGGACGAATCCACATGTCTTGCCACATCGTAAACCAGGTCTTCCCTGACGAGGCCCATCAGATCGCCCCTCACGTACCTGACAAAATCCTCCGGGGTGTTCTGATTCCATCTCATTCCCAGGTAGGTGTTGATAGCTGAGAGCCCCATGGCGACGGCTCCACTGCGATCGATATTAGCCTTTTCCGCAATGACAATCTTGAGATCTTTCCCCCAAGTCCTTGCTTCATAGGCTGCACCGCATCCCGCCATGCCTCCTCCGACAATCAGAATATCCGATTCGACCGTGTGCACTTGCATATCTCATCGCCCTCCCTTGCCGGCTTTGGTCTGTAGAGTCGGCAGATCATTTCCCGTGAGTAATTCATCCGGTTCCATGGAAAGCTCCTGCCCATCAAGATCCCCATTCCCATTGAGGTCCGGAATCTCTATCGAGTTCCACTGTGTTGTCCTTATGGGGAAACTGAACTCCTTCTTCCTGCTATCCCTATACTTTATTTTCCACCCGATCGCGTTCAATTTCTCGTCCCTGGATACGGAAATCTCGGATCCCAGAGGGGATATGTCTGCATATGGCCTAACCTCAATTGCATGCTCCGGACAGGCTTTCACGCACGAGAGACATTCCCAGCACATGTCCGGCTCGATGTTGTATGCCTTCTGAAGCACCGGGTCAATCCGCATAATGTCGCTTGGGCAGATCTCCTCGCACTTTCCGTTGTTCTTGCATTTTGAAGCTATCACAAACGTAGGCACTTTCAGCACCCCCGCGAATATTCACTTGCGTATCTACCCTGAAATTCGGGCAGTTTTCCTATACAAATTTCTGCGGCATCCGAAGATCTGGTGCCGCAACAATGGTCCCCTCCCACAAAAGTCGTCTTTTCCATAATCATCTGCTCTAAATCGTAAAATTAGTAATAAGACACTTACCGAATCCATGAGGTATCATGTGCAATGCCTCTCTCAGGACGCAAAAACAGGCAATTCACAGAAACAAGTCATCGGCTCGCGAATCATGGAAATTTATAGAGGCCCGCTTCTATTGGACCGACGACAAGAAAACTGATGATAACGATTGCAAGGATAAGCAGGGAGATAGCAGCAAACATCCTATCCCTGTTCAGGGCGAACTGCATTGCCGTAAAGCAGGTTCTCGCGATCGGTATTGCCATTAGTATGACAATACCCGATGCCAGCAGAACCGAAGCAATTTCCTCCGTAAGGCTGATTTGCAGGCCAAGATAAATCAGATCGGCTCCTCCATTCCACCCGTTCCTGGTAACGTTGATTGAGATCCCTGCATCGCCCGCCGGGAAAATCAGAATCAAGGCTCCGGCGATCAAAGAAAAGAGACTTGCGATAACCCCATAATACAGAATTCCACGGATTGCAGATTTGATCTCGGATTCATTCATATGGCAATTGCCCCCTTGCCTATCATCTCAATGCCTACGGCAACTATCACCAATATGAAAATCGCCCTGAGGGCGGCTGGCCTGGCGATTCTCATCATTTTCCTTCCGTAAATGGAACCGATCACAATACCTGCCGCAACCGGGGCAACCAGAAGGGGGGAGACATATCCGCACAGGAGATAAACGCCGAGGCTGGCGGCCGCAGTGGTTCCCAGCATAAAGTTGCTGGTAGCTACCGTAACCCTGAAGGGGAGTTTCATAACTCCATTCATTGCAATTCCGTTGAACACCCCTCCACCTATCCCAAGCAACCCGGACAGTATTCCTGCAATGAACATCAATCCCAGACCTTTTCCAACGCTGTCCGGGGAATAGTACACCTGTGTCCCGTAAGCGGGATCGTAGTAGCTGGAATCCAGTTCAAGCGAAGAAGAGATCCCTTCCTTTCGATCCGGAAATTTCCCCTCGTTTGTTTTTCCCATGGCCAGATCTAAGGCACAGAACAGCATTGCTATACCGAAGATCACAAAGATGATCCATTCATAGGATCCTCTGGTAATCAGGACAGTACCAATGGCACCCAAAATTCCTCCAAAAGCGGTCATCGTTACCAGCAGCGAACCGACTCTGTAATTTGCAGGCGAATCCTTGCCATAAGAGGTAAAACCTGCTCCGCTTGAAGTGGCTATTACTGCTATAAGGCTTGTACCGGCTGCAAATGCAGGGGCAATGCCAAACAGCAGTGTCATTACTGGCACAATAATTATGCCACCACCAATTCCGACCAACGATCCCAGATATCCTGCCAGGAAAGCGATCGCAAACATTATCACATAATAGGTTAGAATCGTGACCATGCTGGTTCACTTGATTGTTTTAATTATCGTAAAATGAAATATGAACATCCTACCTTATGCATACGTAGTTGCGATCCTGTGTTTATTATTGGCAGCGGGCTCCCTAACGGTCACGGCGCAAGATTCAATCAAAGAAAGGGGTAAATCGGTCTCGAGGCAATATCCTGATCTCTGGTTAACAGAAATCCGTACGCCACAGTTCACTTCTCCCCCAAATCCTTTTGAACTGCGCATATTAGCGTAAAAGAACTGTTTTCCTAAGATAGTATTCGTGGAAAGTGCGAAAGCTTAGGTTGGCAATACCGAATGGATGAGGGTATGATAATACAACCGTTTATGGGATGACAGAGCACGTACGACGTCAGCAGCAGAGGCATTAAGAACGGCCAGGTGGAGGCCATAGTACAGGTGCGCAGGGAGGACTGTATCCTTACGAAAATACTGGCAAAGGAAAACTGCAGGATTGAGCGCATCGCCATTGGACCAAGTGAGACGCTGCATAAAATCTCGCATTCCGGAAGCACATCGTTTCAGGAGAAACTTTCAAAAAGCCAGATCGGGTACAAAAAAGCCGGGCAACGTTCAGTTTGGGTGGAAACCCCAAGCTGTTCATCATGTTCATTCTTCTCATCATCGTTTACTGAAGTGATTGGATCCAGAACATTGTGCGATGACAGTGTGCAATACAGGTTGCTGCTTCCGTCGCTCAAGGGGCTGAGAGCGCTTGAGACCAGGATGAAGGCTGCGAATCTGTCATACACTGTTCTGAGAGTGCTGCCCTATGTGCATCAGGAGCTGACAGACAGGCAGAGGGAAATTTTGAACATAGCCATGGAATCGGGGTACTTCGATAGCAGGTCAAGGATATCGCTGACCGAGCTCTCTGAGGTCATTGGGATCACCCCATCCTCCCTATCCGAGATTCTGCGGAGAAGTCTCAAGAAAATGGTTAATTTCTATTTCGATCACAGGCCATGATACGTGGGCTTTGCATGAGTGCATGTGCGTCCAAACTGAAAGTTCCCAGAAGGGCGCAAATACAGCATCGTGTATCAATGTTTGAATATCAAAATTAATCCACCGTTTAATAAAAAGTGTATGCGAGTAAGGCGGAGATTGTCTAAAAAGGATTAAATATCCCGCTCCCATTGTGTAACTTACGCATCTTCAGATGCGTGATTAAAACCCAGTACTACGGCAGAAGGGGGACTGGTCATGTGACCTGTATGA
>JAJZNS010000001.1 GCA_021811635.1 Thermoplasmata archaeon
ATAGCCGGTCATAGACGTTGTGAAAACGACTTCTCCCGTGGAGTCTGCATCCGACCCGAAGGCGGTGCCCTTGAAAATCGTCCCGTCTTCAAGCACCAGATACTTTTCCATGAGTTTCCCTGTCAGTTCGTTCAAAGAAGATTATGACAACCTGTATTAAGATGTTACTTGGACCGGGGGATCGGGCAGTGCCGGTTGAGAAATTGCCGCATGAATTGACTGTCCATACGCTGAACTTTAAAAATAAAAAAATGGGATTGGGAAAATCAGATGAAATAGTAGATTATTCCCATAAGGGCATAGTGGCTCAGCATTATGCTGATGAAAAGGATGGAGACCGTGTTTACGACCTTGATCAGCGGGTTTATAGCCGGGCCAGCCGTGTCTTTTGTGGCATCCCCAACGGTATCCCCAGCCACGGCAGCCTTGTGGGCTTCGGATCCTTTCCCGCCGTAGTTTCCCTGCTCAATGTATTTCTTCGCGTTATCCCAGGCACCACCGCCGACTGTCATCATAATGGCAAGCGGATAGCCTCCCAGTATTACCCCGAGGAGGACTCCCCCCAGGGCAAGAGGCCCAAGCGTGAATCCAACGACAATTGGCGTGCCTACACCGATGATTGCAGGCATCGCGAGCTGCCTGAGAGCTTCCTTGGTCACTATGTCTACCGCTTTTCCGTAATCTGGCTTCGATGTGCCTTTCAGTATGCCCTTGTCTGCCGAAAACTGCCTCCTTACCTCTTCAACGATTGCATGCGCAGCCTTGCCGACCGAGTTCATGAGGTACGAAGTGAAGAAGAACGGGAGTATCGCACCTATTAGCAGGCCAACAAGAACCAGGGGGTTGTCAATCTCAAGGGAAGTGAATGATCCGGAAATGTCAATCTTGAAGGCCGCAAACAGGGTGAGAGCAGCAAGCAGGGCGCTTCCTATTGCATATCCTTTTGTGACCGCCTTTGTGGTATTCCCTACCGCATCGAGCGGATCTGTCACCTCCTTCCTTGTCTTCTCGTCAAAGCCGGCCATTTCGGCTATCCCACCTGCGTTGTCCGTTATGGGGCCGTATGAATCGATTGAGATTATCATTCCCGTTGCTGACAGAAGAGAGGCTGCTGCAATTCCAATTCCGTACAGTCCCGCATACACTGGTGTGAGTTGGCTTCCCAGTGAATAAGAGGTTATTCCGTAGGCGGTAACTATTCCCGCAACGATAACGATTGAAGGGACAAAGACAGCCTGAAGACCATACCCGAGACCGGTGATGATATTGGTTCCAACCCCTGTTGTGGAAGCGTCCGCAATTCTGGCAACAGGCCTGTACCTCTCCGAGGTGTAGTACTCTGTGACGTAGACAACCACAAGCATGATGATTGAACCGATCAGCGTGTCCCCGAATATGGCAAGGTTCCCTCCAAGCATCAGGTAATCAACAATGTAAAATCCAATTTCTGAGGTTATCACCGTGACTATGAGGCCTTTGTAAAGGGCGGTCATGATCCTCTGCCCCTCTCCTTTCCTCACAAACAGTGTCGCAAAGATGGAGGAGAGAACACCGACTGCACCAAGAACAAGCGGGAATATTATTCCAAAGGTCCCGAGGAATGTATAGCCCTCGTCGTATACCAGATATCCGAGCAGCATGGAAGCAAGCGCGGTCACCACATATGTCTCGAATAGATCTGCGCCCATACCGGCACAGTCGCCTACGTTATCTCCCACGTTGTCGGCAATCGTCGCAGGATTCCTTGGATCGTCTTCCGGTATACCGGCTTCCACCTTACCGACAAGGTCCGCTCCAACATCGGCACCCTTGGTGAATATCCCGCCCCCCACTCTGGCAAAAAGGCTCACGAGAGAGGCGCCAAAGATGTAGCCCACCATCAGGGAGGGATCCTGGTAAATCATGTAGAAGACCACCAGGCCCAGCAATGCTAGTGAAACTACAGTAAGTCCTGTAACGCTGCCGCCTCTGAAAGCCACCTTGAGGGCATCGTTAAGACCGGATTTTGCCTTTATCGCACACCTGACGTTAGATCGGATTGACACGTTCATTCCGGCCAGGCCGGCTACTGCTGAACCTACTGCCCCCACTATGAAACCTGCAGCAAGTTTGCCACCGTCAGTTTCCTGCCCAATCGCTGTAAAGGCCAAGAATATAACTATTGCAAGCACAACAGCGAAAATGAAAACCCAGGTGTACTGCCTCTTCATGAATGCATTCGAACCGGTCTTTATGTGATCCGAAATTTCCTTCGCAACGGGGTCGTCCACCGGTATTTTCAAGAGCAGGTAACTCTGTGCTATAGCATATATGAGTCCCACAATTGATACGGCCAGAATGAAAAGTTCCCAGCCGAATAACGTTCCGTACATAAGCAGGGAATTTGAGTTACCTTAAAAAAGATTCCAGTCCCGCATATTGTCCTCACTACCACCTTTCCGGGCACATGCATACTGGCATGGATCTTGATACCGTTTTGCGGGACCTATTGATATGCAATGCAGGCAGCCCTGCAATCCACTGGGAACGCTGGTACGACGTCATCGGGAATTGCCAGTAATTGGGCTTTGTGCGGCAATTTACGTTCCCGCGGCCCCAACTTTGAGGCATTTGCAGTAAGTTCCGGAAATGCCGATACTAACTGGCATGCCTGTTGAATGGAATTCAATGCATTTCCCACCCGTAATCCTGTCCGAGTGTGATTGGTGTCGCATTGAGTTTAAACGATTAAGTCCGTTCGACAGCTATTTCTTTGCGGATGCTGCAGCATTGGACATCCAGCTTATGATATTTCTTGACCCGAGAACAAGCTTCCTGTAATCTTCTGCCATCCGGAAATGCCTGGCATAATATACTTTTGCTGAAGTTCGGAAGATCTCGCTCCCCGGTGCAGACCGCTCAGCGATCGAAAACATCAGTACCGCTGCAACCAGTTCGCCAATTTCCATAAGTATGGTTTTCGATTGAAATTCCCCTTCTTCGCTCTTGAGAACCCCTTCTATTCTCTCAAATAACAGTGTGGTTTCCTTTTCAAGTTCGCTGGCCAGTGCCTTGTCTTTCAGAGACGCGATCAGCTCTTTCATGCGTTTCATGAGGGAGATATGCGCTTTTTTCCTGATTATCGCCTCCAGCATCTCCAGCGCCTGTATATTGCTGGTGCCTTCCCAGATAGATGTCACTATGGAATCCCTGTGGAACTTTGCCATGGGAAACTCCTCAAGGAATCCTATGCCACCTGCAATTTCCATTGAGTATCGGGTCACCATCGCGCTTGTCTCTGCTGCGACGTTTTTTGCAAGGCTGGCAAGCAATCTTGACAGGTTGTACCTGTCGTCGTACGGAGGCATTGAACCTGAAGCACTGTCAAATTCCCTGGCTGCCATGAGTGAGACAACCATGGCGGCTTCTAGTTCCGCTTCCATTTCCACCATGTCTCTTGCAAGCAGTTCGTGATCTGATATGCGCTTTCCAAAGGCATACCTTTCTGTGGAATAGATGCATGCCTCCCAGAAGGCTTTTCTGGCAATGCCGACTGCTGCAATGGCATCATCAATTCTTGATATGGACAGTATTTCCATTGCCACGTAAATTCCATACTCTCTGCTGCCAAGCAGGAAAGCTTCCGCGCCATCGAATTCAACCTCTCCGGTTGGAACCGCCACAGTCCCAAGCTTGTCCTTCAGCCTTCTGATCGTGTAATTCCGGCTTCCGTCCCCGCGTAAAGCAGGTACAAAGAATGTGGAGATGCCCTTCGCCCCGCCCTTCGACCCCTCAATCCTTGCTGTGACGACTGCCCCGTCTGCTATGCCCGCATTGCTCGCGAAGTATTTGTCCGGACCGGAAATCAGGAACCCGTCGTCTCTTTCCCTGGCGATGGTTTTGTTTGCGCCCAGATCGCTTCCACCCTGTATTTCCGTGTAGAAGGTCGCCCCATACCACGGTTCTTCCGGATCAGAAAATTTGGGCAGAAAGCTTCTTCTGGTGCCTTCGTCGGCATATTTCTGCAGTGCGTAGGCTGTCTGTGCAGTCAGGGTGAATGTGCAGAATATCCCGGAATCCGAAACCACGTAGCCCGTCACGAAGTGGTAGAAAATTGATTCGGATCCTTTCACCATCTTGCTGATCAGGCCGAATCTCTGCAACCTGTCCAGGATATACCTGTGCTCGGGCGAAAGCCTTACGTAATCAATCCTCTCCCCTGTCAGGCTCCATGTTCTCAGAACCGGCTTGCCGTAGTGATCAATGTAATCGAGGGCTTCAATGAATTCCTCGGATACGAATCGGCCAAGCCCGGAA
The DNA here is from genome assembly GCA_021811635.1 of Thermoplasmata archaeon. The sequence goes on from JAJZNS010000001.1 coordinate 4,297, forward strand.
AGGTCGCTGTCCCCCTTGAAGCCAAAGAATGCCAGTGCCGCCTGCAGCGGCAGGTCGTCTGAATAATAGTTCACCCCTTTGCTGTGGAACAGTTCGGAAAACCTGTTCTTCATAAGTATGGATTCTTACTGCCAGCTTAAAGCTTCTGTACATCTTCCGTCCGTCATTCGCCGCCGTGTTCTTCCATCAGGTTTTTCCTGTATTCCAGCATCAGGTTGATGTAGGGTTCCATGGAGCTCAGGAGCTTGTTGATTCCCTTGCTCATGTGCTCCTGCATGGTGGATTCGGATATCCCCTCGCCTTCAGCCAGTTCCTCCACCGAAGTCTTCCTTGGGGTCGAGAAGTATCCCTTTCTGATCGCCTCTCTCAGTATGCCGAGCTGCTTTTCGGTCATCTTGCCCAGCAGGCTGGAGATCGGGATCAGGTATACGTCATGCAGGGATTCTGGCTCAAGGCGCGTCTTCCGTTCCAGGGAGACTTCCCCTATGGACGAGAGGGATTCAAACAGCTCTTGAAGATCAGATTCGTTGAACGCGACGGCATTGATTCTTTCGTACCCCCCGCGGTAAATTACGGGAGCCTGCCACAGGCAGTTCTTTGATTCCAGTATCCGGATTGCCGAGTTATGGGTGGAGCACCTGCATGATACCATCACTGAAAGCCTGCCCTTTGCGTGCGATTCACTTACGATATTTGTGTTGAGGGATTCAACAAACTCCGGAAGGACGGCCCTGATCTGATCAATTTCATATTGCCTGCCGTAAAATTCAAGGTAGTCGACTGCAGAGTTGCACCATCTGTAAATGAGAAGCCCGGGAAACTTTTTGGAGAGTTCCGAGAATGGCATGCAGTTTCTGGTTTTCAGGTTCACTTCATACATGTATACCGGTCCAGAATGGTACCATCTATATTTACGCTATCGGGTTCATGAATTTGAGGAAACCAAAATGGTAAACGCAATAGTGGAACATGAATGGAAAGAGAGGGATCAGGAAAAAGTGCTCAACGTAGTGAACAGCATAGTGGAGATGGCAAAGAATGGAAAGCTCCCCAGCGGATTTGAGCTGAACTCCATCAACGTAATCAACAACGAGAGGAAGGCGATATGCTCCTGGTCGTGCCCGAGCGTGGACCAGCTGAACGGATTGCTTTCAAAGGTAAATCCGCCCACAAAGCACTCTGTAAGACAGGCAACCAAGATCTTCTGATTTCACATCACATTTCATCTTTTTTGATCTTCCCGCTTCCTTGCGGGAATTTTATTTTACGCTTTATTTTATCATCTCAAGAATTTGTACAGCGCCTTCTCCATCTTCTGGTATGCCTGAATTGCAGTGCTAAGTCGTTAAATGCGAACTTGAAAGACCTTCGCGGGGACCTCTGGAGAATGCCCACAGCTATATCATGCTTCAACGGTTCGTCTTGCATAATTACGGATTTTGCCTATCTCCCAGCTGCAGGGAACACAAAAAACGCCCTCTCCGCTTATGCCCAGTCCAGCTGCGTATCAATACACGATTGTTGATAGGATTTAAGCCTTGCCAGTGGCATAGACAAGGCTGGAATTTCCAGGCGACAATCTCTGAAAGTGAAAGGCGTAAAGCCAAAGTTGAAATAGTGCGCATTCGCTCAGATCGAAACCTTTTTTTACAGCATTCACGATTTAATTTGTGTTTACAAAAATACTTGTGGCCGTCGATGGATCAGAGAATTCTGAAAAAGCGCTGGATACTGCAATAAACCTCGCTGCTGAATTGAAAGACCAGCTGCTGATTGTAACAGCTGTGGACATTTCGCACCTGTATGGCGAGGGGGTGGTCGTTCCACAGGAATCCATGGACAGCGTCTATTCAAAAGCCCATGAGATCCTGAATAAGGCGAAATCCAAGGCAGAGAATGAAAAAGTGAGTTGCACGATCGAGGTTCTTGAGGGAGAACCTTCACGATCGATTTTGGACTACTCAACAACCAATGGTGCAGGGCTTATTGTTACAGGAAGCAGAGGACTTTCCGCCGCCAAACGGATCTTCCTGGGGAGCGTATCCACCAGAATTGTGCAGGAATCCAGAATTCCAGTTCTTGTAGTCAAATAGTGGAATCTCAGAGCAGTCCGGCAATTTCTGACACCGGATCCCCCTGCTTTATTCCTGCTCTGCTGGCCGCAGCCGAGCACTCAACAACCTTCGATGCAAGAACTGAATCCAGGTCCTTTACGCCCGTGACCCTGACGGCAAAGTCACCCAGTTTGTCCGCAGTTGCGATGTTGAGATAACCACACATAACGTAACCCTTCTTACCCTTGAGCATGACCAATGGTGCTCCCCACATGTCGATTTTGACATATTGAAGCTCATTTCCCATTATGCTTACGTTCTCTACCTGTATCACGTATCAACATGTTTATGAGGGATTTAAACAATGCCCGCTTACAAATTAGTCTTATTTTAAACTATGCGTGTGGATTAATAAATGGATAAAGTATGTTCATTATGATCAATGATGGCGGAGGATAGAGAATCTTTTATCGTGCATTACAGGAGAACCCCTTTCTCGAGATCCAGGCCTTCTGAGCCTGACAGAGACCAGTTCAACAGCATACGTATGGATGAGGCGCTTTCCCTTTTGATTAAGAATGCAGTCAGTTCCACGGGGATAAACCCGGAAGCGATTGATGACGCAATACTTGGATGTGCGCTCCAGGCTGACGAGAACTGGATGTATGGGGGGCGGCATCCCGTGCTGCTTTCCAACCTTTCAGTAAGGATTCCGGCAATGGCACTTGACCGTGCCTGCTCCTCATCGCTGAATGCCATTTCCATAGCTTCAATGGAAATTGCCACAGGGAATGCCGATATTGTGCTGGCTGGTGGGATGGAACACATGACTCATGTGCCTCTGAATGGCAACCCCCACATAAAACCCAACATCAAGCTGCTTGTTAGGCCGGAATACGCAAAGCTTGACATGAACGTGGGATACAATATGGGTCTGACCGCAGAGAAGCTAGCCGATCTGAAGAACATTCAGAGGGAGGAGATGGACGAGTTTGCGCTCAGGAGCCACAGGGAAGCATCAAGAGCTGAAAAGAGCGGCTTCCTTGCGGGGGAGATAATGCCGGTGAAGGTGGAGAAGGGCAACGAGTTTGTCACCATAGACAAGGATCAGAGTATAAGGCATGATGCTAGCATAGAGCAGATGGCAAAACTTCAGCCGGCGTTCAAGCCCGGGGGGAGGATCACTGCCGGCAATTCATCACCGCTCAATGCCGGTGCTTCACTTGTGGAGGTGATGTCGGGAAAGATGGTCAGGGAAACCGGGATTAAGCCCCTGGCAAAGATCCGGTCCTTCGGATGGGCCGCTGTTGATCCATCCATAATGGGGGAAGGACCGGTACCTGCCTCGAAAAAGGCACTAGACAGGGCCGGGTTGAAACCTGATGACATCGATCTTTGGGAAATAAATGAGGCTTTTGCCGCGGTGCCTCTGAACACTATGAGGGCGTTCGGCATTCCTGTTGAGAGGGTGAACATCAACGGTGGGGCCATTGCAATAGGCCACCCGCTTGGCGCAAGCGGGGCAAGGCTCCTGGGAACCCTTGCACGCACACTGCAGGAAACTGGTAAGAATACGGGTCTGGCCACTCTTTGCGTCGGCGGGGGACAGGGTTATTCTATGATTTTGGAGAGGGTGTGAAATGGATTTTAACTTTGAGGAGAAATATGAAAAATACAGGGCAACTGTGCGGGATTTTGCAAACAGGGAGTTCACCAGGGAACTGATAGAGACATGCGACAGCGGCGAGAAGTATCCCGAGGAATTGAGGATCAAGACCTTCAATGCCGGAATAATGGACTTCACCGATCCGTGGAAGGTGCTCATAGGTATTGAAGAAATGTGCAGTGTGGACGAAAGCCTGGGCATTGCCGCAACCACACCCTATTTCGGTGCGGAGGTCCTCATGTTGTTCGGATCGGATTACCTGAAGGAGAAATACCTGTCCCAGGTCAGTCAGGGCAGGGCGATAATGGGCCTTGCAGTCACTGAACCTGGAGGCGGCAGCGACGTTGCGGGCCTTGCGACCACTGCAACTCCGACCGATTCCGGATACGTGCTCAACGGATCAAAGATGTTCATCACCAATGGCACTATTGCCAACTATTTTGTCCTTCTTGCAAGGACTTCCGTTGAAGAGAAGAAACATCATGGCCTCAGCTGCTTCCTCGTTGATTCATCATGGGAAGGGTTTAAGTCCAGCAAGATCAAGGGAAAAATGGGGGTGCGGGCTACTGACACGGCAGAATTGCAGTTCAGCAACGTGAAGATACCGAAGGAGAACCTGATTGGAGAAGAGGGCAAAGGGTTTTACTACATAATGACGTTCTTCAATATCAGCAGGATTTACGTGGCCGCCCAGGGGCTCGGAGTTGCAAGGGGTGCAATAAACAGGGCAATGGAGATAGTAAAGGTCAAGGGGCAGGCATACTCCTCGCAGGAGAGCGTCCAGTTTACCATTTCTGAGATGGCCACCAGGCTTGAGGCTGCCAGGCTGCTCACCTACAAGGCTGCCACGTTCTTATTCAACTTCAATCCAAATCCCACTCTCACCAGCATGGCGAAATATTACGCCGCCGAGACTGCGGTATACTGCACGGAGAAGGCGCTGGAGATTACAGGAACTGACGGTCTGAACAGCCAGCTCGAGAGATTCCTCAGGGATGCAAAGATCCTCGAGATATGGGAGGGCACCAGTGAGATTGAAAAACTTGTGGTTGCAAGGAATCTTCTCAAGGAAGGGAGCGTGAACTAGATGGCCGGTGAAGAACTGGATCTGATCAGGTCGTCGCTTCTTGATTTTCTCACCAGAGAACTCTCAGGCAGAGAGCAGGAATTCGAGAAGAGCGGGATACCGCGCAATTTCGTTGAAAAGCTTTCGCAGCAGGGATTTCTTGCAGCAGCGATTCCCGCCGAACTCGGAGGATCTGGATTGGATCGCCCCTCCTATTTTACCATCCTGATGAATATTGCCAAATTCTCAGGATCTGCGGCATTGAGGGTGATGCTGCTTAATGGCGTTATATACAGGGTACTGAAGAAAATGGGAAAGGAAGAGATCGTCAGGGATATCATTTCAGGCACTTCGGCAATCTCTATCGACACTTCTCTTTTCACGAAATTCGGGACTGCAGGCAGGGAAAGGTTCTTTATTGATCCGGAGGCCCCGATGTCAATTTTCATGCTGGACGGCCAGATCGTGCTTGCCAGGGTTTCGCTGAAGGGCAGCCATGAGTTCCGCCCGCTTGGTTTCAGGGGGCTGAAGTTTGGGGATCCGCAGTTCGAGGTCAGCGAGAGAGTAGCCGCAATTAAGGACTCCGGTAAGTTCATTGATTCACTGATGGCTGAAATTTCAGGGGATATAGCCGCGGTCGCCATCGGAATGTCTGAGGCCGCTCTTGAAAAAGCCACGGAATATTCCAGGGTCAGGAAAGCATTCGGCGTTTCGCTGTCCTCATTCCAGCCGCTTGCCTTCCCTCTGTCCATCATGAGCGTCCAGCTGAAGACACTGCGTGAGTTTCTCTTATCGGAATCCGAGCGGTCTGCTGCGGACCTGATTGGAATAAGGGAGCTGGCGGCTGATTTCGCAGTTGTATCCAGCAAACAGGCACTCCAGACCCATGGAGGATATGGTTACATCGAGGATTTTGGCGTTGAAAAGTTCTACAGGGATTCGCTTGCGCTGACCTCCCTCTTTGGCGAAAAGATACATTCCATGACGCTGCTAGCAAAGGAGTATTACGGGGAGGAAGCGGGAAACCTCTAGCGCATCATCTTTTCCGGATCAGGTTCTTCGCCTTTGTCCTGACAAGATCGAGGCCGCGATCATAGATTACGTGTTCCAGCGGTTTCCTAAGCGGATCGAATCGATCTACATGACCGACATACCTGTCCCCATATTCCAGAACGTGAACGCTCCTGCCTGTGCTCTCCAAGCGATATCGCCAGTCTGCGATCTGCCCCTTGCCTGACCCTACGGATCTGCAGAATATCCCGGATGCAGATATCGGTGGCGACCCTGGCAGGAAAGATGTCTTCATGATGGTAATCCTGCCGAACATGAGTATTTCCACAACTGCCTGATCCCAGAAAAAAGCAGCCTCCAGGTCAGCTTCCATAGCCGTTGAACAATTTATTCCCATATATTATGGTTGCACAGAAGCTATGAACTATGATCGATCTTCCCTGCACAATTCCGCTGGACAACTCTTTAATATGCGCTTGCATACGCGACTTACAGAATAAACAATGAAGGTCAGCGTTGTAATACCTACGATCAATGAGGCGAATACCATAGGAACCGTCATTTCCCAGTTGAAGAAGATAGATGACGTGGAGATTGTGGTGGTTGATACAAATTCAACCGACAGAACCAGGGAAATTGCCAGGGAAATGGGCGCAGTGGTTCTGGAACAGCCAGAAAGGGGTTACGGGCTAGCTTTCAAGACCGGATTCAGGCACTGCACGGGAGACATTTATGTAGGCCTGGACGGCGATGCAACTTATCCGGCCGATGCGGTGAAGCCCCTGGTCGACCTGCTGGAAATCAACGGGGTGGATTTCATTTCATGCGACAGGATGACCCTGAGAAACGAGGTAAACTACACGATGCTTCATTTTGTGGGCAACAGTGTTCTCAACCTTTTCATCCGCATACTTTTCCGCTACAGGATGTTTGATTCCCAGAGCGGCATGTGGGTATTCAGATCCAAGCTCTACCCACAGATGCGGCACCTGAGCAACGGTATGGCATTTTCCCAGGATTTGAAGATTGAGGCCTTCAAGCTCGGCCTGTTCGTAGAGATTCCGGTGAAGTACGGGGTGAGGGTGACCAAGCCCAAACTGAGGACATGGAGCGATGGATTCCGGAACCTGGCCCATATCTTCATAAAGAGGGTATCCAACTGAGGGCAATAATCGCCAGTTCCCTGGAATGCTTACCCCATGCAGTTCCAGGCAGGCCGTGTCTCCAATAAAGTATTTAGGCTTAAGCGTTCTTATCAGTCCATGCCTCCACTTCTTAAGAAGGGCCAGCCCAAGAGGGGAATGTCAAAGGGACCAAGGCGATTTGTTGATCTCAATAAACTCAAGATGCCCGAGCCTGACAGCAGCGCTTCCTCCACAGTAAAGGTCGCAGAGATATACGATGACCAGGATGTCTTCAGGCTGATGAACTACATTTACAGCGGGAATATACTCCTGATCAATTGCGAATCCCTTTCTTCTGACGAATCGGCGATAAAGAGGGTATGGAACAGCCTCAAGGAAGCGGCAGGCGACGTGAATGGTGATCTGGCTGCACTCACCAAGGATTTCTTCATACTCACCCCGAAGGGCATAAGCATAGACAGGAAGAGGCTGAGAGGTTCATTCTAGGCCGGCGCGGCTCCGGCAGTTTCCCTGTTCTTCCCTGCCATGGAATTGATTGCTTTCATCAGAAATACTCCTGATATTGCTAGAAACATTACGGACAGCGAGAAGGTCACGCCGTATCCAAGTATCTCCGAAAGGTACCCTGCGGCGAGTGCCGCTA
>JAJZNS010000074.1 GCA_021811635.1 Thermoplasmata archaeon
AGCGTTTTTTGGGGCTCTAATGGCTGAATTTATAAGGTTAAGCACATAGGGAACCAACCCAAGTATGTACAGATAACCGTAAAAGAGGGAAAGGTATGTGATCATTGCCAGATAGACAATGACGCCTGCGTAAATCCCAACGGCGGCAAACAGTGCATTCCTGTCAAAGACTATGCTTACTGCCATCTGCCTTTCAGCCCATGCAAGAAATGTGCGTTTGTCATCGCTTACCTTAATTCTGGGGCTTGCCGCAGGAGCATAGGCAATCTTGGCATGCTTTTCCCTGCATATCTTTGTAATTGCCGCGTCATCAGAAACTGCACTCGCAAAGTATTCAAGAGAAGCATCGTCCAACAATGATCGGCGGAAAGCGGCAGACCCGCCCCAGATAAAGCGCGTAGGCCTGAACTCCATCAGCGTGGTGCCCATGTACCCCCAAATCTCCTTCACCTTTGCCCAGAATCCACCGTCTGCCTGGAATCTCGGGTATGTGCTCACCGCGCTGACGTTGCTGTTCATGAAAGGATGGATCATTTCCTTGAGCCAGTAATGGGGTACCATGATGTCCGAATCTGCGATAACGATGATGTCGTAACCTGTCTTCTTTCTTATTGCCGTGGTAATCGCCATCACCTTTCCGCTTGACGCGCTTGAGTATTTTTCCGTAATCAGTGTTTCTATTTTCAGGCTTGAAAGTACGCTTGAGGCGGGATCATCGGGAAAGTCGATTACAGCCACCAGATGATAATTCCCATAATCCTGTTCCTGCAAGCTCCTGAGGTTAGCTTCCATATCGTGGTCGATCCCTCTGCATGGTACAATGACAATTGCGGATAGGTCATAAGGCTCGTCGGGCGATGACCGATAGTAGTTCCTCTTCCAGTATAGGGTCAGGTAAATCCTTAGCAATATGAAAACGGTAAGCAGGAATATTGTCAGGTAGACGGCCAGATGAAAGAAAAACACCTTTTCAATCCTCCCCGGGGCTTTGCATGATTAATGGCAATATGCAGGAATTTGACCTGAGAGAACTCGGAATCATCCTTTCTAAAGATGAATGGTAAACTTGATACACAGTACTTACGGGGGAAACTTTGGAATCTATTGCTGACATTGACATGCTCTCACACCTAAAGAAATGGGCTTTCCGTTTGAGCGACTGCATTTACCACTGCTCGCACAGCTCGAATCTCTGCAGGCGTTAATTCATGAGTGGGCATCCACGCATCTTTGATTTCCTTTATCTTCTCCATGCCTTTTCTTTCCTTGTTTATTGAGACATTTAAATCAATCAATACGGTAAGTGTACATGCACTTTCAGCCTTGTGCGATGTATTCTGGATAATCCGGTTCCGTCCTGCATTTCCTGCGCTCTTTGCAAGATGGTGACTCCCCACCATTCCATTTATGTTCTGATACTCAAAAGCAATGGGATCACGGTTTTCCACAAGGTTTCCGGAAAGTTTGTGTGAGAAATCATCCATCTCGCTCTCTATTTTCTGGTGAACCTTTGTCACCCATGTTTTTGCTTTCATTTTTTCCCTGATCCTTTCAACTTTCTTGATAGCTGTTTCTGTTTCCTCTTCAGTTTCTTTTCTGGTTTTCTGAGGAACTCTGGAAGTTCCATCCGCATCCCGTCACTGGTGGTGATGAGGAATTTCATCTTCTTGTCTATGCTGACCGGCTTGACAGGTTGAAATTGTGAATAATGCATTGCTTCGAGTGCAATTATTTCCCAATTACTCTCCTTTACAGTATCCCTGAGTGTCCCCTTTAACCCGGATTCAATATCATCAATGATTACCTCTCCTCTGTATTTAGGGTCACTGGCCAAATGATAGTTCATGAAACTAACCATGGTGTTGGAACAGTCATTCCTCTTTGACATGCCATTATATGCATTGGGTGAATATATAGAAATCAGTCCGTTTTTATTCAACCCCTGAATGGTGTGGGGCTTCTAGGTCGCATATGCTAAATATTTATCCTGTATGCACAATGTTTGACTTTATCAATCTTTGGTGAGCCATTCTAGCGATAACAATATGCGTTTACAAAGCTGAAAAGTGAAAAATAATCCTGAGAAAGTTAATATTGCTCACATTCTTAACTCGCTTATGTCCCATGAGGCTGATCCGGATGCCGGCACACAGTGGATTGGCACTTCAGACGAGGAATTGCAGAAATTTGTGAATGCTTCCCAATCAAAAATCAAGGTTTTTGGCGTGGGCGGTGGTGGTTCCAACACAATCAACAGACTTTTCAAGGAAGGCATCAAAGGCGTGGATCTGATTGCATGCAACACTGATGCAAGGCATTTGAAAAGGGTACATTCAAATTACAAGGTCCTGCTGGGAGAGAATCTTACAAAGGGTTGGGGGACAGGAGGCGATCCAAGGGCTGGTGAAGCGGCCGCCAGGGAATCGGAACAGGAAATCCTTTCTTATGTGCAGGGCGGGGAGATCGTTTTCGTGACTACAGGCCTGGGCGGGGGAACCGGGACAGGAGCGGCTCCCGTTATTGCAGGTCTGGCAAAGGATCATGGCCCAATAACCATCTCCGTCGTGACCCTTCCTTTTGAGATAGAAGGGAAGGAGAGGTCAAGAAACGCTCTTGCTGGCCTCAGGAGGCTCAAGCAATCCTCCGACACCGTCATAGTGATTCCAAACGAAAAGTTGAACAAGGTAAGTCCAGATCTTCCCTTTGAGAAAGGGTTCAAGGCTATCGATGAAATTGTGATCAGCGCAATAAGCGCGGTTACCGAAATCGTTTCCAGGCCACAGACCATGAACCTAGACATAAACGACTTGCGCGAAGTGATAAAGAACAGCAAGGAAGCAATGATTGGCATAGGCATTGGAGACGGGGACCCCCAAGAAGGTGCATCCGAGGCACTTAAGAATGCCCTTTCGTCTCCGTTCCTTGAAGTTGATCTTTCCACTGCGCGCGGGGTGATCATCAATATAACAGGCTCCGACCTTCCATTAAACGCGACAAATTACGTTGTTGACGAAGTCAGGAAGATGGTTTCCAAGGATGCGAGGATAATCTGGGGTGGAGGGCGCGATCCTTCGTACCAGAATAAAATGCGTGTCACTCTTATAGTCACCGGGGTCACTTCCGCCTCCTCAAAGTCGGAGACCGGTACAGGTGGAGACGAAGACATAGATTTCATTTCCTGATCAACGGGTTCATTCTTCCCCGGACACTGTGTAATGCTATGTAACCCTGATTTTAGGTCAGATGGATCATTTGCGTTCGATGGGTATACGGACAACTTTCTGAGCGAATTGGGAAGTATAATCAGGTCGTATCCCCATGCTTGAGTATCATGGACGGTTATCAGTCCACTTCACCTGCCAGCATCCTGATCTCCCAAGGCAGGAGCGGTCACGATGACAGCCCAGAGTCTATGAGCTCTGGAAACGCTTTTCACCCTGTAGAATAATGTTCAATAGGAACTTGGCGCATTCTGCGGAAAATTCAGCGAATTTTTGCCTGATCATGTGGTTAACGCATCTTTCCTCCCTGGGAAGTTGTTTGCTTTATTCACAAATAAACCTTTTTAATGCGTTCATGAATACACCCGGAGCAGATGCATAAATTCTTTTCATACTACGAGAAAGAAATTCTTGGGGAGGTTCCAGACGTTGAATAAACTTGGGCCAAGGGATCTGGATGAAATTGCAGATTTTGCCAGGAAGATAAGGCTGAATTCAATAAAAATGGTCTGGGAGGCAAAAAGCGGGCATCCCGGTGGATCTCTCAGTATAGCAGATATTCTTGCCGTGCTGTATTCAAAGGTAATGAATGTTGACCCCTCCAGCCCAACCAGGCCTGACCGCGACAGACTGGTCATGAGCAAGGGCCACGCCTCTCCTGCGATGTATTCTACGCTTGCCCTGAAAGGTTTCTTTCCCGTGAGTCTGCTCACCGGATTCCGTAAGCTGTCTTCCAAACTCGAAGGTCATGTACATTACGGTGTTCCCGGAGTTGAAGCCTCTACTGGATCCTTGGGGCAGGGCATCGGTATTGCCGTGGGTATGGCGATTGCTGGAAAGCTGGACAATGCTGAATACAGGGTGTACGCAATAATCGGCGACGGGGAGAGTGAAGAAGGCAGCGTTTGGGAGTCCCTTATGGCAGGGTACAAATACAAGCTTTCCAACCTTGCAGTAATACTTGACAGGAATATGGTGCAGCTGGACGGCTTTACTGAGGACATCATGCCAACTCCGGATATAGCACAAAAGGTGAGATCATTCGGCTGGAACGTAATAGAAATAGATGGGCATAACTATCAGGAGATATATGCCGCCCTTCTTAATGCTAAAGAGTGCACAGATCTGCCCACCCTCATAGTTGCTCATACCGTGAAGGGGAAGGGCGTTAGCTACATGGAGAACAATCCAAAATATCACGGACAGGCTCCTGAGAGCCAGGATCTGTTTGATAAGGCTATGGAGGAACTTGCTTGAGCTACGTAATGGAAAGTCTTAGGGATGCATACGGTGAAGAGCTAGTCAGGCTCGGGGGAAAGAACAAGGATCTTGTAGTTCTGGACGCTGATCTATCCTCCTCAACAAAGACAGCAGCCTTTGGAAAAAAATTCCCTGATCGCTTTTTCAACATGGGAATAAGCGAGCAGTCTATGGTGGCTACAGCTGCAGGTCTGGCATTGTCTGGCAAGAAGGTTTTTGCCTCTACTTTCGCGGTCTTCCTGATGAGGGCCTACGAACAGTTGAGGCAGTCTGTCTGCTACAATTACGTGGATGCCAAATTTGTGACCACGCACGCCGGAATAACCGTCGGTGAGGACGGCGCAACACACCAGATAATCGAGGACATAGGGATAATGTCAGGCCTTCCGAACATGTCGGTTATAGTACCGGTTGACTCCGTAGAAACAAGGAGCGTCATTCAATATATTCACGATTCTACAAAAACACCATATTATGTGAGATTGTCAAGAGAAAAATTCCCTGTGATGAACGACCGGAACTACGAATACGTTCCTGGTAAGTCCGTGACATTCAAGGATGGCTCCGACATAACAATATTTGCAATCGGCGCGATGGTGAGGTTTGCGATTGATGCAGCCATGTCCCTTAAGGAAAAGGGCATTGACGCAAGGGTGGTGAACATGAGTTCTATCAAGCCGCTCGACGAATCAGCAATAATAAAGGCAGCTGCGGAGACCGGCGGCATAATCACGGCGGAAGAGCATTCCATTTATAACGGGCTGGGCAGCAGGGTCGCGGAAGTAATCTCAGAAAACAGGCCGGTTCCTATGAAGAGGATCGGCATGCGTGATTCGTTCGGCAAGTCCGGAAACGGCTGGGAACTCTTCGATTACTTTCATATGTCAGCTTCAGATATAGTGAGAGAGGCAGAAATGGTATTCAGGGAGGAAAGAGCATAATGAAAATATTCCTTGATACGGCAAATGTTGAAGAGATCAAACAGGGCGTTTCCTGGGGACTGGTGGATGGAGTTACGACGAACCCTTCATTGGCGAGCAAGGAGAAGGGAAGGGATTTCAAATCGATCGTTAAGGAAATCCTCAAAATTACGCCAGGCCCGGTAAGCATTGAGGTAGTAGCCGAGGATTACCAGGGTATGATGGAACAGGCACTCAAGATTAGGGAACTGGGTGATAATGCAGTGGTCAAGATACCCATGACTCTTGAAGGTCTCAGGGCAATCAAATCACTGAAGGAGAAGAGGATTCCTGTGAACTGCACTCTAATATTCAACCCGATTCAGGCCCTTTTCGCTGCCAAGAGCGGCGCAGAATACGTATCCCCTTTTGTAGGGAGGCTTGACGACATTGCTGAGGACGGTATGGGCATCATCGGGCAGATCAAGCAGATCTTTGTGAATTACGGCATCGAGACCAAGATTCTGGTGGCATCCATAAGGAATCCAGTCCACGTGCTTCGTTCTGCAATAATTGGTGCGGACGTTGTCACACTGCCTTTTGAGGTGCTCAAGAAACTGCCTACTCACCCAAAGACAGACGAGGGCCTCAGGAAATTTGCGGAAGACTGGAAAAAGATATCACCGGATGGGAAATTCTTCCTCTAATTCTAATCGCTGGACGCAAGCCATCAATACAGACGGATGGTTTCAAGGTTCCGGAGGGCATAGGCGTCGACTCCGAACTTTGTCTTGATGAGCTTTGAAAACTCATGGGCCTTGTCTCCATCACCATGATTCACAAGCACCCTGTTTGGCTTGGGCTGCATGTTCGCCAGGTATGCAAGCAATTGCCTCTTGTCGGAGTGACCGGAAAATCCTTCCGCGGTCTCTATTCCCATCTTGATCCTGTACTTCACCATCCTTCCCTTGTCGCTGAGAGATATGTCCTGTGAACCGCGCTGTATCCTTCTCCCGAGGGTACCATCAGCCTGATATCCCACGAATACGAGAGAATGCTGCGGGGAATCCACCCAGCTAGTGAAGTATTCCATCACCGGGCCACCGTTCATCATGCCTGAGGTCGCAAGCACCACCTTGCTTTCGACCGAGTCGCATATATCTTTCCTCATTTGCGAGGATTCGACTCTTTTGAAAATGGGGCTGAGAAAAGGGTTTTCCCTGCTCACCATGATCTTCTCCCTGAGTTCCTTGTTCAGGTATTCAGGGTAAGCTGCGTGAATCGCGGTTGCCTCCATTATCATGCCATCCAGGTACACGTTGCATTCAGGTATCAGGTGTTCCCTTACGGCCTCTTCCAGCACTAGCATGACTTCCTGGCTCCTTCCCACGGCAAACACAGGTATCAGTACCGAGCCCTTTTTATCGAAAGTCCTGTTGACAATGTCCACCAGCGCGGCAGAAGCGTCCTGCCTGGTGTGAGAATAATCGTCCCTGCCCGCATAGGTGGATTCGGTCATGAACGTTTCAACCCTGGGAAACCTGTTGTTGGCTGGGTTGAAAAGCCAGGTTTTCTCATACTTCATATCTCCGCTCATCACGACATTGTAAAGCCCTTCCCCGATGTGAAGGTGCACCGACGCAGATCCAAGGATGTGCCCGGCGTTGTAGAAAGTAAGCCTCATATCCCTGGTTATGTCGGTGGTTTCGTTGTACCTGATAACGATGGAACGCTTCACCATGTCACGTATGTGCTTCGACTCATACGGGCCTTTCTTGCCCTCTGCATGGGCAACCTTGATGTAATCCGATTGCAGAAGGGCCGCCAGGTCCCTCGTTGGAGGAGTCATGTAAATTGGGCCGTCGTACCCGTACTTGTAGAGAAGCGGCACCAGCCCTGAGTGATCAAGGTGTGCATGGGTAAGCACGACTGCATCAATTGAACTGAGAGGCTGGGCCTCCGGAATATAAAGGTAAGGCGCCTCAGCCCATGGGGTATCGTCGGAGGGCTGGTTGATCATCCCGCAGTCGACAAGGACCTTCGAGTTGTTGGTTGAGATCAGGGTGGCACTTCTTCCCACTTCCCTGTGACCACCCAGGGCGGTAAGGCGTATCCATGTCTCACCAGGCATCACCGGCGCAGTGAGTTTGACTCCGAGGTTATGCAGGAACTCCTTTCTCTCCTGCTTCATCTCCCTTAGAAGCTCCCTCATCTCCTTCACTGTTCTCGAGTAAATGGGAGGCGCCCTCACCAGCCTCGGGGACCACTTTGTTTCTCCCTTGATCCTCTGTATGAAATCTGTGTCCCTCGCCATAATGGCTGACGGTTCGTCAGCTTCAATCACGACTTCGCCTGTGTCAGATTCGAAATATATGTCCTTCAACCCTGCAGACTCCGGGACGATGGCGGATATTTTCTCCCTTGCGCGATCCTCATCTTCCATAATTGACGGGTCAGGCCTAATGAGTATCCTGCGCCTGATCTCCATTGCGATCTGCCTTGCAAGATCGTCCCTCTTCGAAAAAAGGACTTCATCCTTGGTGTACACGACTATGTTTGGGCCCTCATAGTCGATTTCAGTAATCTTGTTATCAGGGTATAACCTGTCGAATATGTTCCGCGTTTCACTAATATAGTCTTTAAAAGCCATGAAAAAGGCCACCTTTCTGTCTATCTTATTTTTTAGAGATCATTCACCTGAACTTTATTTCAAGTCTGTCATAATCTCTCGCTGGCTAACCTGAATCCTAAATCCAGTCGCTCCAGATTGCTCTGGCTGCTGGTAAATATTGGACTCGTTAAAAAGACTTTGCATACAATACAGCATGGTAAATTGATATAAATGGAGAGGCAAAATTAATGGGCGGCTTCCATGCCGCATGCCATGTAATTCGTGGAATTCAGATTCTAAGCTTGAGTTTCTTCAGCCTGTCCTCGACTTCCTTCTCCGGGAGCTGGACAAATCCATCCTTGGAATTAATAGTGGCAACGTCAATCATGCCTCCGGATGCGGAATCCCTCTGTTTTGCAGCAGAGATTGCCCTGATCACTAGATCTATGCCGTCATCCACGGTAATATCTCTGGAATAGTTGCTCTCCAGGACACCGTAAACAAAAGGGGATCCTGATCCAGTGCTTGCGTACACATCCTCGACAGAACCTCCGGCAGCGTCAACACTGAATATGTGCGGTGCCGTATCGTAGCCGCCTATGAGTATCTGCACCATGTATGGATAGAACTTTGACTGGTTAAGGATGTTTGAAAGCAGTGTAGAAGCGGCCTCCACCGGCATCCCCACCTTTCTCTGCAGCCTGAAGAGCTGCAATTCGGCCTGCATGTACCTGACTAGAACCTGGGCATCACCTACTAAACCAGCTATTGTCATCGCCGCATGGGTATCAATCTGGTGCAGCTTCTTTCCATCCTTATGCATGATGAAGTTGTCCATCGTTACCCTTCTTTCAGTTGCCATGATGACTGTGTCCTTGGTCGAAATTGCAACGGTCGTAGTTCCAGTATGTAGTTCGTTAGTCATTTTATCATCCTCAGCTGTATCTATGCGATGATTCTCTTTCAATATTTATTGTTGCCGTAATCCTGTAGATAGCTGATGTATGTCGTGACAGTAGGTGGTGATCTTGCTGAAATACGTTAAAATACCTTCTTTACATATTTGGGCATATGAACATAGGGGAAGCCATTACTCTCAGGGTTGCCGAAGCTAATTCCACTGATCCTGGAATGTCAAGGGTGAGGCTTGACGAAGGGTCAAGAATCGCACTTGGCGCAGAGATAGGGGATGTGGTTGAAATTGAAAAGGCCAAGAAGACAGTTGGAAGGGTATTCAGGGCCAGGCCGGAGGACGAGAACAAGGGCATGGTGAGGATAGATGCCGTGATGAGGAACAACTGTGGGGCATCAATTGGCGACAAGGTCAAGATAAGGAGAGTTCATGTTGAGGATGCAAAGAAGATTACCCTCGCGCCCATCATCAAGAAGGACCAGAGGCTCAAGTTTGGCGAGGGAATTGAGGAATTTGTCCAGAAGGCACTGATTAGGAGGCCCATGATGGAAGGGGACAATATCAGCGTTCCAGGTCTTACCTTGGCCGGGCATTCCGGACTGCTGTTCAGGGTCATTAAGACCATGCCACCAAAGGCCCCCATTGAGGTGGGCGAGCAGACCAGGATTGAAATCAGGGAGGAGCCTGTTTCTGACCTCCTCGAAGATGTCAACCGTATCAGTTATGAAGATATCGGAGGCCTCTCAGAACAGTTGAGCAAGGTCAGGGAGATAATTGAGCTTCCGCTGAAGCATCCCGAGCTTTTTGAGAGGCTCGGTATTCATCCCCCCAAGGGTGTTCTCCTTTACGGCCCGCCTGGAACGGGGAAGACGCTCATAGCCAGGGCCGTTGCAAATGAAAGCGGTGCAAATTTCATATCGATCAACGGGCCGGAAATAATGAGCAAGTATTACGGCCAGAGCGAACAGAAGCTCAGGGAAATATTCACCAAGGCGGAGGAGACCGAACCATCCATAATATTCATAGATGAGATCGATTCCATAGCACCAAAGAGAGAGGAGGTTCAGGGTGAGGTGGAGAGGCGCGTAGTGGCACAGCTCCTGACTCTTATGGATGGCCTCAAGGAGAGAAGGCACGTCATAGTGATCGGCGCAACCAACAGGATAGACGCGGTCGATCCGGCTTTGCGAAGGCCCGGAAGGTTTGACCGTGAGGTTAACATTGGCGTACCATCAAAGGAGGGCAGGAAGGAGATCCTTGCGATTCATACACGTGGCATGCCCATGGGAATGGACGAGCAGAGAAAGGCAAAGTTCCTTGACGAAATTGCAGAGCTGACCTACGGATTCGTGGGCGCCGACCTTGCCGCGCTGGCCAGGGAGTCCGCTATGAACGCGCTACGCAGGTATCTGCCGGAAATAGACCTGGATAAGCCAATTCCTGCCGAAATACTGGAAAAGATGGCGGTAAGGGAGGACGACTTCAGGGAAGCACTCAAGGCCATAGAGCCAAGCAGCCTGCGCGAGGTCACAGCTGAAATACCGAATGTCAAGTGGGAAGACATAGGCGGACTGGAGAACGTGAAAAACGAGCTCAGGGAAGCCGTGGAGCTCCCGCTGCTAAAACCTGACACGTTCAAGAAGCTGGGCATCAGGGCACCCAAGGGATTTGTCCTGTACGGGCCGCCCGGCGTTGGGAAGACTATGCTGGCTAAGGCCGTTGCCAGCGAAAGCAACGCAAACTTCATCTCGGTCAAGGGGCCGGAAGTAATGAGCAAGTGGGTCGGTGAGAGTGAAAAGGCCGTCAGGGAGATATTTAAGAAGGCTAAGCAGGTTGCTCCATGTGTCGTTTTCCTTGACGAGATAGATGCAATAGCGCCGAGAAGAGGAGTCTATGGGGATTCCGGTGTCACGGAGAGGATTGTCAACCAGCTGCTGACCTCCCTGGATGGCATTGAGGTTCTCCAGGGCGTGGTCGTCATTGCTGCGACAAACAGACCCGATCTCATGGATACCGCGCTTCTGAGAGCGGGAAGATTCGACAAACTGATTTACATCCCGGTTCCCGATCTTGAAGGCAGGAGGAAGATTCTTGAGGTTCACACAAAGAAGATGCCTCTGGCCAAGGACGTCGATCTGGACGAAATCGCCGACCAGACAGACGGTTATGTCGGGGCGGACCTTGAAAATCTCTGCAGGGAGGCAGGTATGAATGCCTACAGGAAGAATCCGGAAAGCTCCGAGGTGAGCCAGGAAGATTTCGTGAAAGCACTCAAGAGCATCAAGCCCTCGGTGGATGAGGAGGTGCTGAAATTCTATAAGTCCATTACGGAGAACATAGGCAAGTCCGTCAGGGAAAAGCGGAAATCTGAAGAGGAGCTTGGTCTGTATCAGTGAGCTTTTATAGCTCCCTCTCATTTTAATGCCATGGCCACCAACAACAAGAGGTTCTTTACGGACATAATCGGAATGGAGGTAGTATCTGCGTCAGGGGATCA
>JAJZNS010000005.1 GCA_021811635.1 Thermoplasmata archaeon
TGGTGCCTCACGAATCTGCCGTATATCACCGATCCGTCATCGGGAATGGATACAGTTTCCGGCTTTGATCCCTGGTTCAGCCTGATTGAGATGCTCAGTGTATCGAAGCAGAAACCGTATCTGGAGAAATACTCCGCTTCGGAACTTACCGGCCTGCAAAGATTCGCTATCCTGAAGGAGCTAGGATCGAATTCTGAAAACTCTATGAGCTTTTTCAGGTCCTCGGACAGGATGTACTGCTTTGCAAAAACTGGAGTCACGTAGTCCAGGACGAGTGTGCCCTGATCGACAAGCGACTTCAGGGCAGAAGACAGCATTTCCTGGTCCACCGGCAGCCTTATGGATATCTCATCTGCGGTCAATGGACCAAGTGAACCGAGCAGTATCTTTACTGCTACCATTACTGCCTCCCCTGTATCCAGCGGTTCCGGGGAAATATCATTTCTTACATAAGTGGTGAGCCCGCCTCTTGTCCTCTTCCTGATCTCGTATGTCGATTCAAGTTTTATCAGTGAATCCTTTATCTCGTTTTCATTCATATCCAGTTCTTTCTTGATTTCACCGAATGTTTTCTCATCTTTTCCGATGTAATCCAGCAGTTTCTGTTCTGGGCCTGAATCCACCCTGGGCCTCCTGAAAAGCGACCAGAGGATCCGGTAATGATCTGGATGAGTATACTCTGTCCCCCTGATGAAAACCGAGAGCATCCTGTCCTCAGAAATGAATTTCTCAACAAGGTCCGCTACACCCCCACCTGAATACGGATATGGTGAATTTACCCTGTTCCTGAATGGGTCAATGTACAGAAAATGAGCAAGAAACCTGTCAAAGCTCTCCTCATCCTCTATCTTGGGCACCTTGGACCTGAAGTAATTTTCGCCTGTCCGCTTATCGTTGATCAGGAAACTTATCGAGGAAGATCCATAAACCTTCTCGAGAATTTTGCTTTGCAGTTCACGCAGCAATCGTGACTTGTCTTCCATAAGAACAATGTCAGAGACCCCAGAAAGGATGATGCCATGCGAGAATGGAGACGGATCGGTTCCATAGCCCCTGATACTGTATTTCCCTTTTTCAATAACGTCCTCTACAAATTTCTGAGCCCTGGGGACATCCATCATGTCTTCCATTATTTCCCTGTAAGCTTCGGTAACCACCGGGAAATTGCCCATTTCCTCCAGGGTCTTAAGCACCTTATCGCTCCTCAGCTGCTGTCTTGCAACCGATATATCTATACCCTTGTACTTGCGCAATATCATCAGAGACCTGGCTGCGCAGTGCCTGAATCTCTGCTTCAGGACTTCAGAGTTGGTTATGGATCGTTTTGCAATGTCCCTGAAGTTCTGCCCTGAAAGAAGCGAGGCGATAGAATCCAGATCCAACTTCTTCTGATAGGTAAGCATGAAACCATCGTCCGTGACGGTGACCCTTGCATTCACGCCATATTTGTTGGCTAAAGCGAGGGCATATGCCCTGGAGAGGGCATCGTTCACCCTTCTTCCCAGCGGAACGTGAAAGATAGAATTGTAATTCTTTTCCTCATCTATATAACCCTCCAGGAGGGCAAACGTGCCTGTAGGGATCGAATAGTGGGATTGTGACCTGATGTAGGCTATAATGCTCTGTGCCCCTGGCTCGTCAACCTTGTAGTTCTCAATGATGAATTCTTTCGGATCGTCGCCGTTCTTAAGCATGCCGGCAATCTGTTCGCGGAACCTCCCAATAAGCATCCCTAGATCATAGCTCCTGGGAAGCAGTTCTCCAGTCCACGATGGTACGGTTGGCTTGACACCAGTCGCTTCCTTTACTAGAACCTTATTCCTGGAGGTGTGAAGGAACACATAGGTTCTGGCGCCGAGCACAAATACGTCACCCGGCTTGAGCCTCTCCACGAATTTGTCGCTGAGCTGCCCAAGGTGCTTTCCCCGTTCGTTTATCACCTGGTAATCGGATTCGTCCGGGATCGTACCCACGTTCATGAAGAAGATCATCCTTGCGCTCTTCTTTTTCCCGAATATTCCTTCCTCCCTGTCAATCCATATTTTGGGAAATATGGTGCTGTCTTTTATCTCTCCTGCAAGGTAATTCACCGTGTTCAGGAAATCCTCCCAGGAGAGAGTGGAATATGAATATGAACTCCGTACCAGATCATATGCCTCCTTCACCTTCCAGACCTTCTCGATTGCCATTCCCACGAGGCATTGGGAAAGCACGTCGAGCGAATTCATGGGAATGGTCACTCTGTCAATTTCCCTGTCGTATGCAGCCTTGGTGAGGACAGCACATTCCACAAGATCGTCAAGATCAAAAACCACGAATCTGCCCTTCGACATGTCGTTGACATTGTGGCCGGAACGCCCGATCCTCTGGAGGCCTTTTGACACTGATTTCGGGCTGCCTATCTGCACAACAAGGTCTATGTATCCTATGTCTATTCCAAGTTCAAGCGACGTCGATGTTATCACGCATTTCAGTTCCCCGTTCTTGAGCTTGTTCTCCACGTCTATGCGGGTTTCCTTTCCAAGCGAGGAATGATGTGCTTCTATGCTCTCTATTCCGCGCGCCTTTAGCCTTACCGCAACATGTTCAGTAGAGCTCCTGGTATTGGTAAAAATTAGAGTGGTCTTGTGCTTGTTGATAAGATCAGTAAGGATGTCGTACATCCTTTCATTGGCCACATCCTGTGGGACTGCTGTCAGGTCTGGCACGGGAGTAATGGTGCTGAGATCAAGGAATTTCTTTGCGTCCACTTCAACTATTTCCACGTCCCTTACCTTACCCGACTCCAGGCCTACAAGAAACTTTGCTATCTCCTGTATTGGGGCCTGAGTAGCTGATAGACCAATTCTGGTAAGCCTGCGGCCTATCCTGCTCTGGAGCCTCTCAAGGTTCAGGGAGAGAAAAGCACCCCTTTTGGTGGAAGAAATCTCGTGGATTTCATCCAGAATCACGTACCTGGCCGAAGTCAGATGCTCGGAGAATTTAGGGCTGCTCAAAAGCAGGGCAAAGGATTCCGGGGTCGTTATAAGGATGTGCGGGGGCTTTCTGAGCATCTTTTGTCTCTCTTTCTGAGGGGTATCTCCCGATCTAACCGCGACCCTTATCTCAGGTAGGTTCAACCCTTCCTGCTGGGCCAGGGCGTATATTTCTGTGAGAGGCTTCTTCAGGTTCTTGTCAATGTCGTTTGCAAGTGCCTTAAGGGGACTGATGTATACTGCATAAATCTGATCCTTGATCTCATTCTTCCCCGCCTGGATGAACAGTTCGTTTATGATCGACAGGAACCCCGTCAGGGTCTTGCCGGTACCGGTGGGGCTGGAGACAAGAACGTTCTTACCCTCGTGGATCAGCGGGATAGCCCTGATCTGCGGATCAGTCAGGCCGTCATACCTTGAGTTGAACCACTTGCTCACAATAGGGTCCAGGAATGGCAGGTGATCCTCTACCCTGAACCTACTATCTATCCCGGTCTGCATCGGTGCGATCCCATACTAAAGCAAACTCCCGATATAACTATTTGTAAAGCTGCCAGAGATTCTACCGCAGGCTGAAACCGGATCTCGCAAGGTTGTCTATCAGAAGATCAATGGAACTGTCAAAGCCTCTTTTGCCAAGGACTTCCCCGAAGAATGAAATGCAGGCGTCATAATCGGCATAGTCGACCGGCTTCGGAATGCCATCCTTTCCACCAAGAGCAAATGAAAACTTTAGGGGATCGGAGAAAGACGGCCCTTCCCCGTAGATTATCTCGGAGAGGTATGAGAGTGCCCTGACCGTACTCTTTCCCACCCCCTTCATTCTGTAAAGTTCCTGAAACCCGCTGGGGGAATACTCGTAAATTTCCCTCATCTTCTTCCAGTTGATTCTCACGTCCAGGTTGAGAAACTTCCCCTCTGCATTGCCCATCTCAAGTGTTCTCTGCTTTCCCCTGCCAATCGATCCGGCGTACTTTTCCGGATTGTCCTGAATCACCGCGAGTATCCCGTCCCTGTTACCAGAGCTTGCTTTTGTGGAGAGATCCAGTACTCCGTCCATTATCCTCGATCCTGACAGGCCGGATCTGGCATCATCATAGAGTGCCCCGGAGATGCCGGAATGCCAGTGATAGCGCCTGGCAAGCCTAACCTCCGGGTTCATCCCCTGCTGGACTATGGACCAGGAATTCCCGTCAGTGACCATGTACTGGAGATAAAGGTCGAATGAGTCCTGTAGCAGGTTGTTATCAACCCTGGCCACATCCCTGGAAACGATGAATGCTTCTTCCATGAATTTACTTCCGGCCACTTTGCCTGCTTCCGAAAACTGTTCCCTTATTGTTGAGAATCCGTCCCCTTTCGCCCCTATAATTATCAGCCCGTCGCCATGCGAGGCATAATACTCCTTTAGGGCGGAAAGAAGCACCGTAGTTGTCCCACTGGAATTCCAGTCAAATCCCGTAGCCAGCGCAAATGAATGAAACCAGAAAGGATCTGCGAATTTTGAGATCAGTGCCTCAGTTCCGAATTTTTCAGAAATAAGATCGCACAATATTCCCCCAAGCTTAACCATCCTCCTGAACAGCCTCTCGGGGGGCTTCCCATAATGGAGCGGGAGAATTGCAGTGCCTGTTTTGGGCATCTGCTATTATCCAAAAGGGGATAAATTACTTTTTATCGACGGCTGCGGCTTCCTGTTTTTTCTTCTTTATCTCTGTATATCCGCATTTACCGCAGGTCAGCCTGTCCTTGTGCTCGGCCATGAAGGTGCCCGGACCACATTTAGGGCAGAATTTCCTTTCCCTTACCAATTTTCCATTATCCAACTTGTACAATTCCCGTTTAAGCAATTTCAATCACTCCTTCTTTTCCTCGGTCTTGAGGCCATTCCGGAAAAGTTCGTAATCCGGCTCGTAGAGCATGGCGTTCTCTTTGCTCTCGTAAATCTTTGCATATCCAATCGATTCAGGCTTGCCGGTTTCCTGGACAGTCCTGTCCACAATCACAAGCTCCTTTTCTGCCTTAAAATTCTTGGAGATGATTTCCCTGATCGACTCACGCTTTGGTGTCGATTCAGCATCGTAGACGACCTTGTAGCTTATCTCCTTCCTCTTCAAAATGACGTTATCCTTTACATTGGTTATCTCAATCTTGACCATCGGTGACCATCCTTTCGTATATGCTTCGAACCCGAATGCGTGCTTCTTTATTAACTCTGATGTAGGCCATTCCCCTGTCGGGCACGCCGTATGCTACTATCGATCCTGTTTTTGCATACATCACGGCGGGAATTACCGCCAGATCCTCTTCCCCGACGACCTCGATCCTCCCGTTTCCCTGACCGTCCAGGACATTCCGGATTGCGTTCACTAGGTCATCCGTGATGCATCCCTGCGGGTTTTCTATGATGTTGGCGCCTTCCCTGTGCGGGTAGCTCCCGGACCTCTTGGTCTTCAGATCCACTATCTCCAATTTGGGAACAGCCCCCAGTTCCTCCAGCACGCCGCTCGTAAAATCCCCGACGCTGATCACCGGATGCTTCCCGGCCTTTCTGATCAGCTGTTTTGGGTCTATGAGGACATGGGTGGCGGATTCTACTGCTTTGCGTGTTTCTATGTCAAGACAGCGCTTACTGCCTGACCTTGATTGCATACCTTCCTTCTTTGGTTATGCCTGTTTCCCTCGCTATCACTGATTCAGCGACATTCTGGATAAAGATGAAGCCATACCATTCGCTGGTCAGTTTCTCGTCAGGATGGTCCGGGCAGGTCTTTTCAGAAGTTAGCATCTTGCACTTCTTGCAGGCCTTCAGTTCAAGCTTCATTTTCCACCCTGTTCTCCTTCCTCTTCCTGAGCCAGTCCAGCTTCCCGAGACCCAATTGCTTCATAGTCAGTCCCACCTTGGAGTCTCCTATGAACGAACTTGGAAGGCTGAGAGCGACGATTTTCACCCTTACCCTGTCCCCCACCTTCAGGTCCCGCTTGGTATCCTTACCGATGAACCTCTGGTTCGCAAGATCAATGTCGATCCTGTCATCCATTATCTGGCTTATATGGAGGAGACCCTCAAATGGCCCGAACCTGACAAACGCTCCGAATTTCTGGACGCTGGTCACGTATCCCTCGACTATCTCCTGCATCTCCGGCATATAGCCTATTGCCCGGAACCTGAGCGTCTGGTATACCGCGCCATCACCATGGACAATTGTGCCTTCGCCTATTTTCTCTATGGAGCTCACCGATATGACAAAACATCTCTTTGAAACCCCATAACTCGCAACTTCTGCGTCCCTCAGTATCCCTTCCAGAGATGTCTTTGCAACCCCAAGCAGGGCATTATCGTAGTCCAAGCCAAGTTTGTCTGGCGGTACCCTCGCTATGAATTCATCCTCAATCTCAATATACATTTATCTGCACGCTTCCGGTAAGGGCTTACCTGGATCTGGAAACCCTTCAGCCTGCGATATGAACTTTGACTAAATAGTTTTATCCTGTCACAGGCATAGACCTGAACTTCAAAAATTAAAACTGTTCTTTCTATCGCCCTGATAGGAGGTTTCTGGTTGACTTTGGGTGTGCATTTTCAAATTTAATATCCCCATATGCACGAATGCGCAATATTCGCAAATCCAAACAGCCGGATCAGGTGCCTATTTATAAGTCGCTGGATTTCCAATCATAATGCAGCCGGTCTATAACGAGACACATATGGAACTCAGGGAAACGGTACGGGAATTCGTGAAGAGAAAGATTCAGCCCATAGCGTCCAGGATAGATACCGAGGATTATTTTCCTGAGGAAATTTTCAAGGAAATGGGCAGGCTTGGTCTCCTCGGGATAACTGTACCGGAAGAGTACGGAGGATCTGGCATGGATTACGCTGCGCAGGCGCTGGTTGAGGAAGAACTGGGATACGTTTCACCCCCTCTTGCCCTTTCATATGGGGCCCATTCAAACCTCTGTCTTGACAGCCTTTACAGGAATGGGAGCATACAGCAGAGAGAAGAGTATGTGCCAAAGCTCTGTTCGGGCGAATGGATTGGGTCGCTGGCACTCACCGAACCGTCTTCCGGAAGCGACGCCCTGGCCATGAAAACTGAAGCAGTCAGGGACGGAGACGGCTTCCTGCTGAACGGAAGCAAAACGCTTATCACAAACGCACCCTATTCTGATCTTTTCTTTGTGTATGCACGTACTGGCAAGGGATATACCCCTTTCGTCGTCCTATCCGGGGACAAGGGGTTTTCCAGGGGAAGCAAATTCTCAAAGATGGGAATGAGGGGGTCGCCAACGGGCGAGATTTACTTTGATTCGATCCACCTTACAAGGGATCGCATTATAGGGAAGGAAAATGAAGGAAAAAATATAATCATGAACGGCCTGAATTCCGAAAGGGTGATACTTTCCTTCATATTTCTGGGGCTGGCAAAGCGTGCACTGGAACTTTCCGTCAGCTATGCATCGGAAAGGAAGCAGGGTGGGCAGACCATCGACAGATACGAACTCGTTCAGGAGAAGCTGGCCTATATGTATTCCAGATACAGGGCAAGCCGTTTTCTGTGTGAGGATGCCCTTGCAAAACTGAAAGAGAGCAGCAAGGACGGGCTGAGTGCAGCCACTGGCATACTTTATACTGCTGAATCTGCTGAGTATATCGCCAGGGAGGCTGTTCAGATTCATGGCGGTTACGGTTACCTGAGGGATTTCGAGGTGGAGAGACTGCTGAGGGACGCTATCCTTGGGCAGATCGGGGCGGGAACAACGGAGATAAGAAAACATATTGTAGCAAGGGAACTCTCAAAAAGCTACCTGCACAGTGGGGAAATACCTGAATAAGAATGATATGCGTAAACTGTGGAAAGGAAACACATTCGGAAAGGCCAGTGTGCGATGAATGCAGGATAAAAGCACTCGGCGTAAAAAGGAAAGGCATTCTTAACCTCGTCGCATGCCCTAAATGCGGGGCGATGAAAACATACAAGAGGTGGCTCTATTCCGCAAAGAAGGAAGAGATCGGAAAGTCGATAGTCAAACTTTACTCTGGAAGGAATGCCGCAATACGGATTGAGGTTAAAAATGACGAGACTGACCTATTCTCAGATGAGGGGACCATCGATGCTGAGGTATCAGTAATTGCGGATGATTCCCGGTCGACCTTCCATGACGAGATACCATACAGCATAAGCAAGGAGAGTTGCCCACGGTGCAACAAGGCTACTGGATCCTACTTCGAAGCAATTGTGCAGATTAGAGGGATCACCGGAACTTATTCCCCCCTTCTGGACAGGGTTTTTGATCATACTGCCGACATATCTGACCGCACGAGACCAAACATAACCAAGGTCACCAGGCGCAATGAAGGGCTTGACGTATTCTTTGGATCGTTCAAGATTGCGGAGGCCTTCTCCAGAAAGTTGACTGAACTTTACTTTTCATTGTACTCTGTCACAAAGAAGTTGTCAGGCAGGTCAAACGGCCTTGATCTCTACAGGTACACTTACCTTGTGAGATTGGCAGACCTTTACCGTGGGGCAATTCTCAAGATATCGGAAACTCCATACGCAGTGCTGTCCGTCCACAAAAGAACTCTTACGCTGATGGGATTGCAGGACAGAAAGGTTATTGTGATTGATTCGGCAGAGTTCTTCTCGTCCAGATTCAGAGTAATCGATAATGGAGGAAATCTGGAGAGGTATTCACTGATGTACAGAACAGGCGATGAGATACAGATAGTGAGCCCGGATGGGATGAATACTCTGGCGGTGAAAGGAACATACGATGACGACCATGTGGACGTCGTTTATTACCAGGGTGACTATTACGCGCTCCCGCCACAATCCATGAAACATTAAGACAATCAATGCTATCCGGTACAAGATGGCGATCAGTGCAGAATGGGAAAAGCTCACAAAGGTGATGATCCACAGACCGGGCCTTGAGATAGAATATGCAATGTTGTCTCCAGGGTCATTCCTTTTCGAGAGACCATTCAACACGGCACGGGCAAGAAATGAACATGACGGGCTGGCCGAAACCCTGAGATCGGAAGGGGTGGACGTAATGCACCTCCGGGAAACTTACATTAAGCTTGCCGATACCAGGGATTCGTTCAGGAGAGCGCTTGAGGAGAAGGTAATAGAAAACGTCATGTTTTTTGGCGAAGTGACGGACGTGGCAAAAGCAAGAAAAGAGTTTGCCAGGAACGCGAGCGATCTGGACTCATCCACGCTTTTCGAGATCCTGACGCTTGAGCCCTCCCTTGATCTGAGAAAATCCACCGATGGCGGCGTAAGCTATCCTACGGTATATTCAAACATCCCACTCGCAAACCTTTATTTCATGAGGGACCAGCAGGCCGTGATGCCGGCCGGGATGGTCATTGGTAACATGAAGAGCCCCCAGAGGAAGAAGGAGATTGAGATTACAAGTTTTCTCTTTGAGAAAGGCCTGAATTTAGAAGGAATTTTTGCCATAAATGGAGAAGGGACACTGGAAGGCGGGGATTTCATCCCGGCAGGGGATTACGCACTTTTCGGGACTGGAAACCGTACCAACATTGCCGGAGTGATGCAGGCCATGAATTCCGGACTGCTGCAATTTGACACAGTTTACGCTGTTGAGAATCCTGTCTACAGATTCATGGAGACTTCACCGGACCCGATGGTGAATATGCACCTCGATACCTATCTCAATTTCCCCTCATCCAGTTCTGTCGTCACTTCTGCAGAGCTCTGCAGGACTGCTGTTGTTCAGATTTTTCACAGGAACGGTGGATCATATGAAAGGGCAGGTTCGGAAAAACTTATTGACGTAATAAAGGAGAGAGATCTCAATATAATTGATCTATCAGTGGCGGAACAGCTGAGCTATGCCTCCAATTTCCTCACTCTGAGGGATGGCAGGATTCTTGCGATAGATACGGGAAAGGTTATCAGGAGGCTTCTGGAAAGGGATGCATTCAGGGGAAAGACGCTTGACGCGGTAAAAGAGGCTTACAACAGCTCAGGCGGAAAGAATATGTTCCCATCGGGTAAAGATCTCAGGGAACACGGAATAGATCAGGTAACGCTCGATCTGCAGGAACTCACGGGAGGTTACGGCGGTGCACATTGCATGACCGCTTCCCTTGAGCGTATCTGAAGGGAAAGGTTTAATTTTAGGCCACCATTCCCATCGTACTTCCAGTGCGCGTTTGGCGCTAGAGGGATTGAATGGCCTCAGAAAAATCACAAAAAAAAGGAAAGGAAAAGTGGAAAGAGAAAACCTGGTTCACAATTGCAGCCCCGCCTTTCATGGGCGGAAAGGAGATAGTCAAATGCCCTGGAGCCTCGCCTGAGGCCATGGTCGGAAGGAGAG
This sequence comes from Thermoplasmata archaeon, assembly GCA_021811635.1. The sequence goes on from JAJZNS010000005.1 coordinate 10,332, forward strand.
TGGAAGTTCCAGTATCAGACCTGACTGGTAACGTGAAGAAGGGAAACACCAAGGCTATTTTCAAGATTATATCCTGCAACGGGCTAGAATGCCAGACAACTTTCGATGGCCACTACGTTGGGGACGATTACATAAGGAGACTCGTTCGAAGAAGGAAGGACCGGATAGATATTATCGTGAAAGACTCGACTAAAGACGGGTACAGTTTCGTGATCAAGGCAGTGATAGTGATAGATGGAAAATTGAACGCCTCGAAGTTGGCCAGCATTAGAAAAGGCTCAGATGAATTCCTGAGGAACAAGATAAAAAGTCTTTCACTTGGCGAGCTTTCAAATTACGTCATTGGTGATGAAATTTCCTCCGATTTGATATCGGTCAGCAGACATATATTCCCCCTCAGAAAAGTGGAAATCCGCAAAACTGAAAATCGTGGTCCTATAGCTCAGGTAGCCGAGACAAGGCATGACATAGAAGAACCTCAGGCTCCGGCATAACCTGTCTTTTTTTTT
>JAJZNS010000076.1 GCA_021811635.1 Thermoplasmata archaeon
AAGGATATCAAGGAGACCGCAGCCCTGATTTACAGGAAAGCGGTGGAAAAGAATCTCATAAGAGGAAGGAGCATTGAGAGCATTGTATGCGCAGCCGTATATGCTGCGTGCAGGAAGATCAACCTTCCAAGGACGCTGGACGAAATAGCAAAGGCCTCCGATGCAAACAAGAAAAAGATTGGCAAAGCATACAGGCACCTTGCAAAAGAACTCGGCCTCAACCTCAAACCTACAACACCATATTCTTACGTTGCGCAGTTCTGCAACAAGCTTGATCTGGATAAGCAGGCAATTGTTATCAGCGAGGACATTGTCAGGAAGTCCATAGAAAACGGCATATCGTCGGGAAAAGGCCCGACAGGAGTGGCCGCTGCCTCGATTTACATAGCTTCCGTAATACTGAAGAAACCCAAGACGCAGAAGGAAGTTGCAAGAGTATCAGGAGTGACAGAGGTTACCATCAGGAACAGATACAAGGAGATCAGCAAGATTCTGGGAATCAAGGAGCTGGAAGAACAGGCATAGGATGAAGATCGACGTCGTCGACAACGGTGGGCAGTGGACCCATCGTGAGTGGCGCGTGCTTCGTGACCTTGGCATAAATTCAAAAATTGTGCCAAACGAAACACCGCTCTCGGAATTGGAAGGGGTGGATGGGCTTGTGCTTTCTGGCGGAGCACCTAGCATTGTCAGCGAACTGGATAAGCTCGGCGCCGTCAGCGAATATATCAAGAAACTTGACGTGCCGGTGCTTGGGATATGTGTCGGCGCGCAATTCATCGCCCTCAGTTATGGAGGAAAGGTGGGGCCCGGAAGCACACCGGAATATGGAAAAACTTCGGTCGAGGTTCACGACAATGAAGGTATCCTTGCATCCCTGCCAACCAGGATCACTGTATGGGAAAACCACAATGACGAAGTTAAGAGCCTGCCGGAGGAATTTATTCTCCAGGCTTCATCGGCAACGTGTCATATCCAGGCATTTTCCCATAGAAGCAAACCCATTTTTGGCCTGCAATTTCATCCTGAGGTGAATGACACCGAATACGGGGAAACTATTTTCAGGAATTTCGTCGGCATCTGCCGGAAATGATTGCTGCTGTGCAATAAAACCGGATGAAATCAATTAAATACGGCAGGAGCAATTCCCTAACATGAAGATCGAGGCTTCTACTATTATAGGGCTATCCGTCTATACGCATTCCGCGGTCAGTGTGGGCGAAGTCTCGGATATGATAATTGATTTCACAACTGGATCAATATATGGGCTTTACGTTGACAGAACTAACCCTGAACTGGTGGACGGCGGTGTACCCATTTCAATCCCGTACCGGCTTGTAAAGGCGCTGAATCATATTGTAATACTCAAGACCTTCCCTGAGCATGTAAAGGTGAAGCCTGAGGAAATGTAACTCACCTGTGGGTAAAGTATCCTGTCCCTTCTCGGGGAAAACTGTTCACGTATCCGTATCTCTCCATCTGGACTTCCCCTTCAACATCCATTCCTTCTGGTTCGAGCAACCCACTGTCGATAGTTCCATCCGGCTTCACAACAGTGAATCCTATTGATTTTTCTGGAGCCCAGTGTATGATTCTCCCTTTTCTCGACAGGTCCTGTGCCTTTGAGTAGGTAAGCCTCCCATCGACTCTCGTGACGTTACACAGGTCCTTCAGCCTGACAGTTTCTCCGTCAGAAATTGAGAGCCAGTCCTCAGTCGTTATGTAAACGGAGGAGCCGGCCTTCACGCTGTATCGCCTGGCACCCAGTTCCGGTCTGGATGGATGGAAAGGTATGGATGATTCAATATCCGGTGCCCCGCTTATGGTGATCTGATGCGGGTCTTTCACAAAGAACAGCCTTCGGGCATCGGAATCGATGAACCCCTTGTTGATTGAATTGAAAATCTCCCAGGAGAATGTAGCGTCCACATCGCGGAGACCTGAATCTATCCAGTATTTTCTGAACGTCTCCTTCCTGTATCCTCTCCTGAGCAGAGCCCTGACCGTGAGAAGGCGCACGTCATCCCAGCCTGAAAATTTCCCCTCCCTGATCCCCTTCTTCATCAGGGAAGTCTTCAGCAGAGAGCCCGGATAGCTGATCATGCCATAATGGAAGTAGAAGGGGACTTTCCATCCGTTATAGTCGAAAATGAACCTCTGTCTGTACGTGTTGTTCAGCTGATCCCTTCCCCTGATAACGTGAGTAAGGCCGAGGAAATGATCGTCAACCGCAACGCTGAAATTCATCGTAGGGAAAAGATGGAAATCATCTCCCGCAATTGGGTGCCTGGCGGCAGGTATCCGGAACGCTATCCAGTCCCTCAGGGAGGGGTTTGGATCGTCAAGGGAAGTTCTGACGACCAGAGAGGCGGACCCCGGTTCAAGCTTTCCATCCCTCATTGAATTAAAAATGTCAAGGTTTGTTTCCAGCGGCTGCTCCCGGTGAGGGCATGCCTTCATTTCCAGTTTCAATCGTTTTGCATCTTCCCTTTTGCAGGTGCAGGCATACATATGGCCGCTCTTGATCAGGGATTCGGCTTCCCTGTAATATATCGCGAGGCGGGAACTCTGTATGACGATTTCATGGACCTTGACGCCCAGCATTTCCAGATCCTCCGGGATCATGTCATAGGCCGCAGGTTCGATGTTGGCAGGGTTAGTATCCTCGATCCTGAGGATGAGCTTTCCGCCATATCTTCTGACGTATTCGTCGTTCAGGAATGCCATTCTGGTGTGCCCAAGGTGCAGTGGCCCAGATGGGGATGGGGCGAGCCTCATCACCACCTTCCCTTTCACGTCCTTAAGGTCAGGAAGCACGTGTTCCTGTACCTTCTTTTCCACGTTGACAAGTTCCGGGTGCGCTTTGGATACCCTATCTGTTATTTCCACTACGCCAAGGGAATTTACCTCTCGAACAATTTCTTCAATCAGCGGTAGCAGGCTTCCGGCATTCTTTCTTTCCTCCGGGTTGGAGGCAAGGTATCTGGATAAAACCGTTCCAGGATCGGCCTTGCCGCCATGCTGAAAGGCATTCTTTAGAGCTATATCAAGAATGGAATCTTTATCTGGCATATGTTTTAGCGAGTATGGACTCCATGTACTTTAGGAGTTCTGAGATCCCTTCCCCGGTAGAGACCGAAACTGCAATCTCCTCCATCCTACCGGGAGATATGTCAAGTTTGCTCTGCACCCTGACAATGGGTTTTGACATCATCTGCTTTATCTCATGGTAAAGGTTTTCCTGATGTTCCATTTCATAGGTCGCTTCCGGGCTGTGGTCAAAGAGGAAAAGTATTACCCCGTCAATTTTCTGGAGAGCGAGAAGCGCCTTTACTTCCATCTCATTCCTTTCGCTGGAGGGTCTGTCCAGTATTCCCGGGGTATCTATCATCTGTACGCTCTGATAGCCGATCTGCCTGTACCCAACATGGATGTCCTGTGTCGTGAAAGGGTATGAGGCAATTCTTGGCTTTGAAGTGGTGAGTGCCGAGATCAGAGAACTCTTCCCTGTATTGGGCATTCCAGCAATGATGAAAGTCTGTATCTCAGGGTTGATATCAGGAACTTTCTTCATCCTGTCCCTGCATTCCGAAAGGTAACTGAGATCGCCGGAGAGATCGTTAATGATGGATGAAAATCTTCCATAAAACTCCCTCATTGTCTGGTTAATCCGCTTCCCGTCAATTCCCTTCACCCTCCTTATGTAAACTGTTGATAACTCCCTGATCTTGTTCGAGGAAGTGTTAAGCCTGCTCAGCGAAATTTTGTACCTGTCTATGTCAAACAGCAGATCGAGGATTGCGTAAAAGAACGGGTGAAGCTTTTCTGACGATGGAAAACGCTTGACGAGTTTGTCCAGGTAGTTGCAGGTGAGGGACTCGATCGTGCTCACCCTGCTGATCACCTCATTCCTCACCCTCCTTTCCAGGGTGCTTTCATAGGGCACTTCTATTTTTGAGGCCCTGGAGAAAGCCTTGTCTATGATTTCCTGTGGGCGGAGAACGGTAGGGATTTTATTGAACATCGTCAAATCGCATAAACTCAGATTTCCTTGATAGCATCATTGATTTTCTTTTCCAGATCCTCAGGCATCTGCCAGACCTGGTGAGCGTATTTCATGTGTATCCTGATTGAGGGCATCATGTCCTTTCTCAGAGCCTGATCAAGCTCATAACTGCAGGCATAACCCACGTCCTTGCATTTAAAATGGAACCTGGCCATATTATCCCTCAGTGAAACTATTTGAGTATTAAAGGAATGAGGTATCGATGATAATCGAAGATCATCGCAATATTTCATGCGGCGGTGATCCATTCAACTATCTCAAGAGTGTCTTGAAGAGCCTGCAATTTTCCCTTGAGCCCGGGCAGGAGGCAATGGTACAGGTCCTTAAGGAGAAATTCCCGTACGAGGAAAGACTTTTTGATGCAGTAGGCAACACTTACTCCCTAAAACTTGTAGATTTCAAGGAACACGGGGGAGAAGTGGATGTGATCTTTCGAAGGGCTAATGTCTAGGGAAAAACGCTCTGCTTTCACCTAAAGGTAATATACCATGGTCTGCTCGTAATCCATGAACTCTAAAATTAAGGATATAGAAATTTTTGAACTCGGATCAAAGGGGAAGGAAGCCTCTTCTCCATGGAGTTCAACTATACTCATAGTCAGGATCACAAGCAATGACGGTACAGTCGGTTACGGTGAGGCGCCAACGACATTTTCGACAATGTCTGTCCGGGAGGCAATGAACGAGGTGAAAAGAAGCTTTGCAGAGAAGGATTTCTTCAGGATTGAAAAAAATGTGGCGGATTTCTACAGGGATTCCTTCTACCTGTCAAAATCGTTCCAGCATACAGCGGCTCTTAGTGCATTCGAGATTGCCTCCTGGGATATGATTGGCAAGGAGCTTGGCTCTCCTGTGTATAACCTGATTGGAGGCAGGGTGCATGACAACCTTCGCGCTTACGCAAACGGATGGTACTCCGGCTGCAGGACCCCGGATGATTTTGTTACAAAGGCCAAGAAAGTGCTTTCGCTGGGCTTTACCGCCATGAAATTCGATCCTTTTGGAAGTGCGTTTGATTCTATCTCCACCGTTCAGCTGAATAATGCTGAATCGATCGTGTCGGCATTGAGGGGCCAGTTCGGGGACAGCATTGACCTTCTGATAGAATGCCACGGCAGGTTCTCCCTGAACGCAGCGGAAAGAGTTGCGCGGGTGATGGAGAAATACTCCCCTATGTTCATTGAGGAGCCCCTTCATCCGGAACTCGAATCTTCCCTGCAGGTGCTCAGATCCAGGTCAAAGGTTCCAATAGCTCTGGGAGAGAGGCTTCTGAACAAATCTGATTTTGCCCGGGTGATCAGCGAAAACCTCGTGGACATTATCCAGCCTGATCTCACGAATTCCCTTGGCATTTTGGAGGGCAAGAAGATTGCCGCAATTGCCGAATCCTTTGGGCTGCCTGTTGCATTTCACAATGCGTTCGGGCCGGTGCAGACGGCAGCAACCATCTGCGTGGACGTAACGCTGAAGAACTTCCTGATCCAGGAGAGCTTCGAACCATTCTGGCCCGCATGGAAAGGCAGGCTTCTCAGTGATGGCTACAAGCTTGAATCCGGTTTCCTTAGGCCCAGCCATAAGAACGGGATCGGAGTGACTATTGATGAAAAAGTGCTCGAAGATTCTGTTGTTGAAGGGATGGAAACCTATTCGCCGGATGAGCCCCCATGGGTGGTTTCTGATACGTTTAAAACTGAAGATGGGAGGTGATCCTGGCATTTGGCCCGTCAGCGCTCCAGCGGCGGAAATCTGCACATATCAGCAATTTTGGCCGTTCAACCGTTGTGCCCCCATCATGTAGACTCATCCCTAATCCCGCTGCTGCCACAGTACGGGGTGATTTCAGATCCTATCTGGCCTGAACGGATTTTTTGAACGATTCTCTTATTTTTGCCGCCGAATCGCTTCCCGGTACATGCATTGGCGGACGGTAACCCCCCTCCAGCCTGTTGATCAGGTAGAAGGCATAATAGTAGCCGGAAGGAAAGGTGGTGGAATTAAGGACATCCATGAGCGGATTAACCTGCTTTTCCTGCATTTCCGCCGCTTCGGATAACTTGCCAGAAAAGAATGACTCCATGATCCTCACGGTATCGTCTGAAAGGTTTGATAACCCACACACACCTCCGTCCCCGCCAATAGCAAGAGAAGGAAGAAGCAGGTCATCCTGTCCCTGCAGTACCCTGAAACCCTTCTTACGAAATGACACAAGCCTGGAAAAATATCTCATGTCGCCGGAACTGTCCTTTATGCCGGCAAGATTTGGCACCGCCTGAATCATCTCCTCCAAAAGGATCGGCGTGATCCGGTTTCCCGTGAACTGCGGGATGTTGTAAAGGAAGAAATCAAGGTCGCTCTTGTCCATCACTTCGGTCAGGAATTCCCTCTTGCCTTCATCATCTGCGGGCAGGTAGTATGGGGTGGTCAGGACTGCAAATTCACAGCCGCAATCTGCTGCGTGCTTTGACAGCTGGATTGATTCTGCGATGCTGGTGGAGCTTACGCCAGCGTAAACGGGCTTACTGGTGCTGTCCCTGACCACTTCTATGACCTTCTTTTTTTCTTCCAGCGTCAGCCATGGGAAAACGCCTGTGGATCCGAGAGGAAAGATACCGGTCACGCTGGATTCATCCAGTTTCCTTACAAGTGCTGTCAGACTCTGAAAGTCAACGCTTCCATCATGGAGGAACGGGGTCAGGCATGGGGTGATAAGGTCTTTCACCCGCGATTATTGGTTCATGGCATATTAGGATGTTAGTGTAAAACCATATAGCATCGATACCTGATAATGAAATGACCAGGTGCAGATTTAGCACAGTATGATCAAAATAGGTTTTACCGTAACACTAACGTTACGGCAAGAATAATTACCGGGATTGCAACCAGTGCAAAGAGGAGTGCCCAGGAACCGTAGTGCCCAAAATTCATGGTATAACCAACTCCGAAGCGCTTCGGCACGAACATCCTGGAGTCGTTCCTGTTAACGTAAATAATGCCGGCTTTCCAAAGAGCATCATCGTCCTTTCTGACACTGCCTGTTCCCCGGGTTTCAGGAGTCTGCTGCGTTTCGGCCCCCTGGTCGATCCGAAGGTTTGCCCCCAACTGACCGGTCCTGTACATTATCACCGTTATAACTGCAAGCATAGCAAACAACGGTGTCATCATCAGTGGAAGGAGATAACCGCCAGGGGAGATTAACTCCCATATTGCCAGGCTGCCAATGAGGAAAATTATGTTTAGAGAGGCTAGAATAACGCCCATCATTTGCACAAATCTCCTTCGGAATATTCTTCGCCTGGTCCCCCCAGATGTAAGCGAAGGATCCTGGGTTAAGGGTGTTCTGTAAAGGACATATGTCAGAATTATCAGGAAGGCGTTAATTACGATCCCAATAAAGCCCAGGCTGAACACGCTCCAGACCGATTTTATTGAATACTGGTTCGCAACTCCATTGGCTCCAAAATGTGTCGGGAAAACGTCAGGGATCGAGGGATAAAGCAGCACTCCTGCGACAAAAGTCGCAGCCAGGAGTAAAACCGCAGGGATGAAAAAAACCCAGATCCTCAGTTCCGCACCGCTGATCGTCACCTCAGCACTTGAAGCTACCGGTATTTCCCCGTACCAGTCACTTTCTGACTTTGTTTTCTCAATCGCATAGTGCGCATTCAGGTACACTATAAAAAATGGCAAAAGCACGATAAGCGGCATAAGCGTTACAAGAAGGGTATAGTTTGAAGGGATCAGCAATGTAACAAATGCGACAATTGCCGTTATAATTCCCATGAGCACCCTGTATGCATTCTTGACTCTTTTGAAAACAGGCAGTCCGAGTTTCGAGAAAGGAACTCTGACACCAAAGACCAGAGTTTTCTCAGTCATGTTTGGAACAAGAATAAGCATACCGCCAATGAAAAAAATCAGGAAAAATTCAAGCAAACCAATTGCAGAAAGATTAAGCATGATTGCCAGCTCCTCCGTTCTTTCCCTTCAATATTCTCTTCATCAGGTTCATTAATTCATCCTCAGTTAGACCGGCCATTAGTGCCCTGTTGATCATTTCCCTACCTTCCTCTTCAATTTCCGAATAGACCTCGTTTTCCGGTTTTCCTTTAGCTATCACGTACCTTTTCCCCCTCTCCATTTTAAGCAGGCCATCTTTCCATAGGGCCTGATAGGCCTGGTTGACTGTGTGGTAATTTATTTCTAGAAGACCTGCGAGTGCCCTGGACGATGGAACACTGTCTCCAGGCTTCAGTTTTCCGCTGTAGGCAAGGTCCTTGATCTGCTCGTATATTTGTATGTAGATCGGCACCTTGCTGTTGAACTCTACTGTGATATCAACCATGTACCACGTGTTCTATATCATATAGAACACTATTAATGTTTTGGTTTATTTATATACCGGAATGTCTGATGCTTCGTGGTTCCCCCTTTAGATTTAATTCGCATTGACGTTAATGATCTTGGGAGTTCACGGGAATCAGGAAACATAAGGCATTTGCCGTTGCAATAATTCCAGCCACCGTAATAGTTGCTTGGAATTACTATTCCCTAATGACAAGGGACGCTGCCAGTTTACAGGTGATTTCCGCCGCAAAGGCAACGACCATGTACTTCTCAAAAGGTTGCTTTTTCCTGCAGTCTGCCGTACCGATGATGTACGCCGCAAGTCAAGTAACTGACAAAACTTTACGAAATCATGCACACCGTCATCCCCGTTCACTTTGTAACGGTTTGACTCCCTCTATCGGGAAACATCTCCCATGTTTGAATTTCCGTTTCCCCAGTTGAATGGCAGGAGAACCATCATCCTTAAACAAGCTGCTGTTAGCAGTCCAAACTGGAAGGTGTCCTCAATCGATAATATGCACTCGGGAGGATTACCGTTAAAATGGATTTCGAGGAACGAACAATATATGGAAATTGCTCTTGAACAGGCTTATTTCAGACGTGAAAATAGTAAAAACTTATTGCACCGATGGCATATGGTGAAGATCGAGGTAAGAAAACTTTGGAAAAATACGATGCATCCCAGATTCAGATTCTTGAGGGACTGAAGGCAGTTCGTAAAGTGCCAGGCATGTACATTGGTTCCACGGACGAGCGTGGATTGCATCATCTCGTTTACGAGGTAGTCGATAACAGCATAGATGAATCCGTAGCGGGATTCTGCAGAAACGTCAGCATAACCATACAGAAGAACGGGTGGATATGCATTGAGGATGACGGCAGGGGTATCCCGGTAGATATTCACCCGGAATATAACCGCCCCGGGCTGGAGATCGTGCTGACAGAACTTCACAGCGGAGCCAAATTTGACAAGAAGGTGTACAAAATTACCGGTGGGCTGCACGGAGTCGGGGTACACGTTGTTAATGCCCTTTCCGAGACACTTGTCGCACTTGTGAAAAAGGGGACAAGGCTCTTTTATGAGGTCTTTGAGCGTGGCGTGCCTGCCGGAAAACTTGTAGAGATAGGTACAGACGAACTCCCAACACAGCCTCCGAACGTATCCGGCGCAGAGATCAGGCTCTCGAAGGAAACCGGCCTTATTGTGAGATTCAAGCCTGACAGGGAAATCTTTTTGGAAACCGGATTCCACTACCGTACAATTCTTACGAGGATGAGGGAACTGGCATTTCTCAACCCACAGATATCCATAGCGCTGCAGGATGAGATTTCAGGTCAGAAGGACTTCCTGCATTTCGACGGGGGAATGGTGGAATTCGTGAAATACCTGGGAGAAGGCTACAGCCACATTCACAAGGATCCTTTGTACTCCCGGAGCGAAACAAACGACGCAATCGTGGAATTTGCAATGCAGTACACTACCTCGACATCCGAAATTTTGCAGTCATACGTTAACAATATCAACACAATTGATGGGGGTACACATGTGGCAGGTTTCAGGGCAGGACTCTCCCGTGCTATATCGGATTACGCGAAAAGCAACGACATGATCAAGGGAATCGACTCGCTGTCCGGAGAGGATTCCCGTGAAGGGTTAGTGGCAATACTGCATGTGAAGATCAGGGAACCACAGTTCGAGGGGCAAACCAAGGCCAAGCTTGGGAACGCGGAGGTGAGGGGAATAGTCCAATCTCAGGCAGAGAAGTTCCTCAAGGAGTATTTCTCGGTATACCCGAACATTGCTGATCAGATTGTCAGGAGGGTCGTTCAGGCTGCAATGGCCAGGGAAGCCTCCAGGAAGGCGAAGGATCTGGTGAGGAGGAAGTCCGCACTTGATGGAATTGGATTGCCTGGTAAACTGGCGGACTGCTCAAGCAACGACCCGCAAAAATCAGAGATTTTTATCGTCGAGGGGAATTCGGCCGGCGGAACTGCAAAGCAGGCCAGAAACAGGGAATTTCAGGCGATACTTCCGCTAAGGGGAAAGATTCTCAATGTCGAAAAGGCGAACGATCTGAAAACCCTAGGAAACCAGGAGATTCGTAACCTTATCACAATACTTGGTACAAATATAAAGGAAAACATCGATGTCACTAAGCTCAGGTATCACAGGG
>JAJZNS010000036.1 GCA_021811635.1 Thermoplasmata archaeon
CCGCAACCAGTTGGGATAATTCCATGAGTTTGTCAAGTTTCGCTGCGTCGATTCCCATGTGGAACTTCATTGCAACCGCTATGATTTGAGTGGGTGTTATTCCAACCCTTTCGCCCAGGCCGTTGACCGTTGAATGAACTATCGTGGCACCTCCATCTATGGCAGAAAGGGAATTTGCGACCGCGTTTCCCATATCATTGTGTGCGTGTATATCCAGTTCGACACCAGGGACATCCCTCCTTATGTTCAGGAATAGATCTTTTGTTCTCGCAGGATTCATTATTCCCACTGTGTCAGCTATGCCAATACGATCTGCACCCGCATCCCTTGCAGTTTTTATTACCTCTATCAGATAATCATAATCCGATCTTGAAGCATCTTCAGGCGTGAACCTTACCTTCACGCCATGGGATCTTGCCTCTGAAACTGACTCCCCTATTATGGAGATGGCCTCGTCCCTGGACTTGTGTGTTTTGGAAGCAAGATGCGTGTCACTTATTCCGTAGAAAATTGCCATTCTATCTATATCAAGTGAGGCTGCAATCTTTATATCGCTGCTGACAGCCCTGCTGTGTACCACCAATTCCGAAGTTATGCATCCGTCTCTCTTCAGCATGGTTATCCTCTTAATTCCATCCAATATATCAGGCGAAACAGCGGGGTGACCGACTTCAATCATCCTTATCCCGGCATCGGACAACTTTCTTGCGATTTCGACTCTCTGGTCCGGTGTAAAGACTACCCCCGGAGTCTGTTCACCCTCCCTGAGCGTGGAATCCAGAATGCCTGCGGCAGTCTTTGCTTTCATGCTTATAATCGTGTTCTCATTTGCATTCAATACTTAATATTTATGACCAGAATTAGCCAATAGTTGAAAATACTGGTCATAGAATTCAATAAATAAGCAATTAATTCAGAGGGCTGAAATTATGGAGTCTGTCACCTTTTTCGTATCTCCGTTTCCGCCAAGGTCTGGGGTCAGGTTATTCGTATTTTTTAATGATTGTTTCACCGCTCCATCAATTCTTTTTCCTAAATGTATGAGGCGTTCATCCATGTATCTGTTTCCAAGCCAGTCAAAGAGCATTGCGGCAGAAATAATTTCCGATATTGGATTGGCTATCCCTTTCCCTACAATGTCTGGGGCGGTTCCATGCGCGGCCTGTGCCATCGCCCAGTCATCCCCATAATTCAATGCGGGTGCTACTCCCAGGCTGCCGGCTACCGCAGCTGCCTCGTCGGAAAGTATGTCTCCATACATATTGGTGGTAACTATGACATCAAACATTGCGGGATTGATAATCAGGTCATATGCCGTAGAGTCGATAAGCCTGTCATTTACAGTTACGCCAGGAAAATTTTTTGCCTGATTATAGAACTCCTCCCTGAAGAGGCCGTCGCTCATCTTAAGGACGTTTGCCTTATGCACTGCAGTTACCATCTTTCTTCTGGTCAGAGATATTCTCAATGCCGTCTCGCTGATCTTAGCACTTTTTTGCCTGGTTATTACCCTGACCGCCATCGCAAGATCTTGAGTGGGCATGTATTCGCCAGAACCCATGTACATGTTCCGGTCAGCATAAAACCCTTCCGTGTTTTCTCTTACAACCACAATATCAATTGGTTTCTGGTTTGTATGAATGTAGGTTTTGACGGGCCGGACATTGGCATAAAGATCAAATTTTCTGCGAATAGTTCCGGAAGGACTTTTGCTGTCTCCCGGATATTTTCCCACCTCCAGGGGACCCAGAATTAGGGAGTCACAGGCCGATATCACTTTCATTGTTTCATTAGTGAGGGGGGCACCATGACGTGATTGCGATGTCCAACCGATATCGATCTCCATGAAATTCAATATGTCTTTCATGCTCTCTGAGGCCATTGCACTCTGTATCACTTTTAGAGTGGGTTCGATAATTTCCGGTCCTATTCCATCTCCTTTTCCAACAGCTATGTCATAAAATTCCTTCATTATTTTCACCTAAAATTTTACAGCGGTTTGGCATCTATATAACCGTTGTTCCTCAGGACTTCTATTATTCCCCCTGCCTCTATGATATCCATCAGGAATTTCGGAATAGGCGTGAAGGCGATTTTTCCACCCCTGGTCAGGTTGGCGAAGGTACCTTCAGTGAGATCAATTTCTATACGGTCTCCTTCCACCACCATTGATCTGACATCTGGAGACGAGACTGCAGGCAATCCAACATTAACTGCATTTCTAAGAAACAGGCCGTTCAGGCTCTCTGCAATTACACCCGAAATGCCAACGCCGAGAAGATTGGAGGCGGCAGGCCTGGATGAACCAACACCGAAATTCTTGCCACCCACAAGAATATCACCCGCTGATACAAGGGCTGACCAGCCCGGCCTGTTCGCCCACATTGTAAATTTTGGCCTCTCGCTTTCTGGCATGCCATAACAGATATGTGGATACATGAGATCCGTGTTGATATCATCCCCGAATACCCATGCCTTTCCACTTAAAGACCTGTTCAATCTGGCGCACCACCAATGAATTCCGATGGATCGGTGATGCATCCCCTCACTGCAGAGGCAGCTACTGTAGCTGATGATGCCATGTAAATTTTTGCCTCCCTTGATCCCATCCGTCCTTTGAAATTTCGTGTTGTTGATGTGATTGCAGTCTCTCCCTCTGCCAGGATTCCCATGTGCCCTCCCATGCATGATCCGCATGTGGGGTTTGTGACCATCCCTCCAGCATCGGTTATTTTACCGATATATCCAAGCCTGATTGCTGTCCTGTAGATCTCTGGCGTAGCTGGTGTGACGATAAGTCTCGTATCGGGATTCACCTTCCTGCCATTCAGTATCCTTGCTGCGGATTCAAGGTCCTCGATCCTGCCATTGGCGCAGGAACCTATTATACACTGATCCACGGGGGTATTTCCTATCTCGGATACTGGTTTTGTGTTTCTTGATACGGAATCGGGAAAGGCAACCATTGGGGGAATTTCCCCCATGTCGAAGCTGAAGTATTTCGAATAGGAGGTATTCGCATCTGGATAAACGGGATGAAAAGGTGCCTCAGCCCTGTTTTCAAGGTAATTTCTCAGAACGTTGTCATATGGAAATATGGCAAATTCCGCACTCAGTTCAGCACACATGGTTGATATCACAGACCTCTGATCCATTGTCATTTCCGTTATGCCATCCCCGGAAAACTCTATGTTATCGTTCGGTAAATCCCCTATATCCCGTGCCATCCGGAGAAAAACGTCCTTTGACTCTGTGGGGGATCTCATCTTGCCATTCAGCTCAACGTTCACGGTCTCCCCCACAGAAAACCATGTCCTGCCAGTGCATATAACCTGCAGCAATTCTGGTGTGCCAAGACCCCTGCTCAGCATATTGTAAGCACCAGCCGCTATTGAGTGGGAGTCTGTGTTTGCAATGATCCTACCCGGTAATAGCCACCCCTTCTCTGCTGCGAAAGCATGCGAAATGCCCGCTCTTCCATAATCATAGAAATCGTCGACACCCAACCTGTGGGCCAGCTTGCGTATCTTAGAGGTTCCTGTTGCCACTTCAATGCTTGGAGCGGGGGCAAAATGATCAAATATCACTGCCATCTTGGACGGGTCAAACGCCGCCTTAGGCGGGTTGTTGACCAACTCGGGGTGAAGTCCTGCTATGTCCAGCATTATAACCCTGTCGACCGATACATCAACAATATCTCCGGGGGCAACTGCTTTATTCCCTGCGAATGAATGTGCCTGCAGAATTTTTTCAATCATGTTCAGCGGATTCGCCTCCCTTCATTTTGAATGATCCAACGGACAGGCAAGGATGTGATGAGAACGCCGACCCGGAAGAGAAAATGCCCACTATGATCCTCTCTCCAGATGAATCAGTGCATCAGAGACTATTTCTGCACTCTTAATGACATCATCCAGGGCTATGTGCTCATCGTTTGTGTGCGAAAGTCTGGTGTCCCCAGGGCCATAAGTTACAGTTGGTATGTTCCATGAATTGCCGAGTATATTCATGTCGCCGCTCCCGCTTTTGAAGACGATCCTGGCGTCTGATCCTGTTCTCTCAAGTACTGCAGAGCGAAAAGATCTTGCCAGCGGGCTTTTTATGCTGGCCACATACGGTTTGACCTCGCTCCTCACCTTAATTTTTGCAGGCGTGGGAAGATCAAGGGAGCCACAAATCTGTGTAACTTCCTTTAGGATGTCGTTTTTGTCTATCGAAGGAGGAAACCTGATATCAAGTGTTATTCTTGATTTCGAGGGGGTTTTGTTGTCTGCTTCACCGCCCCTGATGCGGGTCAATGCGGCAGACACCTTTGAAAACTCCATGTTTCCCGAATAATGAGAGCGTATTCTTGACCACGCCATTATGGCGGCTTCCACTGCACTCCCGCCCATCCATGGAGCACTTGCATGGAAAGACTCAGTCCGGAATGACACGTCGATCAGCAGTCTCCCCTTATATCCGACCGTAATGCCGCTGACATTGCCCGGTTCCCCAAATATCGCATAATCACTCCTCGGTTGGGTTTTCACGAATTCCAGTATTCCTTTTCCCGGACCCTCCTCACCTATTGCTGCTACTACTTTCAGTGTTCCCTTGAAACCGGACTCTTTTGCAATCATTGCGCCATAAAGAAGCGATATTAGTGAGGATTTAGCGTCCACTGCACCCCTTCCATAGAGAATTCCATCCTTCACCCTGACCGGGAGTTTTCCCGGGACCGTGTCTATATGCCCACAGAGAACTACCGACAACCCTTCACCGGGGAATGTTCCAATCCCGTTTCCAGCATCATCTGTTACCACTTCTGTTGCCCCGCATTTTTTGAGGTAATTATTGAAAACCGATACAGCATTCCTCTCCTTTCCCGTTGGAGAGTATGTCTTCACGAGGTGAATGAGGGTATTTCCGATTTCATCGGTCACTCTGCTGCCTCCGTGACGTAATCAAGTATTTCACCGGGGATATCTACCTGTGCAACCCTGACTGTGTTTTTGAACTCGGTGGTACTGTTGACCTCGTGAACAAGATACCCCCGGTCTGATTCCATTATGTCTATTCCAAATACACCTTTGCCAACGCTATTCGCTGCTTTAATTGATATCTTCTCTATCTCTGGCGTAATTTCACATTTTTCTACCCTTCCGCCTATGGCGGCGTTTGTTCTCCAGTCCCCCTCTGGCTGATATCTGTATATTCCGCCCACTACCCGGTCACCTATGACGAATGTCCTTATGTCCCGGGGAGGCCTGTTCACATATTCCTGCATGTAGAAAATTGAATAAAGCGGATACATGTATTCCCTATCTTCGAGGACAGCCATAGCAGCCTCCGGGTCATTCAAAAGAGCGACCATTCTCCCCCAGCTTCCTGTCACCGGCTTAATGACCGCTTTGCCGTGAAATTTTTCCGCAAACTGTTTCATGGCAGTTTCATAGCTTGTTGAAACGGATGTATACGGTGTCGGCACGCCGTTAGCTACAAGGGCAAGAGATGTCAGCATCTTGTTGCCCGCGTTAATTATGGTCTGGAGATCGTTCACGACAAGTTGCTTTTTATATTCGAGAAAGGCCGTGGAATGAAGTCCGCGGTAATATGATGTGCAGCGTTGCAATGTTGCGACTCCAAAAGAATCCGGGACTGGCCGGTCAAAATCCATGTCCATATCTTTGGCGTCGACCATCTTCAGTTCTATCCCTCTTTGCTCAGCAGCTTTAAAAATTGCCTTTTCTTCCCATCTTATTGTATCATAAACCATTGACATCTTCATTTCAACCAGTCTCCTATTGCATTTTCAAGCGATGATCCAGAGAGGCCTTCATTATGTCCAGCGCCTTTTCAACCTCTTCCCTGGATACGGTGTACGGCGGAAGCATTCTTATCGTGTTTATTCCCGAATAAAGGGTTATCAGTCCACGATCGATCATATCCATAAGCAGTGGGACAAACCTGACCTTTAGTTCCAGGGCGAGCATCATACCAATTCCCCTGGACTCTGAAACAAGCCTGTGGGAATCGGTTTCTTCCCTGATTCTCTGAAGCATGTATTTTCCCATCTCGCCGGCCTGTCGTACCATTCCATTTTTCAGCTCCCTGAGAACGACCTCACCGGCTGCACATGAAAGCGGGTTTCCTCCGGTAGTGGAACTTTGTTCCCCAATCTCAAGTGTTTCAACAAACTCTCTTTTTCCTACAGTGACCCCCATTGGTATGCCTCCCCCTATGCCCTTTCCTATTGTCATTATATCAGGAGCAATGCCCCAGTGTTCGTGTGCCCACATCTTTCCCGTTCTTCCCAGGCCGGACTGGATTTCGTCCATGACAAGGAGGGAACCATAACCTGATGCTGCTTCACGGACAGATGACAGAAATTCTGGATCCGGGAGGTTTATGCCCCCTTCTCCCTGAATGGGTTCAATAAATACTGCTGCAATATCCTCTTTTTTCAGCAGCGCAAGGATACTGTCATAATCCCCGAATCTTACGAATTCCACCCCAGGGATCAGCATGCTTTCAAAAGACTTCCTGTATTTTGGTGAATGTGTTATTGACAAAGCGCCAAGTGTTTTTCCATGATATGCCTTTTCCATGCTTACTATTTTTTTTCTTCCGGTTGATTTCACAGCTATTTTTATGGCAGCTTCTATTGCTTCCGCGCCGCTGTTTGAAAGGTAGGCCATGTTCAACCCGGATGGTGTGACAGTCATCAGTTCCTTCAGGAATACCGCTCTCGCAGGACTGTAAACCGATCCGTGCGTTATGTATATTTCATCCAGTTGCCTCTTAATGGCTTCCCTGATTGCATCGTTTGAGTGCCCTAGAATAGCAACGCCGTAGCCACTCATTAAATCAAGATATTCTTTTCCCTCAACATCCCATATCTTTGTGCCCTTGGCTTTTGCGGCCACCACCGGTATCTTCTGATATGTTCCTGCAAGATGGGCATTCTCTATTTCCTCTATAAAACTGTTTTTCATCATTTTGTCATTACCGTCCTTTTTTCGGAATTTATCGCATCCGTTAATGGTCTCTCCCCGTTTCCGTTTGCTATGATTACCTCATGAGTACCTGCTTCTATTGACTCCATTGCGCTGATAATCTTTTTGTCCATCCCGTTCCCGGTTCGTTTCAATATTTCCCTGGCCTGGTCAATGTCCAGCCTGTCAACAATTCTTCCATCGGAGAGGATGCCGTCAACGTCAGTCAGCATGATCATCCTGCTGGCTTTTACCTCTCTGGCAATAGCCGAAGCAGCCCTGTCTCCGTCAACATTCAGGGATTCATGCTCAAGGCCAACTGCGATGGGCGCGATCACTGGGATCATATTCTCCTCGAGTAAATGCAGTATCATGGTTGCGTCAACAGACAGTATCCTGCCCGTGTAGCCACCATCAATGAACATTCTCCTTCCCTTCTCGTTTATTGTTATAAGCCTTTTCTTTCTCTCCGCCATTATAGTCGGCCCGTCTATTCCAGACATACCGAAGGACTTCAACCCTGCTCTCTGGAGGGCCAGGACAATTGATGCGTTGACGCTGCCACGCATTGCCATGAGGTAGGCAGACATTGTTTCTGCATCTGTATACCTGCTCCTGATTCCCTCTGGTGAGGTAACAAATCTGGCATCCATTCCAAGCCTTCCACAAAGTTCTGTGACTGCAGGACCGCCGCCATGGACAATTATATATCCCTCGTCCTTCCGCCTATAAATGTCATTGATCAGGTTTTCGCTGATGCCTGATTTCATGAGACTCCCGCCTATCTTTAAAACAGTTACCAAGTCTTACACCAGTCTCATTGGGGACATCATTAACCCTTCGCGTTCTTCGAAACCTTCCATGATGTTCATTGACTGGATCGCATTCCCGGCCGCACCTTTAATGAGATTATCTATTGAGCCTATGGCAACCACTCTCTTCACGTGCTGATCAATGGCGAATCCGAGGTCCACAAAATTTGAGCCCACCACAAGTTTGGGATCGGGATATTTATATAGCCCACTTGGGTCCATCATGAACCTTACAAACGGCTCCTTACCGTACATTGAGCGATAAACTTTCCACAGTTCTGGCATCCCAACGTCATGGTCAACAAAAACACTGCTGGTCGTCAGTATTCCTCGAACCATGTTGATCGAGTGCGCCGACATGGTGGCCGTTGTCTTGATTCCTGAAACAATGGAGAGTTCCTGCTCAATCTCTCCAATGTGCCTGTGACCTGATGGGCTGTATATCCTAACTGAATTATATCTCTCGGAGAAATGCGTCGAGATCGATGGTTTATTTCCTGATCCGGAGGATCCGATCTTGGCGTCAACGATTGCCACTCCATTTATCAAACCAGCCTTTGCGAGTGGTGCAAGGCTGTAGATCGATGAACTCGCTATGCATCCAGGTACAGAAACGAAATGGGTTGATTTCAGTTCTTCTCTGTGAAGTTCCGGCATTCCATATACAAATTTTGAGAGAAGATCTGGCGCCGGATGTTCCCACCCGTACCAGGTCGGATAATCAGCAGGATTTTTTAGTCTAAAATCTGCGCTCATGTCTATGATCTTCACGCCCATTTCAGCTATCTTCGGTACATGCTCAACAGACGAACCGTGTGGGACTGCCATAAAAAGGATATCCACTTTTGACGCAACCTCTTCCGGAGCATCGTTTGTAAAAACCAGATCCGTAAAGCCTTTCAGATTTGGATTTACCCTGAAGACATAATCGCCCGAATGTTGCTGAGAAGTTGCCATATTCACCTGGACTTCAGTATGCGACAAAAGCAGTCGCAACAGTTCGCCGCCGATATATCCAGATGCCCCTATAATACCTACAGTCTTCAATTAGAACAACCACCTCTAAAATAGAAATCTAGATATCCGTTTTTAAAAAAATACAAAATGTGTAAAAACTGAATTTGATTATTCTCCCCAGTCCTCTTTTACATTTTCTGCAGCTTTCAAGGTTATGGTTCCAGCTACCACTTCCTGTATCTCATAATCCAATCCGCAGTCTTCGCAACCGACTATCTCGCCCTTTAATGCATCATCGGGTGCTATTACTTTTCCGCCACATACTGAACATTCCAGATCCATTTCTATTTCCTCTTAAGTTCAAACACATCCAGGAAACTTCGCTTCTGACTTACAGCATTCCCTCTGAGTTTGTTTTGTTCTACTGCGTTGATTTTGAAAAATTATTAATACTTTATGACCATAATTGGTCATAGCTTGGTTAAAATGACTAAAATGGATTTGAGTATTAACAGAATCGTTAAAAATATTGTCACAAATGACATTTTTCTTGCAACCTCTCTCAATAAAGGTTATGTTAACCTCAGCGCTGTGGCAAGAGACCTGATTCCTGTAATAGAGGCGAAACTTGGTGAAAAGGTCAACATTGAGGCGATAATATCTGCTCTTAAAAGGAACCGTGGAGTGTCCAGAAGATCGGATGGGAAAGTATTCAATGTTCTCTCTGAAACAAGCGTGCACCTTCTTACTTCTATTGCAAAGATTGTTATACCTGTGAAAAGAAATGAGAAAGTGTTCAGAGACGTGGTCGACCTGAACCTTTCAGGCGCTTTATATATTTCCACGGGATCTGAATACACAACCCTTATTGTGGAGAACCGGAATCTCCCTGAAATATCAGACGCATTGAGAAGAGGCGTAATAGATAAGAGGATGGATTTAGCAGTAATAATTATCAAAGCTCCAGTTTCGCTGCTGGAAACCCCCGGGTTCCTGATGTCATTGTATTCAAAACTTGCTTTTACGGGAATAAACATCGAAGAGACCACGAATAGTTACACCGATGCAATTATAGTGGTAAAAGAAAGCGATGCAAGTGAAGCGTTCATGTCTTTGCTTGATCTCATAAACTTTGCAAAATCCCAATCGAAATTATGATCAGAAACAAATTACTTCTTACATTATCCAAATTTAACCATTATTTTCAGCTTTATGGTTTCTTTTTATATATACAAAAACCGAGGAGCTAGTTAATTCTTCATCCTGACGGAATGGCTTGCTGCTGTCTGAAAAACATTCCTTTGCCCCGTTTAAGAGGCTATTATTTTTTCATCTCTTCCTGACATCGCTACACTACCTGTTCTTGCAAGGCTTGATATATATCCGAACCCAACACCCTTTCTCTTCGTGGTAACCCTTGCTATTTAAGACATGCCATTGCATTCATGGCATGGAACAGAAATAGGATTGGATGTCAGGCCGACTTCAGACGGGGTGGTTCTCTAAATAGTATTTGATAGAGATGGGATCTGATGCAATCAAAAAACTGAAAATAACCTTCGTTAGATTAGATACTTTAGGTCAGCTGTGTTAGGCTCAAAATCCAGCTGGAAATAACATTAATAAACATCTATTTAGCCTTGTAAGTCATCCGAAACGATGGTAACTCCAAGAAAGATGACCGGGATCATTGCTTCGATTTT
>JAJZNS010000046.1 GCA_021811635.1 Thermoplasmata archaeon
GCTTGCTGACTTAGTTTTTTATATAGAAATTACATTAGCGTGGGCTAGGTAGTGCACTAATGACGGAATCCCAGATGACGAGCCTTCAAAGGCTAAAAACATTGATGATCAACAATCCAGAGATAACCGCGCTATCTTCCCTCGTACTGCTCTATCTGTTCCTTGCAAATTATTTTGCCTTTTATCAGGTGTTCTATCTGCCGGGAATGCCAACGTCCGGGGGAAGTGATCCGTATTACAATTTCAGAGTCATCCAGTATATCCTTGATAACAAGCACTTCCTGATTTACGATGCTGCGCTGAACTACCCGCTCGGAGCGGGAAATCCCAGGAATCCGTTTTTCCAGGAACTGATAGTGCTGGTGGCAACGATGCTCTCTCCAGTATATGGTACAATGAACGCTGCTCTGGGGGCATTCCAGGAATACGACGCTGTTTTCGGGGCATTGCTCATTATTCCAGTCTACCTCATAGGCAACGAGCTGTTCGGGAAGAAAGCCGGGATGATTGGTGCTTTTCTGTACACCCTTATGCCTAGCAATCTTTCGGCGGGCATAATTTCCGACGGGAGGGAACATACCCCAGAGCTGTTGTGGGCTTTCTTCACCATATATTTCATCCTGAAGGCAGTCGATCTGGCACGGAAAACTAACGTAGTGGAGTCTTTCCGGCATATCACGAAGATACCCGGAAACATAGTTCAATATTACAGGGAGAACAGACTAGCTACGATCTATGCGTTGCTAGCCGGGGCTTCCACGGGTGCACTGATGTTATCATGGCAGGGTTTCACATACATTGTGGCCATTGTGCTGATATACGTGTTCGTGCAACTCGTCGCGAATATATTTCAGAATAAGCCATCGGGATATCTTGTTTACATTACTGCGCTTTATGTTTTCGTGGGGTTTCTGCTTGGAGCCTATTACTACTTCGCGATGCACGAAGCCACACTCTGGTACATGCCCCCCCTGTATCTAAGCATGGCCGTCCTGATCTTCGGGCTGTTTGTCTCGGTGATGAGGGGTAAGCCCTGGATTATTATCATTCCGTCCCTCATGCTTATACTTCTCGTCATACTGGGATATGCCTATGTCTTTGACAGGGGAATCCTGAATACGCTGCTGAGCGGGGATGGCTACTTTATCAAGACAAGAGTCTATGACACCATTTCAGAGGCACAGGCGCCGCAGTTGGGATCATATATCAGCGGCTTCGGTCCTGCTCAGTTTATCCTCGGGATGAGCGGGATTGCATACGTGGTTTACCTGTTTCTCAGGAAGAAGAGCGAGTCCCTGTTGTTCATTCTTGTATTCTCGATAGTCTCAATTTACATGAGTTTTGCAGCTGCGAGATTCAACGTTACCGCCGCGCCAGCCTACGCAATCCTCGGTGGTGAACTGCTTATCTATTTCTGGGGCATATTGCGGGAAGGAAAGGTAAGATCCACGGTCAGCCAGGACGCGACTGGGCGTGTAAGGAGACTCATGAAGGGAAACAAATCTTGGATGAGAATCGCTTTCGTGGCGGGACTGGTAATAGTCCTCGTTATCCCGTCCGGATTCAGCTCAATTGCCACGGCAGTTCCAGCAAACAATGCAGCCGGTTATAACCAGGCAATCTACAATGAACTGCCATCCTTCCTACAGCCCCCTAATTTCTCGGCCACCAATTCCCAATTTGTCGGGGGCGCAGGATTTGCAATAACTAACAATTCGCAGCCGTTATCCATGGCCTTCAACTGGCTCTCTACGCAGGATACCAATCAGCCTCTGGACCAGCGGCCAGCCTTCGTATCCTGGTGGGATTATGGATTCCAGGAAATTTCCCAGGCTCAACACCCTACCGTTGCGGATGATTTCCAGGAGGGGTATCAGGCTGCCGGGCAGATCCTACTGGCCCAGAACAACAGCCAGGACATCGCTTTGTTCATAGCAAGGGTACTGCAGGCTGAATTCAAAGACAATAACGGAAATCTGCCTGCTGACATACTTTCTAACATGACCCTTTACCTGGGAGAAAACACTACGGTTCTGCTTGAGAACATCTACGCTGATCCGCTTCAATACCAGTACATGATCTATGGTAACCCGTCGCTGTACGGGCATTTCATACCGGGAATCTCATCCCAGAATGCCTATTTCGCACTCTATGACGGTATACTCTCTTCCAGTTACAGCACTGGTACACTGGTGAATCTCTATCTTTACCTGACAAGGGCTTCCGGCTATAACATTAAGTACGTCGGCATAGACAGCGGCCTCTTTCCGTTCTCCGGTATTAACCCCGGAATATTCTATGCTCCCACCTACCTCACGGATCATGTTTCTTACACGTACAACGGCGAAATAGTCCCGTACAGCTACTACAATATCTATGCGATAACTTCCAACGCGACGTACCCGCTCAACGAGACGCCCAACAGCGCGGCAGTAACTAGTTACCAGATATCCTATAATCCGGCATTCTACAACTCAAGCATTTACAGGTTTACAATCGGTTATCCCCCATCAGTCACAGGAAACACGTCCGGGATTCCCGGGCTTACCTTTGGGCAGTCCACGTATTTCATGATGCCGGCCTGGAACATGAGCAATTTCGAAGTCTCGTATGCAGGCATTCCGTGGAATCCTTACAAGAACTTCTCATCACATCCCACTGCCTGGCAGATTATCCCTTTGCAACAGGCGTATTACTACCAGCAAAAGGGCATAGGGACAACCGAAATTTTCCCCCCGACGTACCAGCTGACTAATTCATTGGAAACGATAGTTTCCTATTATCCGGGCGCGATAATCACGGGCAGAGTGACAATGTCTAATGGCATGCCTGTGCCAGGTGTGCACGTTACCCTGCTTGATCAATACGGTATCCCTCATTCTCAAGTTAACACAAACAAGTACGGGTATTACAACATAACCGCAGTTCCTGGAAACGACACTCTCGCATTCTCTGACGGAGTCCTGAACAAGCAATTCCTGGTGGGGAACAACTCAAAATTCTTCAAGATCCATGTTTCGAACGATCAGGCGGAGAGAAACGCAGTTAACCTTAACGCCACAACCGGTCTCCCTGAGTACTACATTGTCAAAAACTATACCTACCCGGTTTCATCGCTGACAGGTATCGTGCAATACCAGTATATGTATGAGCCTTTTAACGCATCAAAGAAAATCCCCCAGACCTACACCCCAAAGGTTTACAGCGGCACAGTTCAGATAGTGAACGCGTCCGAGGGGGTTGTCTTCAACGACACGTTTACAGGCGGCCAGTTTAAATTCCCGGATATCCCTCCGCTTCATTATACGGTAAATCTGATTGTTAACGGGAAAACCTATGTTAACGTGGCGAACTTCACAGAAAATCCAGGCTTGGCCCTTGAGGAAACATTCTACATATATTACGATACGGTATTCGTTCATGTTAGGTCTGCTTCAGGAAGCAATGCTTCCCTCATCTCCGGGATTAAGGTTACTGCATATTCCGGTGACACAAGCTATTCTAACTATACAAATTCGTCAGGTATGGCAGTGCTATGGTTATTACCGGGTAGCTATTATGTAGCGGTCAATCAGACAGGTACTATCGCTTCCGCCTATACGCCAATAACGTTCACTGGTTATGCCCAGAACCTCACAGTCAACCTTACGGCCACTCAGGGGTATGCCTTTTCTGGAAAGGTGATCAGCAACTGGCATGATTCCCAGATCATGTTGTATCCGGATGCGTCAACGTCTTCGAGCATCACGGTCAACGTTTCAGCGGCCGGGACGTTTTCACAACTGATCCCTGCCGGGATATATACGGTGTACGCCTCACATTCTGGAAATTCATACCTGCAGACGCTGTTGCTTGATAAGAACACATCGGTGGACATCGTCCTATCCAAGTCAAGCGTGCTCACCATTGCACTTGGTGGTAATGCAACATCCTCCACTAGCGGAGATTACTTGATCAAAGATGGCAGTGCAATCCTCCAGGTGCCCTTCAGCTATGGGAAAAGCCTCAACATTACCATTCCTGATGGTCTGGTATCCGTTGAGCTGAATGGTATAAACATTGGCCAGGTGCTTACTGCGGAGAGGACAATTAGTCTTCTTTATAACCAGAGCGTCACTCTTTTCCCGGCTCAGAACAGCTACGTGAACGTTTTCCCGTTTAACTCCTTAGCCGGTTCCGCTTTTAACTCGCGGACTGCTATTCATGATGGTATTGTAGAATTATTTGCGTCTGGAACCCTGGTATGGTTTTCTCCGCTCACCCCGGTGGGATCTGCGAGGTTGTCCACCCTGAATTTGCCGTACAGCGACCTGAGTTACAGCGTTCTGGCATACCCATTTTCATATTATTATAATGACAGCGTTGATTCCTCGAGCCTTTACGCACCCCTGTCCACTGTCACAAACACGCTGGATATAACCCTCCTTGCTGACAATGTCCAGACTCACTATAATGGAACCCTTAACCTGATTGGCGTACGGAATTATTCTGTGCCGATAACAAACGGCCAGGCGTCCGTCAACGCAATGCCTGGTATTTATTCCATTCGAATCTCTTCCACAGATGCAACGTTTGTGCCGCAGACGGGTTTTGCAGTAGCTTACAATACCAGTGGAACCACGGGAATTGAAATAAATTCGTCTGTAGTGCTTTCCCTGACAGTTGGATCAGCAAAGGGAGAATATGTATTCAACTCAAATGGAAATAGCGTAAACATAAGCAGGCTAGATCCGGGGCTTTACACCGTCTATTCTTATTCAGGAGGGACCGCGAACATATCAGATGTGTATTTATATTCCAACATGACCTACAACCCGAATTACGATTCCGCAGGTTCCGTCACCCTGACGAACAGCTATAACGCCTCCATAGGCACGTATAAACTGCAGTATAACGGAATGACAATATCACTTCCAGCCGGAACCTATGAACTTCCCTACGGTGAATATCATGCGAGTGTCAATTACTCTCGCCAGACTCCAAATGGCTTGTACAAGCTAGTGGGTTCGGTCTATTTCAACGTGAGTGGCTCCACCGGCGTCGTCATACCGGCAACGCTTCAAAAGGTGTTCGCGAACGTAACAGGTAAGGTTTCCTCGGCAATTTATGCCCCATACACGGTGCTGGAATTTTTCAATTCTACTGGTGCGTTTGTCACACAGACTGTAACAAATGCGTCCGGCGTTTTCAGCATAAGCCTTTCTCCTGCAACCTACAGCGTATATCTGATCAACAATGCCTCTAACCTGGCGAATGTGACCGTATTCTATATGACACAGACAAACACTACCTTGAATGCAGCGATTCTGAACGCTTACTCTGTGGAATACGAAGTTACCTTACAGTCAATCTCACTAAACAGGCAGGTTAATATAAGCCACGGAAACTTCATCATGCGCGGTTATGCGACAAACAATACGCCGACCGG
This sequence comes from Thermoplasmata archaeon, assembly GCA_021811635.1. Next base: position 5,429 of record JAJZNS010000046.1, read on the forward strand.
TGGTGTGGCTCTCCTCCCTGTTGGGATATATGTATTCTCTGCATCATATGACCAAACCTTACAATACGGGAACCACTCAGTGAATGTTTCCTATGTGGAGAACTATACGGTCAAAATTGACAGTTCAAGTTTCGTGGACATAATCCTGAGCAAAGTGGTTCTACCTCACTTCCAGTTTAAGATCCTTAGCTCATCAGGTGGGCCTGTCAAGAACGGTTCTTCCGAAAACTTTACCTTTGCGATCACCAACCTTGGAAACATAGGCATGAATCTCACCCTCACCTCGGGCTATGCCGAATGGAATATGACGTTCAATAACAGCGTGATCAAGAACCTGCTTCCATATCAGAATGCAACCCGGACGGTTCAAATATACGTACCCACAAGCGACGTGATCAGCGGCAGGAACACGGTCCCCATTAATTTCAATTACAATTACAGCGGTAGAACATTTACCGGATACGTAAACATTTCAGTAGTGAAGTTCCTGAATCTCTCAGTGACACCGCCGGCATTCGCCCAGCAGAATTCAACGCAGTATATGTTTCCATTCCAGTTGAACAATACGGGAAACAACGAGGTGAATGTCACCATGACCACAGAGTACAGCTACTTTAAGGCATTTGGATGGAACGCATCATTTATCTACAATAACGCTTCCGTAAGCAAAGTCTCGATACCTTTCAACACGACATACACAATATATCTCAGGCTGACACCGGTTACTGGCAATGCTCAGATCGTTTCCACATTCTATGTGGTATTCAAATTTGCCAATCAGACTGATAATCTCACTGTGAACAATCCGCAATACCCAGGAAACCATATAAATTCAGGATATCCAATAGGGCCGGGTATAATAGCAAACTATACAGGTGACCCGCTTATCCAATTGTACATCGGTATTGCCCTGATTGCCATATCAGTCATTGCGGGTCTGGCGGTTGCCGCCTACAGGGGGAGGAAGTCGAGATGAAGGTTGTACCGGCAGTCGTACTGCTGCTGTTTCTCTCATTTCTTATGGTCCCGATAGTAGCTTCTGCCAGCTCCGGAAATACCTATCCGTCGATCTTCCAGACTTCGCTTGCAGTCACCCCGTCTCAGAGCCTTTATGAGGGTGAAAACTTCACAGTTTACCTGAATTCAACGTACGGATTCTCACTTTACACAAGCATGATTTTCGTTTACGGTTCAAGCCTTGCTGGTCTCAAGAACAGCACGTCACAGAGTTATGTAGGTTCCTTATACTCAATGAGCGTCAATTTCACGGCCCCAAAATATGTGCAAACTTTGTACTTCCTCGGGATATCTTATGTCAACACTTCCACAACCAGCCTGGTCTCCAAATCATATTATTCTGTCCAGATACTTCCACCCCTGAATTTGAGTGTACAACTGTCAAATCCAGGCAAAGTACCTCTTTATAATCTCACCGTGAATTTCTCGCTTGATGGTGCACTTAAAGGCTCAAAGCACATTGCTGAACTGGCCCCGTACTCAACGATTACCGTCACTCTCCAGGTGGCTTTGCAGCTTTCAACAGGGCTGCACTCGATGACAGTCACGGTCAGCAATCCGTCGGCATCCATTAACGGGCAGCAAAGTACATACCAGAACCAGTTTTACTACGGAACTCCTCCCAACTATACTTGGATTTATTACATTGCTGCAGCCGTGATCGCATTCATGCTGCTTCTGGCTTTAAGCGCCGGAAGGAGGACCTCCAGGCTGAAAAAGCCAAAGTGGAAGAAATAGTTCTTCCCTTTATATGGAGTTACGGATTGTGACAAATCTCTCGTCAAGAAAATTGTCGCCTTTGCCAGAGCTTCTGGTGTCTTTGCTTCTTGCCATCCCTATTACCGCAGCTGAAATTGCGTTGTTCTGAGGCCTGTGCCGGAATATCGTCGTGTTGCTCTCATCAACAACAACGTAGGAAAGCCTGTTCTTGGACAATATGTCTGTAATCTTCTCCCTGTTTGGCGTATCCCCATCGCCAATTCTGATAGAATAGCCTCCGTAGCTGTAATCGGACAGCACCTTCAAAATGTACTCCTCAATATACATTATCTCGGGGAGCTCAGTTGCCTCAGTGAGCACATCATCGCAGATCACGGCTACGCCTGGTTTCGGGCCGGGATCGATCCCAATGACGATCTTTCTGAACTCAATCTGGTCCATTAGCCTTGGTAGTCCCAGCCTCAGCGCCCTGACAGGATCATTCTCCTTGACCTGCCTGTTGTCTATTTCCGGGTCAGCCGTCGTGCTTAGAATCACCGGGATATCGACAGGCACTGAACTGGATGGATCAATGCTGAAGTAGGGAAGTTCCCAGTTCTTGGCAATATCTATCACGTCGTGATAGAATCGGAAGTTATTTGTAAATATGCCAATTCGGCTCATTACCAGCTAAATAAGGATGTTAAGGTACTAAAACTTCTCTATTCGCAGCCAAAATTGCCAATTTGTTCATCTATCATGGAGTTTGCTTTGGACAGGAAAGCACTCTCCTTTCCCTTGGGAATGCTCCCACCAGCTGCAATGTCATGCCCGCCTCCATGCCCTCCAACGGACGCGCAGGCATCACGAACTACCACGGAAAGATTAAGGCCGTTCCTGACCATTTTCGCGGTCCCCCTTGCGGAAACCTTTGTAATTGGTGACTCCCCAGAATTAAAGCCAATTACGGGAAGGTCCTGTTTTGCGTAATACAGCATTAGCAGACCAGCAATAGAACCAGCCATTTCAGAATCCGGAGCATAAAAATACTGCACATTGGTAAGGGAAAACATCTCCCTGGAGGCCTGTTTAGCAAATTCGATCAGCTTGCTTTTAAATCTACGCCAGTTATCCATGCAGACCTTTCTCACAGCTTCGTCGCCGAGAAAATACTGTATTACTGTACCATTCTGTGATATCTTGCTGTTGCCATCCACAATCCCAGCGATCTCCTTAGACGTCAGGCCAAGGTCGTCAAATACCCACATATCTGTTTCAAGGTATTTCAGAGCATCCGACGAGATTCCCTGCTTCAGCAATTCAATGGCCAGCTTTTCTTCCAGCTTCTGTTTCTCATCTTCGTTCAAATCCTTGGGGCTTTTGCTGTGATCAATATTCATGGCGGTCAGAAATGTCTTCGAAAATTCCCTGTTGCCAGACAGCGTACCGAAAAACGGGTCTACCGAGTACGACAGAGCTTCTAGCAGATCCTCCCCGGCTAAGTTTATTGTCCTGATCTTTCTGAAGCCCTTCCCCAGCTTTTCAATGAGCACACGATTTAAGCCAACATATCCGCCTATGTCCTGCTTATCTGCTATGGCTCCGGAAAGGAAAAATGGGAAGAGATCAGTATTTTTTTCGTTAAGCGCCAGAGAGAAGAGGTATGCCATGGTGGCTCCGCAGGCTTCCTTGGTACCGTCAACTCCATGATCCCTTGAATTCACATGTATTCCCTTAAACTCGCCGGGAGAGTGAAAATGGTGGTCCAGAATAATTATTTTATCATTGCTGGACACCAGTGATGATTGATCGGAGCCGGCGTCCACTATAATCGTAAGATAGTCCGGATCTTCGTCTATTCGTGCCTTGACAGACTCCGGGCTCAGGTCTTTTATGTAGCTGATATGGAATTTCTTATGCTCTCTCAAAAGCGCCTTTGACAGGATGATGGCGGAACTGGTACCGTCTCCGTCATAATGCGCAATAATCTTTACATAGTCAACAGAATGTACCTTTTCAGCCGCCTTCTGCAACAATTCCAGCATTGATTCCGGAATGATTCCGGAGAGAATCATAGTTATCAGAGCGCTTTATCCAGACTCCAGTTTTCAGGAATCCTTCCATTTCTCCTATAGTACTTCAAAAGTCTGAGGATTTTTGACATTATGAGCCCCTGTTTCCTGAGATTTGCCTTATCTTTCGGATTAGAGTTTGTGTGCTTTGCAGCACTCTTGTAACGCTCAATCAGATTCAAAAGGTCTTCCGGGAATCCAGGATTGACACCATTTTCTGCCAGAAGTTTTGAAAGCTTCTTTTTGAAAACGTATTTCGTTCCAGGTACACCGAACTGGTCCCTGAGTCTCAATCCCACTACGGAGTTGGGGACGTTTTCTTTCTTCATACCAACAGCTGCCTCAATCACCTCATTCTGGTCAATAAAAGTGAATTTCGATGGATCATAAATTCCAACCTTATGCGATCTGGACTTTCCCCTCTTTCTAGTATGCATTCTGGACATTGTCTATCTACCGATTTTTACCAAGATGTCGTCTATATTAATCTAATTTGCGTAATGTTTCCTTTGCATGAAACTGCATGAGGTGCGTCATTCAATTTGCTAGACATTGTGTTCTGATCCTATGATGCTTCGGCTTTGTATGAACATTTTACCGGTAGATACAACCAATTTCGGTGCCAGATGGTAAGAATACCTAATGTCTTGACAGGACTTAGGCATAATCATTCCAGCAACTTTACGTGTCCGATCAGATACAAACATGATAATTTCAAAAAGTGTGTGTGTCTCCCTCATGCGTTGATTGCGAAAACCCGACCCGCAGAGTGCCAGATAATAGCGGATTACAGAATGGGTATCGGACGGTATTACTTCTATAGTCATATGAGGATTTCCCAAAACCATTCGATATAGTACAATGTCTTTCCTAAACATTGTAAAATCAGCCAATCATGCCTGAAATATATGGAAACATGGTGAATTTCACCATGTTTTTCCCTGCATTTTCTCTAA
>JAJZNS010000060.1 GCA_021811635.1 Thermoplasmata archaeon
ATGTTCCTCCTGAGGAACCATTCACGGTTAGATCTGGAGACTGCAGGAACTTCCGTGAGTTCGTTTCCATTTGAATTCAGCAGCGGTTCAGAGGCTTTCCTGTACGGGGAGGTGAACGTTTATGTGGAATCCTCGGGCAGGATTGTAAACGGCGAGCAAATTTCCGTGATCCCTTTTGCCTCAGATCAGGGTAAATCCAATCTGTTGGACCAGGTTATTCCATCCACAGGAAACAGGAAAGCATCGGCATTCTTCGTGCTTTCCGAAATAATTTCAGAAACAGACCAGGGATATTTTGGGGATTACGCCATTGAGGCAATGGGAAACAACATGACCATTGCAACGATCTCAGGAGTTGCAATCCTGAACAACCCTGAGATTAACGCCACAATCAAACCCAGCCTGCCTCATGCTGCAATCAGCATATATGGTTATGGAGATCTGCCCGGCGAATGCTATGTCAATTTTGTGATAAACGGAAGTTTTCCAGACGGAGGTAACAAATCCGCAAACCTGAAGATCTGGAACAGTGTAACTATGCTTAAGACCGAGTTACCTATAAATTCCACTGGCACAAATTACAATGCCACATTCAACAATTCGGCTTTCTTGAACGGGAAATTCAATCTTTCGGTGTGCGTATCATACTCTGGGAGCTTCACCGTCTCGAACTTTTCATATTATCGCGGAACTTTGAATCTTACCGGTCTCTCATATATCCCGTCGGTTGTATCCTTCAGAATGATCTCCCCCTGGTCTGGGGACATTTCCCTAAGCAGATACTTTCTTCCAGAAGGCACCAGTGGATACGTGAGAATGGATTTTACCGGATTCCATAATCTGAGTATCGCCCGCAACCTGGCTCTCAACGGAAGCGTGAATTATACTGATCTACCTATTCCGGTGAATGCAACTGCGTTGAGCATCACCATTGCCCTTGGTACGGGAAAGGGCAACTTCATAGATTCAATCCCTTATGTAGAGAACGTTGAATCCGATCGTAACAACCTGAAGGAGCGGATGGATCTGATATTACATGGAATAGGGGAAAACAGTACATGGAATGTATCAATTGGGGGGAAAATATCAGAGGAGACAGGAAATATGGCAGTACTGGATGTGCCCTACAGCCACGACACTGCCATTGTATTGCCGCCATTGTTTTTCATGCCGAAGATCCTGTTGATCGACCTGAACTGGAATAAAACGGTATACTCCGTCAATCTGAGCAGGCAGAACTTCACGCTGCAGTTCGATGAGAATCACCGCACTGCATCGGGAGTTAACTTTACTGTGGAAGTCAAGGGAATTGGGAACTACTCCGGAACCGATTCTGTCACGATCATCCTTCCTGAAGGCAAGTATACAATCTCCATTGTTCCTGAAAGCGGTTTTCTGTCCTCCCAGCAAACTTTAAACCTGACCATGCAGGGCAACCTCACCATTTTGGTCTCATTTTCCAGGGTGCAGTACGGGCCTGACTATGATCAGTATGCTTTGCCTGCTCTTGCACTGTCAGGATTCGCGGCTCTCTTAGTAGGTGTCAGAAGATATAGCAGGGCCAGAATATGCCGTCACTGCGGTATACGTCTGGATGGAAAAAAATCTAAGAGGGATGGTAATTGACCATATATTGACAAGGAAAGCATTGTTCATCGATCGGGATGGCACAATAAACGTGGATTGTCCTTATTGCCATAAGCCGTCTGACCTGCGGATATATGATGATTCCGTTTCGATCATGAAGGAATTCGCAAGGCGCGGCTTTGATATCGTTATTGTAACCAACCAGTCAGGCATCGGCAGGGGTTATTTCACTGAGAAGGAAATGCAGGCATTCAACAGCGAGCTGGTTTCCAGGCTCAGTAAGGAGGGCATTGAGATCACCTCCATATATCATTGCCCCCATTTGCCCGAAGAGAGGTGTGACTGCAGAAAACCTGGTACTGGACTTATAAAGAGGGCGGAAAGGGAACTTGGAATAGACCTATCAGAATCCATCATTGTCGGTGACAGGGACGACATTGAGGGTGAACTTGCAAGAAAACTCAACATGAAATACATGATACTGAACAGGGAGAAGAAGCAGTACGGAGACTGATCAATCAGGATTGAATACTTTTATATTGAATCAACATTTCTGCGGCTGTCCATGAAGGGAAAAATCTCGGGCCAGGAAATCGTCGACATCCTTAGGAATGAACCAACGCCAGAAAACTGGGTGAGGTTTGAAACTTGGCTGGCAAAGTCAAAATCGAAATACTATCGTATTTATTACCGTGAGGGAAATATTTCATCCGAACAGGACCTCCTTGGGTCATATGCTACCATATTTGACCAAAAGGGGAGGGAGGTTGCAAGAATTCCCATCTATGAGAAACTCCCTGATGGGGGAGTAAAAGGTTCCCTGTTTCACCTCAGGGGACTGGAGAGAATGGTGTAAAGTATATGCAGGATGACAGCAGGGACATTGAGGAACTTGTGAACAGGAGCGTTTATATATTGAGGGAGGGGAAATCCAGAAATAAAAAAGTCGCCGCGCTCTGGAGCATGGGAAAGGACTCCACAGCAATGTTGTCGCTGGCAAGAGAGGCTTTTCTGGGAGAGGTACCATTCCCTGTCATACACATTGACAATGGCATAGACTTTCCGGAAACCTACAAGTTCCGTGAAAAACTCAAGGATGAATGGAACCTGGACCTCATTGTTGCAGAAAGCAGAATTCAGCCAGAGCTATCCGGTTTCAGCTGCTGCGGTTCAAATAAGACCGACGCCCTGAAGAAGGTTATGGATGAGTACGGCTTCGATGCACTTATAGTCTCGATCAGGCGGGATGAGCACGGCATTCGGGCAAAGGAAAAATACTTCAGCCCGCGCGACAGGGATTTCAAATGGGACTACAAGAACCAGCCTGCAGAAATATGGGACAACTACATCGGGATGGAATCAGATGGAGGTCATATCAGGATTCATCCACTGCTGGACTGGAATGAAATTGACATATGGAGGTATATCCAGATGAGGGATGTACCAATTAACCCACTTTACTTTTCAGTGAAGGGTTACAGATACAGGAGCCTTGGATGCACGCACTGCACTGTTCCAATACAGTCCGATGTAGATTCCGTTGACGGGATCATTAAGGAACTCAAGAACACAAGCGTTGAGGAAAGAGCCGGAAGGGAGCAGGATAAGGAAAAGGAATATGTCATGCAGAAACTCCGACAAATGGGTTACATGTGATCTGATTGTCCCTGATTAGAATTGTAATGCTTGGACATAAGGATCACGGCAAGTCCACGCTGATTGGCAGAATGCTTATAGCATCAGGGAAGGTCACACCGGATCGCATTGATGAGGCAAAGCGGGCCAGCAGCGAGGCAGGCGTTGAATTTGAGCCTGCTTTCCTTCTTGACACATTTTCTGATGAGCGGGAACTGGGTATGACCTTTGATAACACCAGGGTGCAGATATCGCATGAGGATACACTTTTCGAGTTGATAGACGTGCCGGGTCATGAGGAACTGATGAAAAGCATGCTGAGCGGGTCCTCAAGTGCTGACATTGGGGTAGTGGTAGTATCCGCCAAAAGCGACGAGGGAATCACCGACCAGACGAGAAGGCATGTCTATGTTGCAAAGATGTTTGGTGTCAGTCGCTTCGTTGTAGCGGTCAACAAAATGGACTTAAGCGGTTTTAACGAGGAAACATTCAAACCCCTCAAGGCAGAGATAGGTGATTTCCTGGGGAATATTGGACTCCGGAAGCAGGATTTCGAAATAATACCGATATCTGCCAGGGGAGACGTGAATATCATAAGGAGGGATGCCTCTGTAAAGTGGTACAGCGGCAGATCACTCTTTGAATCCCTGGTGGCGTTGGCACATGAATCAGGCAATCCTCATTCGCTGCCCCCTGATCCCCGTTTGATCATACAGTCAGTCATCCCAAGAAATGGCGCAACAGCAATACTCGGCAGGGTAATCGGTGGAGAAATAAAACCGGGAATGAAAATGACTGTTTTTCCCGGATCACAGGACATAGACGTTACTGAGATATTGAAGGGGATGAAAAAGGCAGAGTCCGCACACAAAGGGGAGTCTGTGGCACTGGTGACTGCAGAATCTTTTGGCGGTGACGTGAGGGGCAGTGTATTGTCAGTCAGGAGCTTTACCGGAAAGGTATCGAATTCGATCAGGGCGCATATCTTCTTTGTGGAACCGCTGCACGGAGAACTATCTCTTCTGCTTATGGACGTACCTGTAAGGGTGCTTAAAGTCACAGTCGATGAGGTTATTGACCCGTCTTCAGGCAGAAGAAGGAAAGGTGGCGAGGTAAAACCCCTGGAAACGGCAATTGTCCGCATAACCTTAGGCAAGGAAATTGCATTCGATACATTTGCTAGATGCAGGGAGCTTGGGGGTATCGTGCTTGCCCATAACAGCAGGCTGGTCGGATCAGGTATAGTAATCTAGGTTCGCCAAAAGGTAAGCATCTGAAAACCAGCCCGGAAAGCACGAATAGAGGGTGTCTAATTCCTGATCGGATGGGATATCCTTATAGGGAACGCTTATCAACTCTTATATAAAGCGCGCCAATTCTACCGGGAAATGGACCAGTTCAATGTGGCAATCGTGGTTGCAGACACCCTGAGAAAAGATGTAATGGACATTTATGGCGGAAGAGCCCAGATGCCCGCACTGAACGCGTTTTCCAGGGAAGCGATGGTATACAGGAACTGCTATTCCCCCTCTCCATGGACGGTTCCATCGCATGCGTCAATGTTCACCGGGCTCTATCCGAAGGATCATGGCATTTTTGAAAGGCCTGGCACCGAATCTGTCGATCTGATAAAGAAACTTGGGGAATACAGGGGATTCTGGCTCCCTTCATACTTCAGGGAACTTGGTTACGATACCGTTGGGCTGAGCGGCAACTACTGGGTATCCACAGAGACCGGATTTTCCAGGGGATTTGACAGCCTTTTCCAGGTTGACAGGTATACGGATTTCGCTTACTCTGAAAAGGTGCTGAATGCCTGGAAGTACGGAACCTCCGAACTTGACATATTGAGGAACCTCCTGAAGCATGGGAAATTCAGGAACCTGATTGAATACTCCACCCTCAGGCAGAAGAAAAACCGCTTCGATGAACTCACTGATTTCCCGAGAGAGAAGGGCACAAAACTGCTGTTGAACCTGATGGACAATATCAACTTCAGGTCAAATTTCTTTCTCTTCATGAACATGTTCGAGATGCACGATCCCACGCCGGGTGAAAGGAAAAACGAGGTTTTTGACCACCATTACGGGGTGCATCCCATGTCAATGAAGAGGGCCGGCAGGCTGCTTGACAGTTACGTGAAAGAGGCTGAGCATCTTGACAAGTATCTTGGGAAGTTCATTTCCCTGTTAAAGCAGAAGGGAGTTTATGATAACACCCTGATTATTTTCACATCAGATCATGGCCAGGCTTTCCTTGAGCATGGCTATATCCACCATGGTTCGTGCCTATATGACGAAATTACTGCCGTTCCACTGATTGTGAAGCCTCCGCAGGGTGTCAGGTTACTGTCTGGCTCAAAGGCACAAACACTGGTCAGCATTCCCGAAGTCATAATGAGGATGCGTGATTCCAAGGATCCAGTCTCCTTTGATTCTGAAACGGTGTACTCAGAATCCCACGGCAACGTAAAGGAATTCCCCGCAAAGTACCGGTCAAGGAAAGAGTACATGGATGCGCATTACCAGGTATCAAGGTATGCCATAGTCAGGAATGGGTACAAGCTCGTTCTGAACAGGGGAAACGGGTCGGTGGAAGAGTTCACAAGGCAGGGAAAGGCAGTGAACCCGGATTCCGAAAAAGAGGCATTCCTTTCTCTCAGCAGCGCACTGGATCAGTACTGTTCTAAGCTTGAAGGCCCCCGGAGAGTTGAAGGTCAGGGTTCGGGATAATTCGGCATCGCCTCCAGCGCGAGTATGGGATTTCAGCACTATTGCTTAGGGAAGAGATGCCACCTAACAAATCCATGGAACAGGGCGACGGGCCTGAGCATTGCCTCTATAACGCCAAACGGGTGGTGGATTCTGGCTCGCGTCTCGCCAATTCTCCTGGCCAGTCTCCCGTTCTTGATTAATACTATTGAAGCGCCGAGAAGGTACTGGTACCTGCGTCCCAAAAGGCTGAAGAAGGTCTTTGGATAGGACTGGTAGTGTTTCACCGCAGCCCCGCTGACATATTTCCCTTTGAAACCGGCGTCGGTCGCCCTCATCTCAAGGTCATAATCTTCCGCCTCCCCGCAGCTCTTGGCAAGCCTCATGTCGAACCTGAAGCGCTTCAATATCGTGGTCTTCCATGCAGTGTTTCCAAGTGGCATGTAATTCACGTCGACGATCACATCTGACTGGTATATCCTGTTCTCTATCTCACGATAATAATCTGTGATGTAATTCGATTCTGCAGGTTCTGAGATCATAGGGCCACCGGTAAAATCAGCTTTCCCCTCTGCTATGGGTGCGGTAATGCTCCTCAGCCAGGCGGGCGTCGGCACTTCATCGGAATCAAGAAACACAGTTATGTCTTCAGCCAGCGAATCGATTGATGCCTCCCTGGTCTCGAGAGGAGTGCCCGGAAACATCTTCCATTCTATATTCAATTTTGATACTTCCGGATCATGCATGCAGAAATCCTTCATTCTTTCCACGTACGAGGGCGGAGAACCTCCGTCCGCAATAAGCACCCTGCCGGGAATCATGTCCTGTCTGGAAAGTCCAAGGAGGGCATTCTTCAGCCGTTCGTCATTGAAATTGCAGATCTCGACTACAATGCTCATCGATATTGTGGATTGTATACATCAGATAAACTATGCCCAGCAACATGGCGAGATTGCGGTTCAGGCATCTTCGACCCATTTGTACAAAACAACGAAGTTCATTAGTGAGCTGACGTTTAGTGAAACCGTGGGAATTTCAGGCATGAGACCAGTGGCCGGATTCAGCGGGCAGGCTGATAAAATTGGATAAAGGATTCTCTAACAGAGACAGGGGAGTTTTTCTGATCAAGCTGGACCGGATGATTGATCGCGGTGCTTTGATGTCCAGATACAGCAGGACTGCCAAGTTTGATATCAGAGAACTCTATGATTCTGAATTCGCTGGAAATAGCTCTCTAGGTGCGGATTTTTACAGGCGGATCTTCATTGAGTATGGAGACGAGTCCATTTCAGAACTGGTCACCGCGCAGCTGGGTATCCAGGGTATAAGTAACATATGCGCACAGACGATGGAAGACACCAGGATCGGTTTATCCTTCCTTGAGAAATCATCCCGCTACGTCAGATATGACCGTAAGATAAATGGAAAATACCCTTACCTCAGTGGTGAAGAGTGCGGCTTCAGCGGCCAGATCTCGAAAGACTACGAGAGCCTGTGCGACGATCTTTTCAATTTCTATACGCATGCATTCTCCTCGTTATTGGCACAAATCGAGTCGAAGGTGCCCCTGGAAACGCTGTTGACGGAATTCCAGAATGTGGAAGGCGTGGAAGGCGAGAAGATCATAGAGAAAGCTTACCGGAGGGCTGTGAACGCCAGGGCACTTGATGATGCAAGATTCATCCTTCCAGCTTCAACAAAGACAAACCTTGGCATTTCTGGCAATGCGAGAGCTTACATCAACATGATTCTAAGAATGAAAAGCAGCAGAATTCCGGAAATCAGCAATGTCGCAAACGAAATCGAGAGGGAACTTGAGCCTGAATTCCCACAGCTCATCGAAGCGGCAAGAGACGATCACGCCAGGGAAGCGATTAATTTTCGGAGGGAGAGGAATTCGGCCGTGTATGATCTGTTAAGCTTCGATTCCCCGGATCAGGTCACGCTAATCTCAAGTTCGACAGAGAGGGAATTTGAATATATCTACTCTGCTATTGCGCGGGACAGGAAAGATCCGGGGAGAGCTACCTCTGTGGGGGAAATGTCAGAAGCGCTTGCCTCGCTGCGTAAGAACCGCAGAGACAAGCCAGGAAGGCTCTTCGAGATACCCGATCTTGTTTTTCTCATAAACATGAGTTTTGGCACCTTCAGGGATTTCCACAGGCACCGGATGTTCACGATGATCCGTGGTCCTCTGAGAAGCAGTTCGAGCAAGTTTGTTCCAGAACTGATTGCCGAAGACAGCGAACTTCTGAAGCAATTCATGGAAATAATGGAGAGATCGCATGAAGTATGGAAATCACTGGTTGCCAGGTATGGGGTGGACATTGCGCAATATTCAGTCCCGTTTGCCCAGAAATATGGGTTCCTTGTAAAGGGAAGCCTGCAGGAATTCACTTATTTTACCGAGCTGAGGACTACGCCGGCTGCCCACTATGAGATAAGAGATGTGTCGACAAAAATATACGGCAAGATAAGGGAAACCTTCCCCAGGATCAGCAAAGTCATGAAATTTGTTGATACTGGAAGATATGATGCCGGCAGAATTTACGAAGAGGTAAGAAAGGAGATAAAGAGAGGGAAAATATGGAAATCAAAGCCTTAGTCCTGGCATTATCTCAACGAGGCTCATATTCCAGGTTGAAAACTTGCTGAAGGACTGCAGCATTATACCCGTGAATCTTTCGAGATTCATGCTTGGAATAACCGTATAGAAAGAGAATTCCCTGCCTGACAGTTTCTGGCCCATGCCCAGTAGTGCAATATAGCTCTCAGTGCACTGGGCGAAAAAGTAATCGATTAACGGATTCTGGAAGGTGGTTTCGTAAGTCTTCTCCTTTGCTGAGATTTCCACGGTATCCGGGCCTGTAGAAAGCAGTTTATCAAGTTCATAGTAAACGGAATGGGTATTCCCGTCATACAGATACTTTATTTCCCTTAGCCAGTGGTTTCCAAAAGTCGTGATGACCCTGTCTTTCTGTATGTCAAGGGACTGGGGAGGGACCTTAGTGGTGATCTCCACGTAATGCAGTGGAATCTCGGTGGACAGCTGATGAATGGATTCAACCCTGTCGGATGCCTTCCCAAAAAAAGGTATGGAAAGTCCCTTCAATACCGACGAGTTTTTCATCACTGTGTTTCCGACATTCTGCCGGTTGTTCTCATGGAACCTGAAGTAAAACATGCACCGGTCATTTTCGATCAGGACAGCATCTATCACCACGGAAGGAATTTCAATAAGCTCAGCGAAGAATGGCATAAAGACAGAATCTGTTACGTCAATTGCCATGGACCAGGCGCCAGCATAGTTTATTGCACCCAGCCTTTCCATTTCCCTAGAGAAATCCATTGGAAGGGCATCACTGTGCGGGGTGTTGACAAGCATTAGCGCTTTCTTTCCTATCCGCCTTACTTTTGCGACCGACTTCAATTTGTATTTCCTGCTCACGTTGCCAAACTCAGAATCGAGTGTGAATGAAACTATGCACTGCATGTCCAACCTGTTGCCAAATTCGGAAATAAGCATAAGAGAAGAGGGTTTCCGTTTATAATAAGGTTACCCGTTCCAGTTAATAATTCTACAAATTGAAGGCAGAAAATATTTTACGTCCGCCAAACCCTTGATAACAGCTAATTCATGACTCATGTGTAGGTCAATAATTCTAAAAATGTTTATATTGAAGAACATATTTACGGTCTGTTTGAGGTGCCATAAATAATGATGTCAGGACAGATGCCAATTTTAATTCTGAAGGAAGGAACGAGGAGAGAACAGGGTAAGGACGCCCAGAGGGGGAACATTGAGGCTGCAAAGTCCATAGCAGATTCTATAAGAACTACCCTGGGTCCAAAGGGAATGGATAAGATGCTGGTAGACTCAATAGGGGATATTGTTATATCTAACGACGGGGCCACAATATTGAAGGAAATGGACGTCGACCATCCGACTGCTAAGATGATTGTCGAAGTTGCCAAGTCACAGGATACATCTGTGGGTGACGGTACGACGACTGCGGTTATTCTTGCGGGAGAGTTCCTGAAGCAGGC
>JAJZNS010000025.1 GCA_021811635.1 Thermoplasmata archaeon
TATCTTTCCCCAAGCGCCCCATAGACAGGGAAGAGGCACACCAGCAATGTCTCCCGGCATCCTACTATGCTGGTACCAGGTATAACGGCTATCCCATCATCTCTCTCATCGCCAATATGATCGGAAAATGCTAGCTTTCCCTTCCAGATAAACTATTTTCTATTCCTTCCTTAAGCTTTTCCAGCATTTCGACTGCGTGATTTGCGTACTGACCAATCCATCTGTCATGGATTCTCTTTATGGGCAAAGCATCGAGATAATTCCACATGTGCCTCCCCTCCTTCCTAGAAACGATGAGATCAGCTTTTCTCAATATGTCAATGTGCATGATGACAGTGCAGCGATCAAGCTCGCTGAAATGGGAGCATATTTCTCCTGTTGTCATTGGCCTGGTCTTTACGAGATCCAGGATTTCTCTTCTCCTTGCATCAGAAAGTGCCCTGTATACTGCTTCATCATCCTCGTGTCTGTTGTTATTCTCTGACATGTTATGTTTTCACAAACATGTTAGCTTTTCCTAACATTTATATCTATCTGTAACATGATTCATTCGTGAATAGTATGAAGTTTAAAGTGGTAGTCCATACAAAAATTGCAAGGCCCATATCGGAAGTTTTTGATGCAGTAGTCAACCCTGAGAAGGTGGGCAGTTACTTTGCACTAGGGGGAGTAAGTGCACCCATGGTTGAGGGAAAAAACGTGTTATGGAAGTTCAAGGATATTTCATTCGAACAGGATATGAAAATTCGTAAGCTTATTAAAAACGAGAAAATTGAATTGGATTGGTTTTCTGAGGACGGGAAAAAGACGGAAGTTATATTGACCTTTGACAAAATAAGTGAAGACAGAACTATGATTACCATAGTACATTCTGGCTACGAACAAAATCAAAAAGCACTGGATAATTCGTACGAACATTGCGAAGGCTGGACCGTAATGCTGGCTTCCATGAAGGCGTACCTTGAACACGGCATAGTCCTTGCAGAGGACTATTGGTAGATTTAAGAGTGGGAATCTGAAACGAGCATTCTAAACAGTGAGATCCATTGCTCAAGCCACGAATCAGGGGCAGAGGGTTACTGTGCCAAGTACCTGGACCATTTTTCAGGCTTTTTTGTGCCGTACACTATCCGTTCTGTGCCAAGAAAAGCTGTAAACTCTTCTATCTTCTCCTGCAGCTTTCCTCCTATCATTGGATCCTCTTCAATTCCGGATTCAGCAAAAACACTGTTAAGGCTCAGTAACAGTGAACGGAAGTAACGTGTCTGTATCAATAACATTCACAACAAACAAGTCCCCCACAGGAACATCACCCAACGATCTCTATATAATAGTCGCGGCGGTTGTTGCGATTGCAGTCATTGGATCTGCAGTGGCATTGATGAGAAAGAGAAGATAACACTTCTCTTTCATTTTTACATATGCGAATTTCTCGAAATCGATCGAATTACAGCGTCCCTGGGGAACGTAGAAATGTAAATTATAGTTGTTCAGCAGAGGGTTTTGCCGATATAGCTCAAATATGCAACTCTTTCTGAGCAAAAATTATAATCTGCAGAAGGTCTAAGCATATTGGGATACCTTGAAAGTTTACGAAAACATACTGGAGACCATTGGCAACACACCGATTGTGAAGATAAACAGAATTACCAGCCCAAAAAACCGACTCTTTGCAAAGCTGGAATTTTTTAATCCGGGAGGGAGCGTAAAGGACAGAATGGCCAGATATATAATCGAAAAGGCTGAAAAAGCTGGGAAAATTAATGATACCATAGTTGAAAATTCATCGGGAAATACAGGCGCTTCAATTTCAATGATTTCCGCGGTTAAATCCTACAGATGCGTAATAACTATTCCTGACAAGATGAGCCAGGAGAAGATTGACCTGATGAAGGCATATGGCTCAGAGGTTGTTGTCACAAAGACTGACGTACCTTACGACTCTCCTGAGAGTTACTACAGCGTTGCCAGGAGGATCTCAGCGGAAAGCGATGCATACTACCCTGACCAGTACAATAATCCTGACAACATTGAAGCACATTACGTCTCAACAGGTCCTGAAATATGGGATCAGATGGAGGGTGAGATAGACGTGCTTGTGGCAGGCATTGGCACAGGCGGCACCATTTCAGGAATTGGGAAATATCTCAAGGAGAGGAATCCAGACATAAAGGTAATTGGCGTAGATCCCGAAGGATCTGTTTTCTACAGTTACTTCAAGACGGGAAAAATGGTAAAGCCTCATACTTACAAAGTTGAGGGAATAGGAGAGGATTATCTGGTAAAGGCCGTAGATTTTTCAGTCATTGATGACATTGTAACGGTAAATGACCAGGAGAGCTTCCTTATGACACGCAGACTGGCAAGGGAAGAAGGGATATTCGCTGGAGGTTCATCCGGGGCTGCAATAGCAGCAGCGTTGAAGGTATCAGATTCGTTCAGGGATAAAAACATCCTGATGTTATTTCCGGATTCCGGTTACAGGTACCTTAGTAAAATATACAACGATAACTGGATGAGGCAAAATGGTTTCATGGAGTGAGCTTAGATGAATTTTTCAACCAAGTCAATACACATCGGCGAAGAACCGGATACCGTGAACGGGGTTGGCGAGGTGGTGTCATCCATATACCTCTCTACAACCTTTGCAAGAAAGGATGCAGAGAAACCAACAAAGGGCTATGAATACACCAGAAGCGGGAATCCCACCAGAATGGCCCTTGAGAATAAGATTGCATCACTTGAGAATGCGAAATATGGTCTCATGTTTTCATCCGGACTTGCTGCTGAAACAACCCTGTTTCTTTCGCTGCTCAAGACCGGAGATCATATAATCGCATCCGACGACCTGTATGGTGGAACCGAAAGACTTTTCAGGGCTGTCCTGCCTGGCCTTGGGATCACCCATGAGCTGAGGGATTTGACAGTACCGCTTTTACCGGAATCAATTCCGGAAAAAACAAAGATGATCTACTTCGAGACACCATCCAACCCGCTTCTCAGGATAATAGACATAGAGAGGACGTCAAAAGCAGCAAAAAAGAAAGGCGCAATTGTTGCAGTGGATAACACCTTTGCTACACCTTATTTCCAGAACCCTTTGCAGCTTGGTGCAGACGTCGTGGTTCACAGCACTACCAAGTATATCAACGGGCACAGTGACTCACTGGGAGGAACGCTGATAACCAATACTCAGGACATCTTTAATAAACTGAAATTCAACCAGAATGCCATGGGAGCTGTGATGTCCCCATTCGACAGTTATCTCACAATGAGAGGAATAAAGACACTCGCTGTAAGGATGAAAGAACATGAGAAGAACGCAGTCGAAATTGTCTCATATCTCAGGGACAGCAAAAAAGTCAGAAAAATTTATTATCCTGGGCTTGAGGATCATGAAAACCATGAGGTCGCCAGAAAACAAATGAAAGGATTTGGAGGGATGATATCCTTCAGGCTTCACACTGATAATGAGGGGGTAAAGAGATTTGTCGGATCCCTGAAATACATATCACTTGCGGAGAGCCTTGGAGGAGTTGAATCACTCATAGAGATCCCGTCGATGATGACCCATTCTGGGATACCAAGGGAAACGCGTGAGCGAAACGGAATCACGGATGATCTGATCAGGTTGTCAGTCGGTATAGAAGACGCGGACGATCTTATTGAAGATTTATCCAGGGCCCTTGATAAGGTTTAAAATGGCTGATTTCAGGAGAGATAACTTCCTTTCACTTTTTGATGATTGATGAATTTCCATATTTGTTTGGTATACGCCAGTGTTTATCCTGATCTCCATGCTTTTACCATCCGTGTACAATCCTTCCCAGATAATGCAAGGTGTTCTTCTGCCTATTTGCCCTCTTCAGCTTAGTAATATTGACACGGACATCAGGCAAAGAACAGGTGCACTTATATTCAACTTGAGCAGGCCAGTTGCAAGCATTTTTTAACTATCCAATTAATTTATTTGATACTACTACTTTCTTTCGCCCGCGGTCGCAACTAACGTAACAGATACGGCGAGTAATTCCACAATTCCAAGCCCCCGCCTTTTTCTGTCTTCCCGTTGCGTAGACCGAGATCTCTATGGATCCCTAAAATTTGATGGGACCGCTGAGATTTGAACTCAGGTTACCAACACCCCAAGCTGGTAGGATACCAAACTACCCCACGGTCCCATTATGAGAAGGGAAGAACTTCGTCGATGAGGTCTATGTGGGAAAGTATCATTCTCCTGCAACAGTATCTTTCGACCCCAAGGTCATCCAGGGTTTTCTCAATCTCAGAATCCTCCGGCTTTCTGCCGGTGGACCTGATCTTGTCCATTGCCGCCTTGAATTTCTCATAATCGGACGCAACGACTCTTCCACAACTGAAACATCTAACAGGTATTATCATTCATCTCACCTATACGATTTCTGTCTCTTGGCTCTGGCACCGGATCCTGTGGGTTTCTTTGGCATTTTTCTTCTGATATCATTGACCAGCAATGTCCTGTCGAATCCCTTGAAAGCCTCCTGAATTGAATCGTCCTTAAAATATTCGACAATGCCCTTCGCAATCGCAGTTCTTGAAGCATCAGCCTGTCCTGTGACGCCTCCGCCAGATACGCTGACTTCGATGTCTATTTCGTTTACCTTATCACCTGCAAGCCTTATTGGATCCATCAGTTTTTCCCTAAGAAGCGATACAGGGAAAAACTCCACGGGCTTTCCATTTACGGTAATCAATCCCTTTCCCTTTCTGGTTACCGCCCTGGCAACAGCAGTTTTTCTCTTTCCTGACGTGTATATAATTACGGGTTTCCTTTCGCTCATTCTTTCACCTTATAGCCAAGTTCATTTGATATCTCTGCAAGCGTGAGAAAACCGGTAGATTTCGCATTCCTGGCGCTCTCCAGGGTCTCGAACTTGATATCTCTCATGGAAGTCGGTCGGATGGTATAAACCATGCACCTTCCCAAGGCTTCCTTTCCCCTGGTCTTCTTTTTTGGGAGCATGTCTCCGATAGATCTTCTGAGTATCTGGCTTGGAGTTCTAGGGTAGTGAGGCCCCTTGCGCACGCTGCCTATCTCCATTCGTTCCTTGAATTTCTGCAAAATAAAAGACTTGCTCCCAGTGATTGCAACCCTGTGGGAATTTATGATAGTTACATCGTCGCCGTTGAGCAGTGCCTTTGCGACATAAGCTGAAAGCCTGCCATAAATCAGATTTTCTGCGTCTATATACTGCATTTCATCACCTTATGATCTTTATGTTGGTACCTTTGGGATTCTCTTCCGCCATCTGCACCAGAGAAGTGTGTTTTCCACCCACACTTGCTATCTTGTCAACCGCTGAAGATGAGAACCTGAGTGCGGAAACCGTGATTTTCTTCTGGAGATTGCCACCTCCCAGTACTGCGCCTGGAACTACTACGGTATCTCCTTCATTGCAAAGCCTTTCAATCTTCCCCAGGTCAACGCTGGCATACCTTCTCCTTCCTGCTGAAAGCCTTTCCGCTATGTCTCTCCAGAAAGTCGACTGATTCTTTCTGGAAAGTTCGTTAAGCTGTATAATCGTACTGCTGAGCACAGGGCTCGTTTTTCTCGAAACA
Source organism: Thermoplasmata archaeon (assembly GCA_021811635.1). Next base: position 5,599 of record JAJZNS010000025.1, read on the forward strand.
TCTATTGGCATGGCGTCACCGATTTCAAAAGAGCGCTTCCCGTTTCAGCGGGATCCAATCTCTTTCTCAGGGCTGATGCTGTTACTGTATTTATTTGTTGGCAGGTTCCCTGCCACAATTGACGACCCACAGTAAGGTTCATTGCCTTTGGGACCCCTTTCCACGATTGTTATTCGTGACGCTTCCGGACAGCACCTTTATGATCCCCATGAGCTTGAAGTACTCCTTTTTACGCAGATCCGCCCTGGATATGATCCTCCTCATCATGACCATGGAGTTCTCCACCTTATGATCAGGATAGCCCGATGAAATCAGGGCTTTTGCTGCAAGTTCCACCATCCTGTCCGCCTCCTCTCCGGTTATGGTCTCCTCCGCAGAGTCTGCAGACACCGCTGACTCCAGGGATTTATAAAGTATAATAGCTGCGGCATGCGACAGGTTGTACACCGGGTAATCAGGGTTGCCGCGCAGCGTGACAAAGTAATGGCATACTTCTATCTCTTCGTTGAGAAGACCGTCGTCTTCTCTTCCAAATAGGATACAGTACCTGTTTCTGTCCGATCTAATCTTCTCCCACAATTCCTCCACAGAGATAGGTATGCGCCTGTATCTTCTGCCCGTGATAGTGGAAACGCTTGAAGTTGCGACAAGATAACAGTCAGGGTCCAGATCATTTATTGAAGAGATGTGCCTGCTCTCATCAAGTATTTCCCTTCCTCCCATGGACCTTATATGGGCTTCATCGCCTATTACGACATTGCCGGTTATGATCAACTTGGAAAAGCCGGTGTTTTTCATCACCCTGGCAACTGCGCCTATGTTGCCCTGATACTTTGGTTCCACAAGGACTACGTCGACCCTTCCTGAAAGATCAGAATTGAAGCCCTCCGAATCCTGGGCAGGATCACTGCGGCTGGGTAACGTTCTGTTCGCTGGCCTGCGGCTCGTGAATCTCCCCACCGTCTGCGGCTGGTTTCTCCTCGGCCTGCTTTGTGTAATGCTCTGTAATGTCAATGTCGAAATCCTTCACGTACTTCCTGATCTCGTTGACAATCTGATACTTTGCCTCAAGCCAAACAAGATCGAATTTGGAAGCCTCAGATACAACAATTCTGATAGAGTTTGAATCCGCAGTCACTGTGAAATTTGCAGATTCCTTTGGATAATAGATCCTCAGAATTGCAGTGGCCTTTGCAGGGACGTCCTCGACCTTTTCCCTGACGGTGTACTTGTAAAAGATTGTCTTGCCCGCATATCTGTTGTTGTAGTCGACAACTATCCTTCCTGGAGTGACGGATATAACCTTCCCCCTGCGCCTGTTGACAACAACCTCTCTGCCGACCTCAGGCTCTATTTTCAGGCGCTCAAATTCTCTCACGGTGTGAACATGTATATTCTTGGGGTCCCTGACGCCGAAAGCATCCTCCGGTTTGATGGTGATTTCGTATTCCTTGCCCACTTCCGCCTGCAGGAAGGACTCATTCAGCACCTTGAAGAACAGATCTGAGCCTACGATGGCAACGAAATCCCCGTAATAACCGTTCTCCTCAAATATGCCGCTGTCTCTGGCGGTCTTTTCCACGTTTGTTTCTATCAACTGTTTGTCTTCGCCAGCCCTCATCTCATAATCGATCTTTATGAAGTCACCATCTTGCATTTGTCAGCACCGTTTTCTAAGGCAAGACGAAAGCAAACGACTCTATTTATATATATCGTACTGCCCGCGCTGGCGCTCTTCCAGCCGCAAAGACACCCTGCCGAGTGATCCAATGATGGTTTCGGTCTTCTCCATCAGCCCGGAAAATGACTTGAAGTTGATCTGCTGGAGGGGATCGCTCAGTGCCTTTCTGGGATCGGGGTGTACTTCGACCATCAGTCCATCCGCACCGGCAGCGACCCCGGCAAGGGCGAGTGGTTCCACATATCTTGCAAATCCGGCGGGATGGCTGGGATCAACGATGATCGGAAACTCGCTCTTTTCCTTGATTACAGGGATGGAGGAAACGTCCAGTGTGAAACGGGTCGCCGACTCAAAAGTCCTTATTCCTCTCTCTACGAGAATCACCCTGCTGTTTCCCTCGCGGGTAATGTATCGCGCCGCCTTGATGAATTCGTCAATGGTATTCCCAAATCCACGCTTCAGAATGACGGGTTTATTCATTCTGCCCACCTTTTTCAGGAGAGGAAAATTCTGACAGTTCCGCGATCCTATCTGGATAAAATCTACAGTGTTCTGGAACAGCGGCATCATGTCATAATCCAGCAATTCGGTTGCGACCAGCATGCCTGTCTCCTCCCTCGCCTCGGCGAGATATTCAAGCGCCTCGGCACCAAGACCCTGGAAGCTTTCCGGATCAGTCCTCGGCTTGAACGCCCCTCCCCTGAGTACGGGTACTCCCTTGCCGGCAAGGAACTTTGCCGCTTTCATGATCTGATCTGCGCTTTCCACTGCGCATGGTCCTGCAATGTAAACGAAACGGTGTTCGCTTACAATTCTCTCATAGATTTCGTTCGCATCCATCAGGCAACACCCGGTACCAGCTCGCCTTCCAGCATTGACTGTCCTATGAGAAAGGCATTACAATCAAGTTTGTTAAGCCTTGCAAAGTCAGCCTTTCCGATCCCGCTCTCAATGAATTTGATCCCTTCATATCCGAGGAGCAGCTCCACAGCTTTCCTTTCCTCCTCGATCTTCATTGTCCTGAGGTTTCTGCGGTTGTACCCTATGATTATGCTATCCGGTTCGGCAATCTCAGGAAATTTACCAGGGTCATGGAATTCGATCAGGACTTCCATCCCCAGTTCAATTGCATCATCCGCAAGTTCCCGGATTGTGCGTGGCTGCAGAAAATCCGAAATGAGCAGGATGACGTCGGCGCCGGCATTGAAGCAGCCTTCGATCATGCGTTGAGTACCGACGAAGTCCTTGGCAATGAGCGGAACGTTTAGTGATTGGACCCCGGAAAGATCCTCAAAGCTCCCCAGGAAGAATTCAGGCTGCGTAAGCACACTAAATCCAGCAATCAACCCGGATTGTATTCTTTCGAAGTAACTGATCGGGCTTTCGTTGCGTCCAATATCGAAGCCTGACGGGGATCCCCGCTTGAACTCCGCAATTATTGCTTTCCGGCTTTCCAGGTTCACCCTCTTTACCGGTCCAATCATGCTCACCGGATTCCTGGTTCTGCGGTAAACAGGCATGCTTCTTTTTTTGTTGTATGCATAAAACTTATCCACAATGCCCAGACTAATCACCCATGAAATTTGACAGCATTACATTCCCGAACTGGGAATAGAAGCTCTCAGGATGGAACTGTAGCCCGGAGAACCTTCCGTTTGATGAAGTAAAAGCCATTACGGTACCGTCCGTGGAAGAGACTGCTTTTACCAGCACATTGCGTGGAAGCTTCAGCGCCAGGGAATGATACCGGATGGCTTCGAACTCGTCAGGAACCCCCCTGAAGATATCCCCTCCGAAGTGCTTTACCCTGTCCACCTCTCCATGCATCGGTTTTTCTGTCCGGTATATCGTCGCCCCAAGATAGATGCCGAGAGCCTCATGCCCGAAACATATTCCCAATATCTTCCCGAAGTTGCCAGAATCAAGGTATTCGAAGAGATCTCCCCTGTCGCTTTCTACGTTTGGATTTCCAGGGCCCGGAGATATGATTACTCTGTCGAAGTAGCCCACATCACGCAGCCTATTATTGGTCACTACCGTGGATTTAATACGCAGCCGGCTCAGCAGGGCAAGGATGTTGTAAGTGAAGGAGTCAAAATTATCCACAATCAACGCTTCTAAAGGCATTCACATCACCGTGGCTGCCTTGTGCAGCATTTCCATTGACTCGTTCTCCGGGACAGAATCTTTCACCACGCCTGCGCCTGCCCGGGTGATCACCCTGCCATCAATGCCATACCTGCTCCTGATGGTCAGGGCAAGATCCATGCTGTCTTTTCCAATGACGCCAAGACCCCCTGAGTATGGCCCCCTGGCAGTCCTCTCATACTCGGATATGATCTGGAGCGCCCTCTTCTTTGGAGCTCCGGACACTGTCCCTGCAGGAAACACGGAACGAAGCACATCATCAGCGCACAGGTCCTTCCGTAATACTCCGGTTACTTCGCTGACTATGTGCTGAACAGACCTGTATTTCCTGACACTGCGATCAACTGTCACCACAACTGATTCGGGGTCGCACACTCTTGCAAGATCATTTCTTGTGAGGTCTACCAGCATCCGGTGCTCGCAAAGCTCCTTTCTGTCAAGCAGTAGTTCCTTCTCAAGCTGAACGTCCTCGTCGACTGTCCTACCCCTCCTGCGGGTCCCAGCAATAGGGTTCATTATCACCCTGCCTTCGCGGAACTGGACGAGCTTCTCGGGAGAGCTTCCGTAAACCTCGTACTTTCCGAATTTGAAAAAGAAAACGTATAATGACCTGTCAGAGTAAAGATAGGTGTCCAGGGCTTTAACCGGGTCACGTGGTGCAGCTGGAAATTCCCTGGAAAGTACAACCTGAAGGAGCTCGCCGTTTATGATCCTGTCCCTGGCCCGTTCTATCTCTTCTTTCATTTCGCAGTTTCCTGATTCCAAATCGGGAACCACCGGATCGTACCCGTCTGACCTTGTTATCATTCCCTCATCCATCATTTCCGGTTCGAGTACCAGTGCAGAGGGCCACTCAGATCTGATGATTGGCACGTCCGGGAATATTTCCCCTACATAATCGAAGGTGATCAATGCAGGCAGCCACGTGGAAAATTTTTTTGCCTCGCTGCAGAGGAAATGCGGAGATCCATCATATCGGACCACTGAACCTCCGGAGAAAAGGTATTCCTTTCCCTTAAGCGCGGTCTGGTCATCGAATGCTGCAAAGTAAGCGAAATTATCCCCTGATCGAAGGAGCGCAGGAATATTGGCAACGAGTGTCAATCGCATTCCTCCACTCTTGAAAAGAATTCCTTCATTCTCACAGGATCCTTCCTGCCTGGCGATTGCTCCAGCGAGCTGCTGAGGTCTATGAATTTAGGCTTGATTCTGCAGATCTCGGGCAGGTCTCCGGCAGTGATCTTTCCGGAAATACCGAAATCGTACATCATGGACATATGAAGCAGAGAATCACTCTGTTTCATAATCCCGGTTTTTGATTCCAGCATTATGAGGCTTGTTCCAGCTTCCCTGTATTCCTCATACCTGCCGATAAAATCCGGCATCGACCTGAACTGAATTACTGAAACTGTCCCAACGCCTCTTTCCTTGAGGGACTCAATCTGCCCGGCCGTATGGTTAAAATGCAGCTGCACCATGTCCTCATCCGGATCTTCCGGGATGTCTGAGAATCTGGTGTAAACTCCCACTACCGGAACCCCAAGATCCTTCACTTCCCTTATGACAGATCTTGGCGCGAATCTTGGCGATTCGCCAGCCCTGACTACCCCGATCATGTCTGATCCGCAGTCAACCGCAAGCTTGCCGTCCTGCAGGTTTGTGATGCCGCATACCTTAATCATGAATCTCCCCGATTTCGGAATCATTGCCAATGTTTCCCACCCTTTTCAGTAATGCCAGTGCTCTCTTGTTCTTTATGCACTTGAGAGCAGTGTTATATCCTTCACCAAGACTGGCCGCAGCTTTGGAGATCAGAAGTGCCGGAGCCGCATTCATGGCTATGAACGAAGCACCCCTCTCATTGTCGCCAGAAAGCGACGACATGGTTTTTGAGTAGATTTCTTCGGGTGTGGCGCCGGTTATTTCATCAATGTCGAATTTCACGCCGAATTCTTCCATCGGGTCTACTGTCTTGCTGAATATACCACCGTTCACGAATGAAACTGTGGATGGTGCAGAAGGCGAAATTTCATCTAGCCCGTCCTCGGAGCATATGATCACTCCATCCTTTCCAAGCCTGCGGAGCACCCTTTCGTAGACGGAGATCTTATTCGGTGCGTTGCACCCAATCACGCTTCTGTCCGGATCGCATGGGTTTGTTATAGGGCCGAGCAGGTTGAAGACAGTTTCTCCCCGAATCCTCTTCCTTGCCTCCCTGAATCTCCCGAATGCAGGGTTGTGGAGGTTTGCCAGCACGAACAGGAAATTGAGCCTACTTACTCTATTTTCGGCCTCGAGTTGGGAGAAGTCAAACTGGTAGCCGTTCCTTTCCAGGAAGTCGGCGCTGCCGAAAATGCCGGTAACTGCCCGGTTTCCGTGCTTTGCAATCTTTAGCCCGAGAGCAGAACACACTATTGCTGCGGCCGTGCTTACGTTGATCGTCTTCTTGCCGTCCGCACCGGTGCCCACAATGTCTGTAGTTCCTGGAATTCTGGTAATAGGGGAAAACTTTCTTATCCCGGAGGCAAAACCGGAAAGCTCACCTGCAGTTTCGCCCCTTTCCCTCAGCATGGCAAGGAACTCGTACCTAGTTTCTGTGGATATCTCAGGCTGGGCGATGGAAACCATGAGTTCCTCGGCTTCATTCATGCTAAGCGGGCCCATGCGGGAAAGCTTAATCCTGATTTCAGTTTCTGGCAGCATTCACTCCCTCCAGAAATGACGTGAAGCCGGGGATGTCCCTGTGCTCCAGATAATTGACTAGGGCTGATCCTATTGCTATCCCGTCTGCCCCAAGCACGCTCAATTTCCTGATCTGGGAAGCGGCGCGTATGCCGAAGCCGAAACAGATCTCCCTTCCCTTGAGCACATCCCTGGCACGCAGGTATATGCTTTCCATTGATGTGGGCAGAGAAACTCCCGTAGAAGGGAGCAGCCCATAATAGATCCATGATTCTGTGAGGGCCGAGATTTTCCTGATGACGCTGTCAGGAGTCGCCTGAGAAACGAAGGGTATGAATTCCAGGCCCTCGTCTTCAACTTCCCTGATTATTCCTTCCGCATCATGGAAGTAATCCGTGATCAGATCCGGCAGCATCAGTCCGCTGAAGCCGAAATCCCTCACCTTTGCGAGGAAGGAACCAGGATCGTTTGCAATGGAACTGAAATAGGCAAGTGCATACACATCCAATCCTCCGGCTGATAGATCCTCTAGCATCTCCCTTGTTGAATTGTCGGTGTATGAATGCAGCGCAGATCTGTGCGTGTTCTTTATTGCAGGGCCATCATATCTGGGATCACTGCACGGAAAACCAAGTTCGATCCTTTCCACCCCAAGTTCCCTGCATTTTCTTACAAACAGGGCGAGCGATTCGTTGTCCGGGTATCCGAGCGTGAAGTACAGGGTGAGATTCATCGTGTCCCCTTTCCATAAATAGACAGGTCGAAGTTGCCGTGGCCGCTGACATTCAGGACAACGGTTTTTGGATCCTGCCTGTGATCCTTGGCATACCTGATCGCAGAAGCAATTGCATGGCCTGACTCAGGGGCAGCGACAATGCCGGTGTTGCGGGCAAAGATTTCCAGGGCAACCAGCACATCCTTCTCTTCGACCTCCTGTGACGATATCCTTCCTGATTTCACGAGAATGGAAAGGGATGGTGCAGCGCCGTGATAGCGCAGTCCACCGGAATAGATGGGTGGTGGGATGAAATCAGATCCGAGGGAGTACATTTTCACGTAGGGGAGGATTCCCGCAGTATCCATGGCATCGTAGTCATATTTTCCCATGGAGAACTTCGGAACCTCTGAAGCGGTTGACGCAACCATCTCGATCTCCTCATTCGAGATGAACGGAAAGACAAATCCTCCAAAATTGCTTCCTCCGCCGACACACCCGATCATGACCTGGGGCTCCTCGCCGGCAATCTCCAGCTGCTTCATGGTTTCCTGTCCGATGATGCTCTGATGAGAGAGCACGCTGTTCATCACGCTCCCCACCATGTATTTCATATCATGATCCAGGGCATATTCCACAGCTTCGCTGATCGCTATCCCGAGGGACCCTGTGGACTGAGGGTCTTTCTCCAGCATTTTCCGGCCGAACTCAGTTTCCTGGGATGGGCTGGCAACAACTTCTCCTCCATAGAGGGCCATGACGGTTTTCCTCAGTGGTTTTTGGTCGTAGCTCACCCTCACCATGAATACTTTCGAATGGAGGCCTGTCAGTGCGGCAGCCAGCGTAGTGGCAGTTCCCCACTGGCCAGCGCCTGTTTCAGTAACAACACCAGTAACGGATTCCCCTGAGGCATAATACGCCTGCGGGATTGCGGTATTAATCTTGTGGGATCCTGTTACAGTCGCACCCTCGTATTTCAGGAATATCTTGCCGGGGTAATCAAGGAATTTCTCGAGCCTGTTTGCACGGATAAGCGGAGTTGGCCTGCCCACCAGCCTGTAAAGGCCCCTCACCTCCTCAGGTATGTTTTCATACCGGTTGAATGAAAATTCCTGCCTGAGTATCTCCCGTGGAATTATGCGGTTGAGCAGTTCTATGGATGATCCCTCCTGCGACCTGCTCAGTGGTGGCGGAAGCGGTTCAGGGAGGTCAGGAACTACGTTGTACCATTTTGTAGGCAATACTTCTTCATCGTATTTGAGCACAAGCGCGACACGTATGTCTATTATTTAATCATTTATGTCATAGTTTAGTACATTCTTCCTGATCCATGCTCATTTGAATCCTTCATGCAGTACCACCGAGCCCAGTGCAAAGGGTCGCGCTTTGATCGAATGAAATCCAGCGTCAGCGAGAATTTGTGAAAATCCTTCCCGTGAAACGAAATTCTTCACCGATTCAGCCAGGTAGCTGTAGGATTTGCTGCGTGTCACTAGGTCACCGAATACAGGGACGATCCTGAAAAAGTAAAATGCAAAAAAAGGGGCGAACCAGCCAGTGGGATTGAAAATATCGAGATTCAGGAATCTCCCTCCACTCTTAAGCACCCTGTATGCCTCGTCTGCATACCTCCTCACGGAATCCAGGTTCCTCGTAAGAAACGCTGAGACAACGCAATCAGCAGTAGAATCATGGAAAGGCAGCGATTCAGCAGATCCAATCTGGTAGTTTACCCTCCCGGGATCTGGATTTCTTCTCATTCTCTCCGTAAGGTCAATTGCGTTTACCTTTCCATTAATATGCCTCAGGACAAGGGAGGTGAGTTTGCCGGTTCCGGCGCCGCAATCCACTACAAGTGCCGTATCAGCCGGAATTTTCCCTACCAGCGCCTTTCGCCATTTCTGATCCATCCCGAAGCTTATTAGGGAATCCAGCAGATCGTACTTGTCACTAATGACGGTGAAAACTTCCTTCACATGGTCACTCTTGGAGTTGCCAGGCACGCCCTATCTCTCCAATATGGTGAACTGTGCGTATGGGACGCCCTCTATCATTAGCACGTTTTCCCTGTCAATAAAGCCTTCCCGTTCGGCTATGGATACCACTTTTTCCCCCACGAGGTTTGCGATCGTGCACATCCTGAGCGAATTCACGAACAGCTTACTGTCAGATCTGACGCCAAAATAGAAATTCCGGTCTACATGGAGGTGAATTTTACCCTCCCTGAGAGTCTTTCCGACAATGTCTTCGTCCGCTGCGGCCAGCAGTACCTCCCCTCGTACAGTAGTCAACTTCATGCAGATATTTCCCTGATCGTCGTTCACAGTACCGCCTTGAGTTCGCCTGGCCGTTTTCCTTCATAAACCTGGCCGTCATTCATCAGGTCCTGTACGATCTTGTCAACCCTGGCTTTCGAGATGTTCTTCGATTCGCACAGCTTTTCCAGGTCTTCCCTGGTTATGAAGCCATCCTTTCTTGTTGAGTTCCTGATCGTGGTAATGATCAGTTCCAGATCGCTCCTCTGTCTTTGGGACATTCCGATGTTGATCATATCCACGTCTACCTTTCCCCCCACGGTGGTCACGTCCCTGAGGTAATAGTCAAGAATTCCCGTAGCAAGTATGGCATCGTTCTCTGTAACGACGGTTGAAAGCCTGGTTCTCGCTGAAGCCTCGGACAGCCTGATCAGCGATTCAAGCTGCCTGGCGGTAATTTTCATAGTGTCGTTGTGTCTGTTCCTCGCGTCGACATAAAATTCCCTGATGTAATTCATCGCTTCCTCCGACATGCGTGGAAAGACCCTTGATTTCGCATAAGCCACATATTTTCTGATGAGATCCCGATCAATTTTCGGAAGGTACTCTATTTCATCGGGTATGTCGACCTGCTTTGATGCGCCAGCCTCAATTCCCCTGTATATCTCACCCATCTTATGCACACGCAGCACATGGCTCGCCAGCCTTTCATCCTCTTCAATTGCCGGCTTATCCTGAATCCTGAAAATTATGTCGAATCTCGAAAGCAGCGGCGGAGGGAATTTTATCTGTTCCAGAAGGGAAAGCTCCGGGTCATATCTGCCCAGAGACGGGTTGGCAGCGGCAAGGACAGAGCATCTGCTCTTCAATGTGGCTATAATTCCTGCCTTGGATATGGTAATGGAATTATGTGACATGATGCCGTTCGCAATGACGGTACGGCTCGACGGGACGGTAACGTCATATACAAAGCCGCTGAAATCCATATTGCTAATTGAATCTACCTGGTCCATTGAGAGCTTCAGGAGCATGCCTTTCTGATTGCTGCCAGCTTCATCGACTTCCTCAATCACGAAGAGTTCATCGCCGATCCTGACCCTGGATGCCTGCACTGTCTTCAACCCGCTGTCATATATCCACATCGGGTGATCTTCAGTGACGGTCAACTGCAATCCTCCTCTGGTGCTGAACCTGATAAGTTTGCCTTCATTCCTGTGCCTGCTGACCTGCGTTATCCTGGCGGGGAAAATATTCTCAGAGTCGCTGGAAACCACGTAGACAGGATCCTTGAGCCTGAGGATTTCAGCCCTGCCGCGCCTGACAATTTTTACCCTGTTCTCAGACATCAGTGAATCCACGAATTCAGCTATGGTTCTTCTGGAGCCGTCGGAAAAGGAGAGAACAGTTTCCCCGTGGAAACTCTGCTGTTCCATTGCTTCGTGCATGGCACCAGTATCAGTCGGATCCATCTTGTCCAGTTCATCAATTGCTGCCAGTCCGTTGTTTGCCATCACAAGGACTCCAGCTTCCAGCGTCCAGCGCCCCTCGCCGAAGTCGTCACGCACAGCCGCAGCAGTCAACCCAGCGGCGCTTGACCCTTTTCCAGCAGCATAAATCCCGCGCGGCGAGAGAAGGGTCATGTAGCGGAGCAACTGGGATTTTGCAGTACCGGGATCTCCTACAAGGAGGATGTGTATGTCTCCCCTGATTGTAGTACCGTCCTTCATTGTCTTTCTCAGGCCGCCAAAGAGCTGCAGGACCAGTGCTCTCTTTATCATTTCATGACCATAAATTGTCGGAGCTATAGACCCCTCGAGAAGGCTTGTGACATCCGGCTTCTGTGAAAGCTCCAGTATGTTTTTTTCATCCTCCTTCGTGATTTCTATGTCCGTGATCTCCCTGACGTCCTTGTCGTGATTTATTGCGTAGATGTAGGTGTGGAATTCTGTCAGGGGTACAATGCCCTGCCTTTTCTGCTCCGCCACCAGTACACCGGTAATCAGCGCCCTGTCCCCTGGAAACAGCTGCCCTGTAAGATCGTCTTCAATAATCACCTCAATGCGCTGCGGCTGTGATCCCCCCTCCATTGTTTCAGGGTTTTCCTGAATCTCTATTTTCTGGACATCCACGAATTCTGATTCACTGGGCAGCAGGGTGAATTTCGCCTTCTTGCCTTCCGAAGGGCATTCGTCATTTGTGCAGACCTCCGGTTCCTCCAGCCTTCCCCTCAGCTGGGAGCGGTATATTATGGACTTGCAAAACGCGCATTCGAATGCCGCATTCTGCAGGCGGGGGGTCACCTCTGTATTTTTTCTCACTATGCCGGTTACACTTATGAGGCGTCCGATGTTGTTGCTTCTGATGCTTCGGATCTCGATGAAAGTATCCTTCAGCGGCGTGTCCACCAGCCTTATATTGAACCTTCGCGAATCCGAAGGGAGGATTCCCTTCTCAAGGTAGTCTTTCCTGATGATGTCCTCTCCTATCCTGAGCATGGCTTCCGGCATGGCAAGTATCATGTCGGCGAACCCCTCAATCTTCGATACGTCCTTGAAGGAAACATTCATGGACCTGGTATCCGGGTAAACCTGCCGTAATTGATTCAGAATATCTGTGTATCCATAAAGTTCGAAGAGATCGTACCATGCCCTCTTCGCAAATTCCTCTATCTCCTCTGGGACTGTGGTTATCGCCACGGTTAACGATAACCATCCAATGTATTATAATTCCCATGACATGAATTTCAGAATACCCTGTTCCCTTAGCGGACGCAGAAAGCGTAGAAAATTGTTTAATTACAGGGAATATCACAGTGCATGAAAAAAATTGCCCTATTGATTCTGGATGGGCTGGGTGACAGGCCATGCAAGGTTCTTCACGGGCTCACCCCTCTGCAGTTTGCGTACAAACCGAATATGGACAGGATGATCTCCGAAGGACAGGGTGGGTTCATGTACCCGGTTTCTCCAGGACTCAACACCGGGTCCGATACTTCCCATCTCTCACTTCTCGGATATGATCCCAGGGACGTGTATACAGGAAGAGGGCCATTTGAGGCGATGGGACTTGGCCTGCTAATGAATCCGGGCGATATTGCCTTCAGGGCAAACTTTGCCACTGTGGACGAAAGCGGTATCGTTACAGACAGAAGGGCCGGACGCATCGCAGAGGGAACCGCAGCATTGGCACAGGCAATTTCCATGGAAATTGAGGGATATTCATTCAGGGTGAGACCAGGGGTGGAGCACAGGGCAGCCCTTGTGGTGAGTGGTCCGGATCTTTCCGATAAAATCAGCGATTCAGACCCACATGAAACCGGAAAGAGGATACAGGAAATCCGAGCGCTCGATGGCTCCGGCAAAAAAACTGCAGACCTGGTCAATCGATACCTGAAGGAGGCTGGCAGAATACTCAAAGCACACGAAGTTAACCTGAAGAGGAAAAAGGAAGGCCTGGTACCAGCCAATGCGCTGTTACTTCGCGGAGTGGGAAAGGCGCCATTGCTTAAACCGTTCCACGAGAAGTACGGTATGAAGGGGTCATGCATTGCGGGAATCCCACTTATCCGCGGCATTGGCCATCTGGCAGGGCTCAGCATCGTGTATGATGAAAGGATGACCGGCAGCTACGATTCAGACTATGGTCTCAAGGTTAAAAAGGCGATTTCCGTCCTGGAAAAGGAGGACTTCGTGATAATAAATTTCAAGGCTACAGATGTGGCAGGTCACGATGGAGATGCATTACGCAAGGTAGAGGTCATAGAAAAGGTCGACAGGGCAATCGCCCCTCTCCTGAGCCTTGCCGCGAGTACGGTGATTGCAATAACGGGTGATCACAGCACACCATGTGAAATGAAGGAACATAGCGGAGACCCTCTCCCCCTGCTGGTATTTTCGGAAGGGATAAGAACTGATTACTGCAGTCATTTCGACGAGAAGCACCCGATCATGGGATCACTGAGGCTGACGAGCGGGGATCTGATGCAGTACCTCCTGGCGCTTTCCGGAAGGGCAGAAAAGTATGGCGCATAGGCTAAAACAGGCTATCAGGAGAAAATTGCGAAACCTTATATATCATTGATGCTTTATATTGTCTGACACATGCATGACAATGTTAACCTCGAGACCTAAATATGTTGAGCCAATAGATGACCGATCCTATACTCGGCTCCTGAGGAAAGAGGCATCTCCAGACTCCAACAGAATGGCTCAGGTCAAGTCAATATATTACACAATAATCTTTGCGTTCTCACTCTGGTGGATACCTGTTGCAGGGCCTGCAATTGCAGGCTACTTGGGCGGCAGAAAGGCAGGGGGCATGTGGAAGGGCATTATGGCGAGTCTTATCGCTTCATCAATACTTATGTTCACTACATTTGCTTTGATGCCTTTCAAGTCCGGTCCACTTGCTTACGCATCATACTATTTTGGATCCGGAATACTTGCTATTTCCCAATCCCAACTAGCCTCAGCTTCTAACGTTCTTACAAATATGTATACCGCCTTCGGACTGATCAGGACCTTCACACTGATAATGCCAAGTTCGCTCATAACTCTGGTCACGTTTGGATTTGTCGGCGGAACTTACAGCGAAATGCTGAATCATGAGGAAGTTCTGCACCAGTCATACAGGAGATCTCTCGACAGAGTGACATACTCTGATACAAGAAATACGCCAAGGTTAAAGATCACACAGAATACGCGGGCTTTGAGGCCACGGACAATGGGAGTCCGGACCTATGATGGCGGCAACGAGGACTTCGAAGATGATGGGGCGTCGATGGATGAGATGTGAGAATCCCTTCTGGAAAACCTTACTGGTTCTGCTGTTTCTGCTCTAGGTTCCAGTCTAATCGGGTAGATACCTGACACCCCTGTTTTTTGGGGTGAAAGCCTTGTTCGACAACCTGGAAGACGAATGATTATGTCTGCAAAAAGGGCGACGAACCGGCCAGCTAAAAGTGAAAAAATTATTCCCTTACCCGGCTGATGGCCCTTCCGATCGTTGAAAGCATGTTTATCATCGCGGTGGCACCGGCAGCAAAATCAGGATCTTTTCCAAGAGCCAGCAAATGCAGCAGGGTAAGCTTCTGGGGATTCTTGGCACCATCTATCATTTTTTCAGATATGGTGTCGCTCTCAAAAGCAATTGCCTTTATGACATCGGAAGTTCCCTCATCAGATAGCGCGGAAAAAATGGCCGGAACAAGGTTCAGAGTCTTGTAAATCCCAACCTTCATATTATATGATCCAAGCATCTTGGCAAGATACTCAATGTTCGAAGGGCTTAATTTGCCAATAAGCTCTAACATGGTCTGAATGGTACCCGCTTCTATAAGATCCTTGAGTATGGTCGCGAGACCGGCTATCTGATCCTTTTCCTTCATCAGTAAAAGAAGGAGTTCCTCAATTGTATCCGGTGATCCGTTATTGTCATCGTCCCCAGTCATTATATCATCCCCCTCGCTATTGCTGAAAAATACGCATCGCATTCCATCTTTTTCAGCAGGTAATCGAACCTCTTTGGTTTTGAGGCTACCGGTCGCTTTTCATAATTGAAGTAAACTGTCATCCCCATGCCCCTGCCAGTGTACAATGTGCATCCGACTTCGCCCTCGTAGGTGGAGCCGATCATCATCTTTCCCAGGCGGTGGGAGATCTCTTTTGCGACATACTCAGCCTGCATCCATGCAGCTGAAGCAGCCTTCGGTATGGGCAGGTCAGCTGCGTCCCCGATAACGAATATCTCGTCATGCCCCTCTGGATTAAGCCTGTCCTTATCCACAGTAACGAAATTATTGACATTTTTGAGGCCGGATTCGGCAATGAAATCCTGTCCCCTGTGGGGTGGAACAAGTATGAGAAGATCATAGTTTATGGAATCCCCCTTCTTTGAGTGCAACTCATGATTTTTCTGTATCACAGAATCGACTTCAAACCCAGTGACGATCTCGATCTCATTGTCCCTGAGTATTTGCTCTATGGTTGGAGCAAGTTCATCGAGGAGAAACGCTTTTTCCAAGGGGTAAACGTACTTTATAGAGGTCTTGTCACGTATTCCCTTATCCCGGAGGAATTGATCCAGCAGCACTGCAAACTCGAAAGATGAAGGAGGACACGGTGAATTTACCTCGCAGGGCCCAATCACCACGTTTCCGCCATTGAATCTTTCCAGAATCCCGCGGAGTTCCATCGAATGTTCAAAATCGTAAAAATGCTTTGCCTCACCCAGGTAGCCAGGAACCATTTCGTAGGCGAGTTTTGCACCGGTTGCAATAACAAGGTAATCGTAGTTCAGGGTTCGCTTCCTTGTGATCACTGCCCGGTCATTGACACGTATTCCCGTCACTGTATCCCTGATGTGTTCAACGCGAGAATCCAGCAAAAAGTCAACAGGCTTGTATGACTCATAAGGTTTTTTGTATCCAAACGGCAGTAGGAATCCGTCTCCCTTATAGTAGTGCCTGCTGGATGAGCCCACCAGTGTGACGAAAGCATCATCAGCGGGAAGCAATCTCCTTATTTTATTCGCGAAATTCAACCCCGCGGTGCCATCCCCAATGACAAGAATCCTCGGTATCTTCGGCATTTTATCTGCCTCCTGATAGCAGGTCACATCGTGCAAAAAGCGTAAACATGTGAATTCTCTGGATGATTGTTAGAGTGGTTATAATATTTTCTTGGAATGCATTAAGTGCCGTGCAATATGACTCAACTCATTTCGTTTTGCATGAATCATGGCATGGTTACTCAGAACCCAGACCAGGATGCCGATCGCAGAGGTTATCGCGGAACACCCGGGCAAGACGTAAGCTTATAACTGAATTAAGTATCATTCTCCAATATTCAGCATCGTGAAAACATATGGACACAATCAAAATGCTTTCAGTCAACGAAGCGTTTTTCCCGCACGAGGGCGGCGCTGAGCGGAGATCTTATGAGCTTTTCAGGAGGCTGGGAAAAAAAGGCTTTGATATAGAGGTACTGACCAACCCATTCGGCACCCTTGAACAGACGGAGGGGCTGAATATCCGCAATATCACCACGCTGAGGGAACAGGATTACTTCAGACAGAGCTCAAGGAAGATCAGGGGAGTACTGAATTTCTCATCCAGTGTCAGGAAAGCACTCGCAGGAAGGAGGGACTACGATATCCTCAATTTCGATGAATTTCCACTGTATCATGCCGTGAAATCCCAGGAGGAGATAAGGAGATCGCCAGTGAGCTTCTTTCACTGGCATGAGGTGCTCAAGGATTTCTACAGCAGGAAGGGACTCATCTGGAAGCTGGCAATAAACTGGGAAAGAAAGGTTGCAAACCTGTTCACCAATCATATCGCCGTATCTCGAACAGTGCGTGATCTCCTGAAGGCAACTTACCCAATCAGTGACGTTTCGGTGATCGCAAACGGGGTGGATCGAAAGGCTTTCCAGTCGAATGGAAAGAAGGATTGGGGGAAGATAATCTATGTCGGCAGGCTCGAGCCCCACAAGAGGCTCGACAGCCTCATCAGGGCTATGGATGGCATGAACGGACTGGAATTACATGTTATTGGGAACGGAAGCCAGTCCAACTTTCTAAAATCCATCATTGACGGGAAGAAGAACATCAGCCTGCACGGTCATATGGATCAGGATGAATTGATGGACTATTTCAGGAAAGCGTGGCTGTTCGTTCTCCCAAGCTATCGGGAGGGATTCTCCATAGCATCGATCGAGGCCATGGCCGCATCAATACCCGTGGTCACTGTCAGGAGTGAATATAACTATGCCGCCAACGAAGTTATCAAGAACGGCTACAACGGACTCATTTCTACGGATTTTGTCGATCTGATGTCCCGAATACGGTACCTCTACAACAACGAGGAGGAGTGGAATATGTTGAGCAGGAACGCCCTGGAGTTCACTGCAGATTACGACTGGGACACCATAGCTGACGAGATGGCTAAATTGTATTCCAGCAAAGTGTCGCAATGAAGAGAATCTACGAATTTGCCGTAGTATTCTTTCTCTCGCTGGTAGCTGATTTCATAATTTTCCTGCCCGGATTGATACCATCCGGGGACGTTGGCCAGTTTGCCACATACGTCAGGGAAATTCATTTCAGTGGTGGATCAATCCCTGTGATAAACCAGCTTTACTATCCTGGTTCAGAATACATTTATCCGCCTGCACTGTTTTATCTTGATTATTTCCTTTCAATACCATTCGTTTCGGCGCAGGTTACCTATTTTTATTCTTATTCTCTTCTTTCAATAGCAATAATATTCAGTTCTCTGACATCGGTCCTGGTTTATTCAACAGGCTACCCGTACAGCGACAGGAGGCACTCGGCTATCGCCATGGTGCTGGTGTCTCTGATAGGGGCAGGTATTTACTCGCTTCCCTGGGGAGGTTATGCCTATATTTTTTCCCAGTTCTTCTTCCTCTCCCTTCTCGTCCTCTTGAACAATCTCAGGAAAGGCGGCGTTGATTTCAGGAAATACGCTGTTATGTCCGTTTTACTGTCAGGAATGATTGCGATGTCCCACGACCTGACCTGGGCTGTCACGTCGTATCTGATGCTTCTCCTGACAGCCTATTACTGGATACGGCATGAGAAAACCCCCCTCATGTTTTCGCTTTTTTCCCTAGTCACCAGCGTAGTAGTCGGAGCCCTGTGGTGGCTGCCCAGGCTATCTTTCCTCCTCAATACGCTGAGGGTCTCATATTCCCAGGGAGGAGGAATATTACAGACAGTTCCTAAGCCGTTCACGGTCGTGCTTTCAATGATCCCCTCAATCGCAGAAATAGGAATTATCATGGGGTTCATGATTCTCTATGCAATAAATACGAAGAGGAAAGTCGGCTTTGGGAACCCTTTCACGCTCTCTATCATCATGTTGCTGCCGCTCTCGATTTTTGTTTTCTGGGACGAGGTGGTCGCAGCAAGAATTGTGCTCTATCTCTTTCCAATGTTCACTGTCATAATCTGCATGAATCTGCCGGAATTCAGGGAACTGAAAATAAGAATTGCAGGAAAGCACAGGAAACTCTCAGCAGGAAAGGTGGCAGCTGTACTGCTGGTCAGCGCGATGATTCTTGGCCCTCTGCAGGTGTATCTGGATCAGAGTTCTGCTCAATTCTATTCGAGCGGACCGTTTCAGTATGATCAGCAACTGGTAGATTATGGTGCAAATGTTACGCATTTTGGAAACTACACAGTGCTGGCACCATATTTCGGGCAAACGCTCTCTGCCATAGACGGCGTAAGGATAATCATCTATGAAGGATTTATTTTTGGTGAGGTACAGATAAACGAAAGAAACGCTGCAATCGGCATACTCACTGATCCCGGATCAAACAGTTCCCGGTTGAACATAACAGAATACAACATCGGCTTTGTGATAATCCCCGCATCATGGGAAAATTCCAGCGCGAGCGGGCTGTATATCAACCTCAGTCAATTAACCGTAGTCTTCTCCGATCAGTATTATATTGTGTACAAAACAGGCATCGTAGCCTGAACTATATCACATGTAGTCGTTGTATGACTTTCCGTATCCCTCGTACGATCTTCCGCCGGTTTTCTTTCGTCTTGGGTTTCCATGGGAATTGCTTCCATTGCCTCCTTTACCCCGGTGGAAATTCCGCGAACCGTTATCCGTTCTCGTGCTCTTCCTGTAAAATGGTTCAGAAGGCTCTTCTGCAATGAGTCCAAGCTGGCTGATCCTAATGTTTGCCTTATCCTCGATCTCAGGTATAAGGTATTCCTCCGCATCGGTGAATATCGTGAATGCCCTGCCATCCCTTCCCATTCTCGCGGTACGGCCAACCCTGTGAATATATACATTCGCCTCCTCAGGAGCGTCGAAGTTGATAATGTCTGAAACTTTGGGGATATCAAGCCCCCTGGAAGCAACATTTGTCGCCACCAGGTAACTCGTCTTGTTCTTGAATTCCCTCAGTGCAGCCTCCCGCTGTGCCTGGGTTATATCGCCATGGAGGAGGACGGCATCAAGCTTCTCCCTTTTCATGGCGGAGAACACGCGGTTTGCATATTCCTTAGTATTGGTGAATATTATTGTCTTTTCCGGCTTGAAATGCTTTATGTAAGCCAGCAGCATCCCAAATTTGTTCCTTCTTTCGGAGATAGCGTAGTAATTGGTTATTGTTTCCACCGTACGTTCCTCCTCGTTTCCGATGATTATATTCTTTCTGTCCTTCTTCATGTATCGCTTTGCGACCTGGACAATCCCGCTGGGCATTGTAGCCGAAAAGAGAAGTGTCTGACGGTTCTGTGGCGTAAATGATAGTATATCCTTTATGTCATCAACAAAACCCATGTCAAGCATTACGTCAGCTTCATCAAGAACCACGTGTTCAACCAGGGACAGATTCAGTTCATGCCTTGAAATCAGGTCCAGAATCCTTCCAGGGGTACCGACGACTATGCTTGGCTTTCTTCGCAAGGCTTCAATCTGTGTGTTAATTGATGCTCCGCCGTAGACGGTAACTACTTTCTTGCGGGTATTTGCCGCAATGCTTGATGCAACTTCGGAAACCTGTTTGGCCAGTTCCCGCGTTGGGGCCAGGACGAGCACGCGAAGGCCGTCCTTGTTCAATATCTTCTGCGTAATTGGGATCATGAAGGCTCCGGTTTTTCCCGTGCCTGTTTTGGCGCGCACAGTTACATCCCAGCCTCCGAGAACGAGGGGTATTGTTACCTCCTGCACCTCGGTAGGCTGAAGGAATTTCATGCTGCTGAGAGAATTCAAAATCCGCTGATCAAGTTCCATTTCTTCGAAATTTACCAATTTAAACTCATGCCTTATTGCGTCTTGTTAAATGAACTATCGCATAGTCCTACGGCTGAAACCGGAAAGGCAGTACCCTGCATTCACTTTTCAATCAGGTCAAGCAGGGAAGATCGGCTGAGTCCGGAAAACCCATTCCCATTCAAATAAATCCATGCAGCAGAGTTTCCAAGCCTTATGGAATCGGCTATGCTCATGTTCAGGTAAACGCCAAGGTAAAAACCAGCACGGAACACATCCCCTGCGCCAACTGTATTTACGGGTGAATCGACTTTTCGTGTCCTGAACCATGACTTTCTTCCATTGGCAATGAGTTGTGTGCCATCGGAGCCATGGGTTACAATCACTTTTGCATTGTCGGGGATCCTGCCTATTTTATCCTGAGAACTGGTGAGCATTTCAAACTCGTCTTCGTTGAAAAACAAGAGGTCAGCCCTCTTGAGGAATGCCGTTATCTGACTATCGCTATAGCGGTAAAAGATCTCCTGGCTTGGATCAAATGCCACCTGCGTATCTTTGATGGCATCAAGCAATGAAATATACAGAGAAGGCGGGCCGGTGGAAAAATGTACATACCTGTATTCATTCAGTCTTTCCATCCCCACCCGCGTGTCCCAGGTCTCCATAGGCCCCTGCTGCATATAGGCTGTCTGGGACTGCCCGCTGCTGACAATGTAACATGACGGGCCATCATCGTTTTCCGATTCTTCGACTGAGGATGTGTCAATTCCCTTCTCGTTCAGGAATGTCAGGTAATCCCTGTGTGTTCTTGCAGATACCCTTGAAAAAATCGTGAACGGAAGGCCAAGGCGGCTCGCAGCCATGGCAAAGTTTCCTGCGGTCCCCCCATATTTTGTATCTACTGAAATAAGTCTGTTGGATCCTTTCTCTGCCACTTTCTCCACGTTAAGGACAGTATCTATATTCAGGTGACCAAAATATGCCAGGAACTTTTCCATTGGACTATGGCACATTGCATGGTTGCTCTTGAATCCTCGCGGTCATTCCCCGGCGATGGCAAGATAATTATCCTGCGGTAAAATTACACTTAATGCCAAAAAGGGTATTAGTTGATGTTTCCCACATATCATCGAAGGGCGCTTCAATGCGCATTACTATTCCAAAGAAAATCGGGACCTACCTCGGGCTGGAAGCATCCGACATAGTGGCATTCTATGAAGAGGAGGACGGGAAGATTGTGCTGGAAAAGCTGAAATGAATATTTAATTCCGCAGCCGACATCTCCGGCGAGTGCTGAATCGATCTGACGAAAACATTACCGTTCCCGCTTCCAGCGGGTTCTATGCCATGGGGTGGTTCGCACTTGCTTTTACTTTCCCTATACTTTCGGTTTACCTCGGATACGGGTATGTGGTTACGGGAATACTGGGAAGCATTATAGGCCTGCCTTTTGCAATTGTATCATTCCTTCTCAGGCGCAGCGATCTTAAGCGTATCCTGGCAGTCGTCCGCTTCTGCACCATTGCAATGGTTCCGGTCACCCTGGTGTTTGCGGTGCTGTATGGCAGCCTTTTCTTTCCACTCCTGATAATCTCTGATTTCGTGACCGGGACTTTCTGGATAGGGATGGAGATTTACATAGGCTACGCCGGCATGGAAGGCCTTGCAGAGCGGTATTCCTCCGCGTGGGGAATACCGAATCTCATCTCACCGATACTCGCAGGTTTCCTGCTCAGCTATCTTGGCTTTTCCTACCTGTTTGTCTTTTCCTTCATGTTCTTTCTGATTGCAGCGTTATTCATTCCTGCCGGGAATGCGCGTCAGAGGGATTTTTCAGCAGGGACACTGGCTTCCCCGCTCATGGTACTTCCACTGTTGTTTGTTGGAATCTCTTCCGGCTTTCTTTACTATGTCATAGTTCCGTTTCTCAAGCTTCTAAGTTACAGGGCTTACGACATCGGTATTATTGTATCCATACCTCCTCTTGTTTCTGCGGTGACTTTCATTGCAATGAACCGGCTTAAAAGCAGCAACTGGCAGGCATATGCGATAGCCTCATCGCTTCTCCTCTCTGTTCCGTTATTTCTTGCCTTTTCATCATCGCTGGAAGCCATAATCATCCTTTCCTCCATTTCAGCTGTGGGATCGTCGATAGCATTTTCCAAGCTGCTTGCCTACATTTCTGCCACCTCATCCCCGGGCACCGGAGTTTTCTACTATGAGGCACTGTTCGGCACAGGCTTTACAGTTGGCAGCCTGCTTGGAGGCATCGGGTTTGGCATGATACACTTTCAGATTGCGCTGTGGCTGTTCCTTCCGGGCATATTGTTCGCGATTGTTCTTTCCCTTGCTTTGCTTTTAACACGAATTCGCGGGCAGTCACGATTCAGTCCAGGATAGCTGTACGATAACGGTATAATGTTTGACCAGTGCAATTCAGAAGCGAGAGCTTCTGATGTCTATTCTTACATTCATTGGGCCCTCGGCATCCTTGTCGATTACCTGGCCGCATTTCAGACAGGTGAGTGATCCGTCAGGGTTGATTTTGTATGTCACGGATCCGCAGGACGGACAGGAACTGTTGATCCACGGGCTTATGGTGCGCCTCGGACTTCCATCCCGCATCACCCTGGCGGTTGCATTCCTTACGCGAAGACTAGCGCCATCCCTCATGAAAGTGAAGAGTGCGGCGAAAATAGATGTGATGCCTATGAAAGCCCATACCAGGATGAACAGGCCAACCGACAGCGAAATCATGGAAGCGTATTGTGAGGTTCCGGCTGCACTCCATGCTGATACTATGTCCATTGCCATGAGCGAAAAGTAGAGCAATGCGGCTGCGGGCAACCCGAATCTGATGAAGCTGTAAGTGATCACGAAGTATTCCAGTGCCAGCACCGTGTAGGAGAATACGTCTCCGCCGTTGGAGAAAAAGAACAGCCCAAAAATCAGGGCGGCGGGAACCCATGCAATGGCAGCTACGCCCAGCGCTGAGAAATCACGGGGAATTATTCCAAAGACAAGTTTCCTCACTGAAAGCCCGCCGGTCACAATCATGTAAAGTATTGAAACGGCAAGGATTGGAAGCAGCAGAAGTTCCAGGAATTCATAGGTGTTCTGATATATAATAACCATAACCGTCGCAAGCGGGGTTGAGCTGAATGCTGCTCCTGCGGGCGGAGGAGAGATGAATACGGGTAGGGTCACTGTCAGCAGGAGGTTGCTTGATATGAGTATCGCAAAAACCCGCATAATAGCGAACCGTTCATATACTCCATCCCTTACCTCAATGAAATAGTAGAATACAGCAATAACTAAGGGAATCACGATTACTGAAGCCTCCATTAAAATTGGGGGGCCCCCGGCGTTAGAATAATATGGATTGTTGTGGATTGTGAAAAGCGTGCCAGATAAATCCGAGAATATCCCATAAATGAAGTAGAAAGCTATTGCAAGGGCGAGCATAATTCCTGCCAGCCCGAAATACCTTTCTATCTTTCTTATCAGATCAGGTTGGAAATCCATCGCGAGTCTTCGGCTTTATAGTGCAAGGTTGATTATCAACCTCTTGTTTATCTTTCCCTTCACCAGCGTTGTCTTTATCGTTATCTTTCCTATTTCTGATGTGTTCTTCACCTGAATTCCCATGTCAAACTGGGTTGCCAGGCCAGGGATTTCCGTCACCCTTATTTTCTCGTAGTCAGGTATGCTGTTCTTGTTCAGGAACATCAATGTCCCATTCTTGGCGAATTCTTCCTTTGAAATGTATTTGCTGGTTATCGGCAGTGCTGAAGCCACCTTCTCATTCACCGAAGCTTCGATGTCCCTCACCAATCCCTCAGTAAGATCCCTATCCGTAAGCAGGTCAATCCATGACTGATCATCATATGTTTCGTTCATCCTTGTGAGGCATTGCAGTTTTTCATAAGCAATTCCGGAGACAAGGTACATTGCGCTCCTGAATTTCATGTGAATGTATCTTATGTTCCAGTCGATTACCTGTTTGACCGATTTTCCCGCTATATCCTGGGGATAGGGATCATACAGGGACATAAGGTGGACGAAAAGTCCGTCGCTCCAGGCGTCTGCAATAGCAAACTCCTTTCCGTCTATGAACACCTTCCCCTTGTCGTTGGGTTGGCCGAAGCTCGTGGGAAAGAAAATGCTTCTATCAACAACCAGGTCAGTAAATTCAACTTGTGACACGGTGCTTATGCACTCCGTTTCATAGGGGTGATCCAGGTACAAGAGTTCTGTTGGCATCCTGCAGCAAAATCTTAATAGTATTTATTGATTTTTATGAAAGCTATGGAACTGTCTCTTGAATTGGTCATTCGTAATCTCAGGATCGACTGCAATGACATCCTCAATTCGCTGGAGCCGGACAATGTTGGTATGATCGATGGAGAATGCATGGAAAACAATTCCCTGAAATTTACAGTCACTAAAATTAAGCCCTCGTCAATCTACTCTCTCACCGAGGAACTGGTGATGAGCGTGGACGAGGTTGAGAAAATGGGAGAAGGCTACTCCTGAATGCCAAGGGGTAGCTTTTCTGTCAGTTCCTTGTACCTGTTTCTTATTGTGACTTCGGTGACTCCAGCAACTTCCGAGACAGCTCTCTGGGTCCTGCGCTCTCCTGTCAGGAGCGACGCGATATATATCGCGGCCGCAGCAACCCCTGTAGGCCCCTTACCGGAGGTCAGATCATTATCACGCGCCATCTTCAGGATGTCCAGCGCCTTTTTTCTGGCTTCCTGGGAGAGCTTGAGCCGGCTGCAGAACCTGTTGACATAGTCATCAGGCTTTGAAGGGAGAATATTCAGCTTAAGGTATCTGCTCATGATCCTGTAGGTCCTGCCTATTTCCTTCTTCTTTACCCTGGTTACAGATCCAATCTCATCCAGTGTCCTGGGAACATTGGTAAGCCTGCAGGCTGCATATATAGAACCGGCTACGACTCCCTCAATGCTTCTGCCACGAATCATGTTCTGCTTTACTGCCTTCCTGTATATCACCGCGGCAGTTTCCCTGACGTCGTTTGGTATGCTGAGATTTGATGCCATCCTTTCAAGCTCCTGAAGAGCCTGTGATAGGTTTCTCTCAGCAGCATTAGATACCTTGATTCGCTTCTGCCACTTTCTGAGTCTGTAGAGCTGTGCCCTGTTTCTGGTAGGGATAGACTTTCCGTAGGAATCCTTGTTCTTCCAGGAAATGTCCGTAGAAAGACCCTTGTCGTGTATAGTAAATGTCATGGGCGAGCCCGCTCTGGATCTTGCGTCATTCTGCTCTGAGTCGAATGCCCTCCACTCCGGTCCCTGATCAATGAAGTTATCGTCTATCACTATCCCGCAGTTGTTACAGATCAATTCCCCGCGTTCATAATCCCTAACGATTTGCGTGGAACCGCATTCCGGGCATTTAACAATCTCCTCCGTCTTTCGCTCCTTTTTCTCTTCGGCCTCAGTCATATATTTCCTCACCTGAAATACACGGATTCAACTCCATCCAGATTTGCCTTTGCGTCTCTAAGTTTCAGTATTGCCATCGGTTCCCTGACAGGGCCAAGTATCTTCACCACCTTGCCTATGGGTGCATTACCGCTAATGTAGGCTCTGCTGTACATCTCTACGGGTGCTTTGAGTGATAGGAGGACCTCGTCTCCATTACGTTTGATTATCCTTCCGGTTTGATCCATCGGTTATTCTATATTTCGAGTTAGTATATAAGGATTCCGTAACACTATTAATATTTTTGTCTTTAATTAGAATTGCTAAAATTTAGGCTTAGTCGGCATCTCCCATGCAATCAATCAACCTTTTATCTTGTTGCAGAATAATGAAATCATGATAGACAGGGAACTGGCCAGCTTCGTGAAAAGCCTGATACCTGAAGAAAAGAGATCGGGCAACAACGAAAAACCGGTTTCTGTCTGGATGGAGATGGACAGAATCCGTGGCTATCCTGAGCAGACCTGCGTCGCGATTTTCAGGACTACCGGATGTTCCTGGTATAACTTTTCTTCCTGCAGTATGTGCGGATATTTCAACGATATCTCCAACACGGTGACGGAGGAGGATCTCATGAAGCAGACGGATGAGATCATTCACTATCTGGGAAATACTGAAACACTGAAGGTATTCACATCTGGAAGTTTCCTTGATCCCATTGAGATGCCTGTGCGTGCAAGGGATTATTTCTATGACTCCATAAGCGGAAAAATAGCCAAGCTTCTGGTAGAGTCCAGGACCGAATACATCACCCCATCAAATCTTTCCCCGCTTAAGGGACGGAAATTGAATGCCAGAATTGCAATAGGAGTAGAGAGCGCGAATGACGAGATAATAGCAAGGAGTATTAACAAGGGTAGCAGCTTTAACAAGTTTGTTACCGCAGCCCGGATCAGTAAGGAACAGGGCTTCGAGGTGAGAAGCTATCTTCTGCTCAAGCCGCCGTTCATGTCGGAGGTTGAAGCGGTTGATGACTGTATGCGATCCATATCCCTTGTTGCCCCTTACTCAACTGACATTTCCATTAACCCAATGAATATACAGAAAAACACTCTTGTTGAATACCTGTGGAAAAGAGGACAGTACAGGCCGCCAAGACTGTGGTCCCTGGGCAGGATCCTTGCCTGGGCAGGCAGGAGCGGGTACAACGTGGTGTCCTATCCTACCGGGGGCAACAGGGAAAGAGGAGTGCACAACGA
This sequence comes from Thermoplasmata archaeon, assembly GCA_021811635.1. The sequence continues at coordinate 32,545 of JAJZNS010000025.1, forward strand.
TCTTAATGATGAAAGGCTGCTTAACCTGATAGTGCAGTCTTCGCTGAACCAGGACTTCGATGAGCTCGATAAATATATTCAATCCTCAGATCTTTCCAGGTATTATAATGACATTGAGGTTGAAAATCTTCTTCCGGAGGAACTAGATTACCAAAAGCTGATACACGAGATGTCCTTTTCCAGAATCAGCGTATGAGGAGGAAAGCGTGAAACTCAGCCAGATTGGAGAAAGGGAAATAATTAGAAGGCTCACTTCCGGATCAGGAGTAGGCGAACTGGAGGATTGTGCCGTTCTGGATTTCGATGACGGGCAACTGCTTCTTTCGACTGATTCAGTCTCCTATGAAAACAATATTCCTAAAGGCGCGGATCCTGAAATGATCGGAAAATTCCTTGCATCGATAAATTTGAGTGACATAGCTGCCATGGGCGGCATTCCCATTGGCATGCTGATCGCACTTTTTCTGCCCAAGGATACCGAGTTTGAATTTCTGGAAGGGGTGTATCGCGGAATAAAAATGCGGCTGCAGGAATTCGACTGCAAAATCCTCGGCGGGGATACCAAGGAATCCAGCACGTTCAGCATAGCGGGTACAATAGTAGGAAAATCCGGAAGCGGTGGAGTGGTCAGGCAGAGCGGAATTTCATCAGGGCAGGTAATAGGAATAACAGGTTCTCTTGGACGCGCAGCTGCCGGTAAGATCTTTTACGAAAATGGATACAGGAAATCCCATGGTATCAGGCTGATGCTTGATTTTATGCCCAGGATCAATGAGGCGATTGCACTGGCCCGGAATGGCGCAAAATTCATGACAGACCTCTCCGACGGGCTTTACTCGTCCCTCTGGAAAATAAGGGATTCTTCTGGCCTCGGTGCCAGAATAGTTGCCGAGGACATCCCCATACATACCGCTATGGAAAAGGCCGGGGAACTTTCTTCGATTGACATTATCGAAACTGCTTGCAACTACGGTGGTGACTATGAGATCATGTTCACGATTGAAAACCGCGAATATGGAGATTTCAGGAAAAAGATGGCCGAAGAAAAAATCCCTGTATTCTTCATAGGCGAAGTATACGACGGAGACATTATAATTTACAGGAACAACGAATGGAAAAAGGTTACAGATAAGGGATACGAACATTTCAGGTAAATGGCATTGTGCTGGCTCTTCACGCAAGTGGTTGATGTTGATATCGTTCAAAAAAATATATAGGCCAGCAAAGTTTACAGGCTGATGCCCTTTACGCCATACCCGCCCGTGGATACAGGCATGAACATGTCTGTCATCCAGGATCTTGTCCTGAAAGAGTGGGAAAGAGAGTCGCTTGAAGCCAAAATTCTTGATGCCAACAGGGGCGGAAAGGAGTTTATTTTCCTCGAGGGCCCGCCAACTGCCAACGGCAGACCGCATGTTGGGCACGCAATAACCCGGACAGTGAAGGATACGGTGTTGCGGTACAAGACAATGACTGGTTACAGGATAAAGCGGAGAATTGCAGGCTGGGACTGTCATGGACTCGCGGTGGAAATCGAAGCTGAAAAGCACTTTGGTATAACGCAGAAACAGAAAATAGAGGAACTTGGCATCGGAAAATTCAACAATTATTGCAGGGAAAGCGCATTTCGCTACATCAGGGAATGGAATGATGTTGATCGGCTGCTCGGCTATTCCGTCGATCATGAACATCCGTACATTACAATGAACAGTGAATACATTGAGAGGGTATGGTGGGCCGTTGACCAATTCAGCAAAAAGGGCTTGCTGTACAAGGATTATAAAATAGTTCCATACTGCCCCAGATGCGGAACCCCGCTGGCCTCGCATGAACTGTCTCAGGGATACAGGGACGTGAGCGATCCATCGGTCTTCATAAAGTTCAGGGAAAGGGATGGGAAGGCGTACTTTCTCGCCTGGACAACCACCCCATGGACCCTTCCTTCGAATCAGTTCCTTGCGGTTTCCCCTGAGGAGGAATACAGCCTCGTTGAGTTTAACGGCGACCGATATTATCTGCTCTCAAAAAGAATCTCTGCCGTTTTCGGCGATTCGGCTAAAGTCATCACCAGGATGAAGGGGAGTGATCTGAAGGGAAAGGCTTACGAACAGATAATACCGTTTGCAAAGGTTCCCTCTGGCTCACTTGTCGTGGTAGCCGAGAACTTCGTGGACACTGAAAACGGAACCGGGATAGTGCACATCGCGCCGGCATTCGGGCAGGACGACTTCGACGTTGGAAAGAAAATGAAGGTCAAGCTGGTAAAGCCGGTCGACGAGTCTGGTAAATTCTCCGATGTAGCTATGCCATGGAACGAAAAATTCGTGAAAGACGCAGACAGTGAGATAATAAAGTATCTGAAAGACCATAGGCTGTTGTTCCGGTCGGAAAGGATAACGCACAGTTACCCGTTTTGCTACAGGTGCGATTCGCCGATACTCTATTACCCACTGGACACGTGGTACCTTTCAGTTTCCAGAATGAGAAAGGAACTGGTGGCCAACAACGAGGAGATAAACTGGTACCCATCCCACCTTCGCGAGGGGAGATTCGGCAATTTCATCAGCGAGGCAAAGGATTGGGCACTTTCGAGAAATCGGTACTGGGGATCGCCCCTCCCGGTATGGACATGCAGGAATGGGCACACAAGGATCATCACCAGTGCCCGTGAAATAGAGGCCCTTACGGGAACCTATCCGAAAGACCTTCACCGCCCGTACATAGATGACGTGAAGTTTCCGTGCGAGAATTGCGGGGATATCATGAACAGGGAGCCCTACGTAATGGATACCTGGTTTGACTCCGGCAGTGCAACATTTGCCGGTCTCCCTTCTGAACCACTGAATGGTAGGGTTCCCACACCTGATCTCCCGGTAGATTTTATAAGCGAGGCCATAGACCAGACCCGTGGATGGTACTACGTTCTTCACGTAATTTCTTCCGTGATCTTCGGAAAACCTGCCTTTTCCAATTGCATAACAATGGATTTTGTCCTCGACAGCAGGGGCAAAAAAATGAGCAAGAGCAAAGGAAACAGCGTATTCGGTATTGACGCAGTCCACGAGAACACGGGTGACGAGTTGAGGCTCTTCTTTTCCACGGGGGCTCCATGGAAGACGAGGAACTATGACAGGAAAGTCATTGCTGAACTGTCCAGAAAGAACCTTTACACCCTGCTAAACGTCTATTCCTTCTTTGCGTCAAACGCAAATCTGGACAAATTCCAATACATCGGACTGACCAGTAACCTGAGGGAACTTGATCAGTGGCTGATCTCAAGGGTGAATTCGGTCGTAAAGAATGTAAGGTCCCACTGCGATTCGTATGAGTTCCATTTAGGCATGGAGGCAATACAGCAACTGATAGACGAACTGTCGAACTTTTACCTGAGGCTTTCAAGGAGCGTATTCTGGTCTGACGAGGTCACCGATGAGAAGAAGAGCGGGTACTCTGCACTTTTTTACACCCTTGAAACAATTTCGAGGCTCATGGCACCATGGATTCCATTTTTCTCTGATTTTCTTTACATGAATCTCACCGGGTCTCACCAGAGTGTCCATTTACAGAGATTTCCCGTCGCCGACGAGGGCCGGATAAAGCCCGACCTTGAGGAGAGACTGTCCAAGGCATACAGGGTGCTGGAACTTGTCAGGCGGGCAAGACAGGAGAGAAATCTGAAGGCAAGACACCCGCTCAAGGAAATACTGATCTACTCAGAAGGCATCTCTTCGGGCGACCTGGAGGTAGTATCCGGAGAACTAAATGCCAGGTCGATCCGCATGATACCTGCAGGCGAGAGGCCCGTGATCGTGACTTGCAAGGTTAACTACAACAGGGTGGCGCCGGTTCTCAGGGAAAAGCTGAAGGACTTCGAGAAGGCAGTCGCTGAACTCTCGCCGGATGAACTGAACAGGGCAAGCAAGGCCCCGATATCGAAGGGGGATTTCATGATAACGCCGGAGGATCTGATCTTACAGGAAGAGGCAAGGGAGGGGTATGCAATGCAGGCCGGAAAGGAAGGCATACAGGTATTCATAAACCTTGAAAAGAGCCCAGACCTAGTGGCCGAAGCCCTTGCCAGGGAGATCACCAGGAGAATTCAGGTGATGCGCAAGGATCTCAGGCTGGAATACGATGACACAATATCCACGCTCTATGCAGTGGAAGACGACTCCTCAGATTACGGAATAGACCTGGAAATGGCGTTTGAGAAATATTCCAGTTTTATCAAGGCACAGACGCTCAGCAGTGTTCTGATCTCCGGCGGTCCGGATGCCAGAGAAGGATATTACCTCAGGAACTGGGACATTGATGGACTGAAGATTGTCCTTGGAATAAAGAAAAACTGAATTCATGAGATCGTGGTACCGCTGTGAGCCATCCCGTTGATTACCTTCTCGTACTGCTCAACATCCCTTCCGTCTATCACAACAATTCTTATCTTTGATCTTCTTGCTATGTTAAGGGACGTAACGTCCATGAAGACATTCGGTCCTGCCCCGAGCGATCCCACGACTGCCATTGAAACCGCCTCATCATAACCGAGAGTCTTCAGCTTCTTCGCATCGCTGTATTTCCTTGGATCCCTCTCATAGACCCCGTCCACTGACGTGCCGTTGATGATCACCTTTGCCCCAACCCTTTCTGCCAGGAGCGCAGCAACGGTATCAGTTGTGTGTCCTGGTTCGGTACCCCCCATTATCACGCAGCGGTATATGCGAGTCATCTCGGCCGCCTCGTTAATGGTGGTTGGTATCTTTGTGTTGCAGTCAGCCAGGAAGGGTGCTACCGAAAGCGCATTCATCCTGGTCGCGTTTATGCCTATCTCGTCAAGGATATTGTCATTCACGCCAGCCTCCCGCAGAGCATTTATGTAGGATCGGGCCAGTTTTCCGCCCCCTATGACTATGCAGAACTTGTTTCCCTTTCCGGCATTTTCGATCATTGCAGAGAAACGCTTTATGAACTTTATGTCAAGTGGATCTGAAGTTACTACCGACCCCCCGAGAGAAATCACGAAAATAGGCATACTACCGGATTAACATTAAATACGATTATAAACTTTCTATCGAAATGCCGCAGGATGACGTTCAGCTCAGGAAGTATGAATTCAAGAAGGCTCTTCAGGAGATCGAAGGCCTGAAGGGAAATGGAACTGAACTCATCTCCCTGTATGTTCCTCCGAACAAGCAGATATATGATGTGGTCCAATATCTAAGGGAAGAATATTCCACATCCTCGAACATAAAGTCCAAGTCTACAAGGAAGAACGTGCTTGCTGCAATCGAATCGATCATGTCCAGGCTGAGAGTCTTCAAGGCACCACCACCCACCGGCCTTGTGTTTTTTGTCGGCCATGTCGCAACCAGGGGTGACCTGACCGACATGTACACCAAGATCATAGAGCCGCCTGAAGCATTTACCACCTTTCTGTATCGATGCGACTCAGTCTTCCACACGGAAATACTCAAGGGACAGCTTGAGGCCAAGGAGCTTTATGGCCTCATAGTGATCGACAGAAAGGAGGCAACCATAGGTCTGCTGAACGGAACAAACATAGTGCTTATTGCCAATGAGCAGTCGCTTGTCCCCAGCAAGCATCATCAAGGGGGGCAGTCTTCGCGCAGATATGAAAGATTGATAGAAATTGCCGCCCACGAGTATTTCAAGAAAATCGGGAATATAATCAACGAAAGCTTCATGCCCAGGATAAGGGAGATGAAAGCCGTCTTCCTTGGGGGGCCCGGTGCCACCAAGGAGTTCTTTCTCGAAAAAGATTACCTGAGGAACGAGATCAAGGAGAAGGTGGAGACCCCCTTTGACATAGGTTACACCGATGAGACAGGGCTCCGTGAACTGGTTGAGAAGGCCTCTGACACGATGAAGGACCTGGAAATTGCCAGGGAAAAGGACCTTCTCAACAAATTCCTGACGGAAGTGAGAAAGGGTGATCAGGGATTGGCTGCATACGGTGAGGATTCCATTTATAAGGCACTGGAAGATAAGAAAGTCTCCCTGCTGCTGGTATCCGAGGGTCTGAACCGGAAGGTCTTCTCCTACAAATGCCCGAGGTGCGGCAAAAGCGGTTACTTCAAGGAGAAGCCGAATCAGGCTTACTGCCCTGCCTGTTCCATGCAGCTATCCCCCAATGATGTCAAGGAAGAGGA
>JAJZNS010000053.1 GCA_021811635.1 Thermoplasmata archaeon
CAATCCTGGGGGACGGGCATGGGAGCCTGACCATATCGGACATCGGCGTGAGATCATGGATCTTCTGTGCGGCAGGCCTGAACGCGGCATTATCGCCTGTATACAGCACCGTGACAGGAACCTCTATTCCGGGAAAAACCTTGTGCATGACTTCGCTAAATTCGGGGTTAACCAGGAAGGCTCGTTTCGGCAATCCCAGCGCCGCCAGCTCAAGCGCGAGCAGAGAGGCAGATTCGAAGCCTGCGATGAAAAACCTGGTCACGCCCGGGAACCCTGCACTCAATTCCGCTGCAATATCCTGCGGTTTTCCTCCAAAGTTCGTCAGGGAGGCAGAAGCCGCAGGCATGAGGAGCTTCTCAGAGGCGATTCTTGTCAGCTCACTTTTTAGCTGACCGGGAGAGAGTATAACGAAAAGCCGGCCACCGGGAGAAATTTCGCCATGTATGGTGATCTTCATTAAACTGCCATATGGGACGTATATTTTCATTTATCCCCACCACATATGGAAGTGTGGACAGGAAGGAATCTTCCCTAGACATCTGCGCGCTCTTATCCAGATATGCTCCGATCCTTGAAGGAGCCTTCATCAAGAAGGTGTACCACATCCCGCCGAATCTGTTCATCCTTCAGCTTAACAGGCCAGGAAGCGGAAGGATTGATCTCTTTCTCTCGCTTGAAAAGGGTATTTATGTTTCCACCAAGGAGGGGGAAGTCCAGCCCACCCAGACTGCCATCAACCTGAGAAAGCTGATCCTGGAAAGAAAGATACAGAAGGTTGAACAGGTCAACTTTGACCGCGTGGTGCGCATCGACATTTATCCTGACACTTCACTGATCATTGAACTGTTCAGGGAGGGGAACCTTATCGTAACGGTAGGCGAAAAGATCGAACTTGCAGTTCACCAGAGGGAATGGAAAAACAGGAAGATCATCAAGGGCGAAAGATACCTGCCCCCTTCCTCCTTTGATCCGGTCAGGGCTGACCTGAAGGAGATAGAAGCGATCTTTGCAGCGAGCACCGGCACTGTTGTGCAGACTCTTGCCTCAAGAATGAACCTCGGGGGCGACCTTGCGGAGGAACTCTGCTTCAGGGCGGGGATGGACAAGTCAATCCCTGCCAGAGAGGCACTTTCGGCAATTCCAGTGCTGATGGCAGAGCTGGCAAAGCTTCTTGGGGAAGCTTCACTGGGAAAATGCTATGTTTACGAGAACGGCGGCATGATCTCCCCGATAAGGCAGCGCCATCTGGATGCTGTAAATTTCAGGGAAGCTGAGGACTTCAACGAGGAGTTAAGAAAGAGGATGGAGGAGCTGGTGGACGAAAACCCTGAGGACGTATCCCTGAGAAAGAGAATAGAGTCCCAGCAGCGAACAATCGCGGAATACGAGGCTAAATCGTCCCATCTCGCAGCAATTGGCACCATAATCATGTCTGCCCTGCCTGAACTAGAAAGGCATATCAGAACAGCAAAGGCGATTGATTCCGGGAAATCATCGCAGACACTCCCTCCAGGGATAATTCTGGACAGGGGGAGAAAAATAATCCAGGTACCGCATGGCGAAATGGTAATCGATCTGGACATCCGCAAAACTGCGGGAGAAAATGCCAATTCATATTTTCAGGAGAGCAAAGATTACCGGCACAGGGTTGAAAATGCGAGGGAGGCACTGCAGGAGAGCATAAACTCATCCAGGAAGGAAGAGTCGGTAAAGATCACTCGAAAAAGGAAGTTCTGGTTTGAAAAATACAGGTGGACCTTCACTTCCGAGGGGAACCTCGTGATTGCCGGCAAGGACAGGAAAACCAACGAATCCGCAGTTAAGAAGCACCTGGAAAGCACAGACATATACGTGCACGCAGACCTCTATGGTGCCCCAAGCACGGTAATAAAATCTATTGACGGGAAGAGACCTGATCAGAAGAGCATAGAGGAGTCCTGCGCTTTTGCAGTCTCATTTTCCAGGGCATGGTCAGCAGGCATAAGCTCAGGATCAGCCTACTGGGTATTCCCGGAACAGGTGAGCAAGACCCCGGAATCTGGAGAATACGTGTCCACTGGTTCCTGGATAATCAGGGGGAAGAGGAATTACATATTCAACCTGCCCCTCGTGCTTTACATCGCCCCGATAGAATATGAGGGAGAGGTGCTGGCGATGGCATCCCCGGTTGAGGAAAACCAGAAATTTATTAAGAAATCTGTCAGGATAGTGCCGGGAAAGAACTCAAGACGCGATGTCGTGAAGAGGATTGCTGAAACGTTCAATGTACAGCCGGACGAGGTTGACTCAATCTTTCCACCGGGAAGCAGCATCATCTCTTAGAGGCTGCAAGCCCATCTTTCAGCCTGGAAAGCACAGATACGTCAAGAGGGTCAATTCCGCGGAGCACTCCAAGATGATATGAGAGTAAATCGCCGTAGGCAATCAGGAAGAATATCCTCTCGATCAGGGTACCGTCACTGCCGATGACATGGAATTTCCTGCCGGTTATCTTCTGCGTAAGATCGATCCTCAGGTTTATCCTTGGAGCGATGGATCTGAAAGCAATCAGTTTGAACCTGTCCTCGTCGTACGAAGGCATCCAGGCGGTATCGTTGTGGTTGGCTTCTGGCAAAAAAGTGGAATATGCAACGACCTTTGAATTTTCGTTGAACTGGGTTCTCCATCTCAGCGCGACCCCCCTGAATTCAGGCGTCCCGATGATGACCGGAGTCCTGTTTTCGGAAGCGAGTTCCTCCGCCAGGCGTTTTATCTCGACTTCCCTGTCAAAAGCAGAGACGATTGCACTTCTGATTCTGGCAGCGTCCTGGTCGCCAATATTCATGAAACCGCGCAGGAGAGGCATGATCATGTACCCAATTGCAGACCTCGGCTGCAACCCGCCGGGGATTTTAATAACAGTTCCGGAGGAGCGTGAAATGGTTCCCCCGGACGCTATTGCCACCGTTGGGCAACCCCTCTCCCTTGCCTGTTCAAAGCAGGAGATGGTTTCCTCGGTGTTTCCCGAGTAGCTTATGGCAATCACGAGGCATGACGAATCTGCAAAAGCAGGAAGAGTGTAGCCAGATAAGGGAATGACAGGAACACGGTCATATATGTCAGAAAGTATCTGGCCGGCTATGCCAGATCCTCCCATCCCTGCAACTATGACTGATTTGAATTTCTTTGGATCAAAATCTATAGAATCTCTGGAAAGAACCTGATCTTTCAGGCTCAGAATCTCTTCTCTCATCCCCATGCTGTCACCATATGCAACCATGATTAACAATTTTCGTTGGTCGACTGCAGGAAAGAAAACCGATGGAGTAATGAATTATCCGTACATGTTCTCGGTGACTGATTTCTCCGAGGTTGCCGATGCCTTCCTGTACTGATCCATAAGCTCATTCAACTGTGCGTGGAAGTCCTGGGCGCTCTGCTCAAGTACCGAAGGATCGACATTCAGCGAAAATGCCTGATTAAGCTTCTCGACAAGGGCCAGCACAGATCCAGGGTCAGGAAGTTCAGTGGAGGTCGGTGTGATCAGCGAAAGCCCCGACATCTTACGGGACATGCATTCATTGAGTATTGCTCCACCCAGCCCGAAGATAAGAGCTGATTTTGCAGGGAGTATCCCAAGTTTTTTGAATTTGTTCAGCACATCCTCGTTGCCAACGCAGAAAACATCGTGCTGTTCGACTATCGTTGGGGCCGGGGTGCCGTCAAGAATCACGATTTCCCTTGGATTCTTGTCTGAAAGCCAGTTCATTAGCGCGGATGAAATCTCGTAGAGCCCCTCGTTGTCCACCGGTATTTCCCCTATCATCACCACAAGATCCGCGGCCCTGTTGGTATATATGCGGTAAGGCGTTCTCAGTCTCTCGCCGACGAAAACCGCCACGGGAGGTATGTGCGTGGATTTGATATGAGCCACCTGATGAAGCTTGAGGTTCTCGATGATGTAACTCACAGCTATGAACCCGGTCGGGGTTGCTCCGACAAATCCTCCCACCACAAGCGGGTTGTTAAATTTCACACTCTCAAGATCTACCACTACCGTTTCGTTTGATCCCATTCCACCCCACCGGTTTAAAATCTTTAACGTGTTCTTATATATTTGCGACAAGTAGAAATTTAATTGATTCAAGTCATCATAAAGCATCGTGATATGTCCAACATGCGGAACTGAGAACCCTTCACGGAGGAAGAAGTGCAAATTCTGCGGTTCGCCTCTTGTCAATGAAGCCTCGGTTTTCAGTGTGGAAAGCATTCCAGCTAGTTCATATGCTGCCGGTGTCCAGGGAACGGAACAGGTGCAGTCGAATTCTGGCATACCCGGTTTGTCGCTGGATGCTGGAGAGACTATTATCAGGGAGTATCATCCCTCAGAGGAATACATTTCAAAAAGAGTTAAAATCGCGGTTGTAATCAATTTAATCGCAGCGGTGGCATTTGTGGCGCTGTTCATTCCGCTTCTGTTGATAGGCAGTGGAGCAATTCAAATTTTGCCGCTGGCCCTGTTTTTATACTTGATATATGTTGAAGCCCCGCTCACATCTTCAGCGATTTCCATGAGACGCTTAAAGGCTGTCAGGTATTGGATAACCAACAGGCGAGTGATAATAACTGATGCCCGGAAAGTAAGCAGGTTGCATGAGTTCCCGTTATCGTCTGTTGAGAAGGCTATTGTCTCCAGCAGGCCGCGCAACAGTGAATATCCAACTGTCATCTTTGTCCTGAAGCGCAGCTTCGGGGCTACTTCCCAGAATGGAATGCCAGCCAGCACTTATCCCATGGGCAGTGACCCGAGCGAAGGGGGTTACAAATGGTCAGGGCCTGCCTATATCAGGTATAGGCGGATAACGCCCCTCAGCTCTTACCGATTGAGATCATTCTTCTGGATCAAAAGGGATGATGCAGAGGGAATCCAGCAACTCATTGAAAACCTGAAAAATGGCAGTGTTTCAACTCCAGTCAGTAATACCCAAAAACTTAATTGAAGTATTTTTATGGCTGATTCACAGCTTAACAGGAATTAAGCCTTCCCGCAAGAAAATAATCGCAACTGCAAGCGCCAAAGAAAATATGCACTCCCTCTCACGGATTTAAGAAAATCCTTATATCAGGTATGAATTGCCATGCCGCATTAAAAGTCGGTGAAATTAATGGCGACACAGAAACCACACATAAACCTGATAACAATTGGACATGTCGATCACGGAAAGTCTACCCTTGTCGGGAGACTTATGTTTGAGCACGGAGAGGTACCTCCGCACATCATTGAAGAATACAAGAAGCAGGCTCAGGAAAAGGGAAAGGCAACTTTCGAATTCGCATGGGTAATGGACAGGCTCAAGGAAGAGAGGGAGAGAGGAGTAACAATTGATCTCAACCACAAGAAATTTGAGACAGACAAGTTCTACTTTACAATTATTGATGCCCCTGGCCACAGAGACTTCGTCAAGAACATGATCACGGGGACGAGCCAGGCGGATGCTGCAATTCTCGTAATATCCTTCAAGGAAGGAGAAGGCATAATGGCACAGACCAGGGAACACGGTTTCCTTGCCAGGACAATGGGCGTGAAGCAGCTCATAGTTGCAGCCAACAAAATGGACTCAACCCAGCCGCCATACAGCGAGAAGAGATTCAAGGAAATGAAGGCCGAAGTGGAGAAATTTCTCCTTTCGATCGGGTACAAGGATATCCCCATTATACCTATCAGCGGCTACAAGGGGGACAACATCACGAAGCCAAGCGAGAACCTAAAGTGGTACAGTGGCCCGACTCTGCTGCAGACCCTTGACTCGCTGAAAGTGCCGGAGAAACCAACTTCCAAGCCCCTCAGGCTCCCTATCCAGGACGTATATTCCATCACAGGAATAGGAACAGTGCCAGTGGGCAGGATCGAAACGGGCATACTGAAAATTGGGGACAAGGTTATTTTCCTTCCCGCTGACAAGCAGGGAGAAGTCAAGACAATTGAAATGCATCACGAATCCATGAATCAGGCAGAACCCGGGGACAACGTTGGATTCAACGTCAGGGGAATTGCGAAGAACGACATCAAGAGGGGAGATGTGTGTGGTCATGTTACCAACCCGCCAACCGTCGTGAAGTCTTTCACTGCCAGGATTGTGATCCTTAACCATCCGAGCGTAATAGCAAACGGTTACAAACCCGTATTCCACGTTCACACCGCACAGGTCGCCTGCAGATTCGAGGAGATTATCAGGACGCTAAACCCGAAGGATGGTACGCCCCTCCAGGAGAAACCAGATTACATTAAGACTGGGGACGTGGCGCTGGTCAAGGTTGTTCCGGACAGGCCCATCGTGCTGGAGAAGACTGCTGATATACCGGAAATGGGCAGGTTTGCCATCAGGGACATGGGCCAGACAGTGGCTGCTGGCCAGTGCATAGACATCGAGAAGAAGTGAGTTTATGGTTTCCTACAGGGCAAGAATCTCCTTGAGCGGGACAGAACATAAAATAGTGGATTCCGTCTGCAATGAAATTAGAGGAATAGCGCAGAGGACTGGCGTCGAGATTCATGGCCCTGTTCCATTGCCTACCAGGAGACTCATGGTACCGGTGAGGAAAAGCCCTGACGGAGAGGGTTCACCAACATGGGACAGATGGGAAATGAGGATACACAAGAGATTGATCGACGTTGATGCAGATGAACGGACCATCAGGCAGTTGATGAGGATCCCCATTCCAGATGGAGTTCAGATAGAAATACAGATCAAGAGTTAGGATTTTTTTCAGGGCAGAGAGGATTCAATTATGGGTCGAAAAGAAGACAACATTGCCAAGGCAATGGATATACTGAAGGATTATGGCAGGATAAGAAACATTGGCATAGCCGCTCACATAGACCATGGCAAAACAACGCTGAGCGATAACCTGATTGCCGGGGCCGGTATGATGAGCGAAGAACTTGCTGGAAAGCAACTCATGCTTGACTATGATGAACAGGAACAGGCCAGGGGAATTACAATAAACGCTGCAGTTGCCTCCATGGTGCACTCCCATGACGGCGTGGACTTTCTGATAAACCTCATCGATACCCCCGGCCACGTGGACTTCGGGGGAGATGTGACCAGAGCCATGAGAGCTGTGGATGGCGTTATAATTGTGGTTGACTCTGTAGAAGGAATAATGCCGCAGACCGAGACCGTCATCAAGCAGGCACTAAGGGAGAGAGTGCACCCTGTACTCTTCATAAACAAGGTTGACAGGCTGATCAACGAGCTCAAGCTTAACGTTGAAGAGATGCAGAAGCGTTTCGTCCGCGTCATAAACGACGTCAACAGGCTAATCCAGAAGAACGCACCAAAGGAATTCTCTGAGAGCTGGAAAGTCAGCGTCCAGGGCGGCACGGTTGCATTCGGGTCTGCTTTCAACAACTGGGCAATATCGTCTCATTCCATGGTGACGAACAAGATATCGTTCAAGGATATACTGGATCTGGTTAAGAACGGAAAGCAGAAAGAACTGGCCCACAAGAGTCAGCTCCATCAGGTGGTCCTTGATATGGTTATCAAGCACCTCCCCAATCCAAAGGAAGCGCAGGCTTACAGAATTGCACAGATATGGAAGGGTGACCTTGAATCTGTTGTAGGAAAGGCAATGGTCAATTGCGACCCCAACGGCCCAGTTGCAATGATGATCACCAAGATAATAATTGACCCTCACGCAGGAGAAGTTGCCGTTGGGAGAATATTCAGTGGATCGCTCAGGAAGGGAACCGAGGTCTACGTCAGCGGCGGTGGGAGTACGAAGGTGAAAATACAGGTACTTGCCATGATGGTTGGTCCTGACAGGATCCAGGTCGATCACCTCACATCTGGAAACATAGCCGCAATGATAGGACTAAAGAATGCAATTGCCGGATGTACTGTCTCCACCGATGTTATAGATCCATTTGAACCAATGGTTCACTACACGGAGCCGGTGGTCACGCTTGCCATAGAGGCAAAGCATACAGCGGATCTCCCGAAACTCATTGAGGTCCTTAGAAATGTGTCAAAGGCTGATCCATCTATCGAGGTAGACATCAACCAGGAAACTGGAGAACATCTGATTTCCGGAATGGGAGAGCTTCACCTGGAAGTCACCCTTTACAGGATCCGCAACGATTACAAGGTGGACGTGACTACCTCTGATCCAATCGTTGTTTACAGGGAGACTGTTGACAGGAAAGGTGGTCCCTTCGAGGGAAAATCCCCAAACAAGCACAACAAGTTTTACTTCATTGCAGAGCCGCTCCCAGAGGAAGTGATTTCCCTGATCAAGGAAAATAAGCTCCCACAGGGTACGAAATTCAAGGACAAAAAGTCAGTTGCAGAGATGCTGCAGAAAGCTGGGCTCACAAGAGAAGAGGCCAGGGGGCTGGTGGCCATTGAGGGGATGAACCTCATGACCGATATTACGAAAGGTATCCAGTATCTGGACGAGACCATGGAACTCCTTATAGAATCATTCAAGGAGATTGTCGCCAGAGGTCCGCTCGCCAATGAGCACGTCTATGGGGTAAAATTCAGCCTGGAAGATGCCAAGCTGCACGAGGACAGTATACACAGGGGGCCGGCGCAGGTTATTCCCGCAGGAAGGAACTCCATGTACGGTGCGATGTGCCAGGCGAAGAGGATTTTAATGGAACCGATTCAAAAGGTGTTCATCAGCGTCCCCATAGAAATAATGGGCTCAGTTACAAATGAAATACAGCAGAGGAGAGGCATTGTAGAGGAAATGAACCAGGAAGGGGATGAGATGCAGATCAACGCAAAGATACCGGTTGCCGGCATGTTCGGTTTCGCTTCTGCCATAAGAAGTGCCACTGGCGGCAAGGTTCTCTGGAGTTCAGAAAACGCAGGATATCAGAGAGTGCCTGCTGAATTGCAGAAAGAAGTGGTTACAAAGATCAGGGAAAGGAAGGGAATCAGGCCGGAACCATACGACGAAGCATACTATGCCGGTCTGTGACCTCTTTATAGGGAGAGAGCCATAAAAGCTGGTAATTTCCTGGATGCGATGGCAGAGGGACATGCCCTCTAACATCAATTAATAAGATGAATTGCTGCAAAACCAGGACCATTTAATTTTGTCAACAAACCTTGACAGCCAGAAATAAAATTAAACACCCCCATGGATCCTCCCGAGATCTGCCCTTGTCAGGGCACGGAAAATATTACTGCCTTCTGTTCTTTCTTAGCCGTCTGCAGATCCAGCCTTCTGGAAGGGTCGCCTGTTCCAGATCCGGAATCCTTTCATCCTTTATTTTTGGGTAAATGTTTGTACTTTCCACCGCATTATGCACTGCCAGTATTCTCTCAATCTCCTCGAGATATTTCGGCGACTTTCGTACAGTCCCGGAATCGGTTTCCGCAAGTATCCTG
>JAJZNS010000026.1 GCA_021811635.1 Thermoplasmata archaeon
AAGTCCGCCCCCATTTTCGAGGAGTGTGATTACGGACTTATCGGGGACCTCTATACGATCGTGCCTAAACTGGTGGCAGCTCTCACCTCCTGAGCTGCCCCATAAACGATTACAATGATCGGGCAGGAATTTTATCACCTGAAGGTGCAGGTTACAGCGTCGCGACAGCCTGATTGAGATGCGCTTAGCTTTGAAATTGCCGGACTTATTAAATATTCGCGACCGATTGGAATATACGATGCAATGGAGGAATGGTGAATGATCTATCTGTCCTCGGTACTCTTGCTCACAGGCCTGATTGTAGCTGTCGCGTCATTCCTTTACACGTTATATTCCCTTTTCTGGAACGCAGTGAAAATACCGGAGAAGACGATAAGGATGAAAATTTCACTGCCGAGAAGGATCTACATACTTGTCAGGAATGTGGCCCTTCAGGGGAAGCTTTTCAAGGACCTCTCCGGAGGCATCATGCATGCACTCATGTTCTGGGGATTCGTTGCGTTTGCCGGGTATTCCGCCACTTTCTTTGTCCGCGGGATAGACCCCTCGTATGAACTGATTTCTCCCGGCATTTTCAAGGATATAATCTTCCTGACGGTGGACATATTCGCTATCATAGTTATCGTTGACGTCATATATGCCATATCGAGGAGATGGATACTCAAGATCCCCAGATATCAGGGGTACAACGGATTCGAGGCCGCATTCATCCTCCTGCTGGTCTCCGTGCTCATGGTCACCTATTATGCTCTTGGCGTACTGAGAATGGATGGAGCAAGCGCAGGGATACCCGGTGCAATAATGGAAGGGATCCCTCCGGCATTCACGCCAGTCACAGGATTCTTTGCCTCCCTGTTCCCGGCTGCATCGGGCAGTGGAGCCGTTGACCTATACTGGATCCTCTACGGCATTCACGCTATAGACTTTCTGGCATTCCTCGTCTATATTCCCACTTCAAAGCACCTTCACCTCGTTGCGGCTCCCCTGAATGTACTGCTTTCAAAGGATACCAGGCCGGCACAGTTGACTCCAATCGACTTTGAGAACCAGAAGAGGTTCGGTGCATCCGACATCAGGGACTTTTCATGGAAGGATTACCTTGACTTCTATTCATGCACGGAGTGCGGCAGATGCACCTACAACTGTCCCGCATTCCTGACCGGGAAGACGCTGTCGCCAAGGGACATCATATGGGACCTGAGGGAAGTGGTCATCGCCCAGGGTTCCAAGGCGAGACATGCCGGCATTGAGGAAAAGGACAAAATTTTGACCCCCGTCATCGGTGATCCGATAAGCGAGGAAGATCTCTGGTCTTGCACCACATGCATGGCGTGCGTGGAGCAGTGCCCCGTGATGATTGATCATGTTGAGAAAATAGTTGACATGCGGAGATCTCTGGTGCTTAACCAGGGAAAGGCGCCCAAGGAAACCATAGAGACGTATACGAACATGGAGAATTACGGCTCTCCATGGGTGAACGACCCGAGCACGCGGGGAGACTGGGCCAAGGATCTTGGGGTAAACATACTTTCCGAGACGCAGAACGACGATTTCGACATCCTTTACTGGGTGGGCTGCGTCGCAAGCTACGACAGGCGGAATCAGGACATCGCGAAATCCATCGTCAGCATCCTGAAGAAGGCAAACGTGAAATTCGCAATCCTTGGTTCGGAAGAGAAGTGTACGGGCGATCCTGCCAAGCGGACAGGAAACGAGTACCTTGCACAGAACCTTGCCACGGCAAATATTGAGACCCTTAACAGGCACAAGGTACACAGGGTCATAACCGGGTGCCCACACTGCTTCAATTCCCTGAAAAACGATTACAGGGCTTTGGGCCTGGAAATGGAGGTGATCCACCACACGGAGTTCATAAACCAACTGGTCTCGCTTGGCAAGCTGGATCTTAAATCCCTCGAATCTGACGATAAAGAGAAGTTCACTTACCATGATTCCTGCTACCTCGGAAGATACAACAAGATATACGAGGAGCCCAGAACGATAATCAAGGCGGTCACCGACAATTATGAGGAAATGGAAATGAACAAATCAAAGGCGCTCTGCTGCGGCGCTGGCGGTGGAAGGCTCTGGATGAACGAGACCGTCGGTACAAAGATCTCACATAAGAGGATGGAAATGGCCGACAAGATCAACGCCACAACGGTCGTTACCGCATGTCCGTACTGCATGGTGATGCTTGACGATGCAAGAAGGGTGATGGGCAAGGAAGAGAAGATGCACATAACTGACATTGCGGAATTCGTTGCCAGCAGGCTAAACTGAGGTCAGAAAAGCTTTCCCGTTTCAGGCTTGCGGAGCCACTCATCTTCCTGTGAGTTTATCTCTACCCCCAGTCCAGCAGCCGTTTCGAACAGCCAGCCGCGAAGCTCCTCTTTCACGGCGGCATTGGGTACCCACCGTCCACCGTCCTTAACACCAGGAGATGAAGCCATCATCCTGGTAGATCCTCTGTATGGGGTATACCAGTCATATATCACCCTTGATGACGTTTCTTCGGCAAGTTCAAGCACAGGTAAAATTCCGGCCCGTGAATCATTAATCCCGCCGATTACAGGACCAAGGAATATCCATGTCTTTATCCCGGCCTCGGAAAGCTTCCGGAGGGCAGCTGCCCTGGAGGAAGGCTCAGGAGCGTACGGTTCCAGTATCGCTGCAAGTTTTCTGTCCATGGTGGTTATTGTGAAGCCGACATCAAGGGATTTCCTGTATTTTGCAAGAAGGTCCATGTCCCTGAGAACAAGAGGGGACTTCGTTTGAATGCTTATCCTGAAACCGTTAGCCAGGAGCAGTTTCAGGCTTTCCCTGACCAGCCCGTATTTCCCCTCGATGAAATGGTATGGATCGGTCACCGAGGAAATTCCAACAAGGCCGCGCACTTTCGAGGAAATCTCTCTCTTCAGTACTTCCAGAAGGTTTGCCTTGACGAATACCGTCGATCCCCATCTATCCCGGGCCTCGCCTTCCCTGGTAAAATCCGGAGCGAAGCAGTAGATGCAGCCATGGAAGCAGCCGGAGTAGGGATTGAGAACGTAATCGTATTCCGGAAGCCCGCTCCTGTTAAGGGCAGACTTTACGAGTATTTCAGACACCCTGAGATCGCGCATCAAAAAAACCTGTCAAGAGTAGGGTTCTTCATGGATGAGGTTACCCATGACTTCGCCTTCCACAGCCCAATCGGCACCTTTGTGAAACGCTGCAGATACGAGGTGGCGCTTTCAAGGGAATCGAAGTGCAGGGGCCTGCCCCTGAACATCTCCCTCATGTTCTCCCTTACATACCAGACGCCAAGCGGGATGTTGAAGTTCGGGTATATCTCCCTCCACAGGAGTGCCACCCCGGATCTCCTTATGGAGTCAAGGTATTCCGAAACGGCAAGCCTGGACGAATAATAGCACCCGCCTATATCGGGATAGGTTTTCCTGCCGGCAAAATCCTCATGGTCTATCATCACCTGAACCCTGTCGCCAAAACTGTTCCAGGTGCTGCCAGGAAACCACGCTTCACCCCACTCGTATCTCCAGCTTCCCGGCCCAACGATACCCATGAAGAGATTCCCGCTCACGGTCCTGACGAAGACATGAAAATCATCTACGGAGGGGTACCGCTTCAGGTTCTTCACGTTGAAATCGGAAAGGGTCTTGTCAGCAGCAGTTATTGACCACCTCGTGGGGACAAGCTTCCTGCCCTTACCAACGCCAAGAGAGCCCACGCTCAGTATCCTCGATATTCTCGAGACATCGATGCTTGACCTGTAAAGAGAGTACATGCCTTCCGCAGCCTTCAGGTCTGTGTCGTAATATACCTTCTCTGCCTGCGCATCCGGCTTTGCTGTCCCGATTTTCATGGACTGAAGGGGAGCTGACGGTCCCATCGGCGGTGTGTATTCGGACAGGAGATACCTTGATCCCCTCAGCGATCCTTCAAGTTTCATCTCAACCTCCACAGGAGCGGAAGACAGCGTCATGATCTGGACATCCTGGAGGAAATAGCCGGGAGATGCAGCGTCAGACACCGAAACGAGCTTTCCGCCACGCAAAAGTGAAAGGCGCATCTCGAGGAATTTCTCCATGTCCATGGAAAGCCACTGCGAAGGGCTCTCATAAAGGGAGGTATCGCCACTCTCGGCAGGGGTGGAAGGATAGAGCTGTATCTTAGGATAACCATATCTGCCAACAAAAACCGAAGGAGGTGAGGCACCGGCAATCCCATCCCTGGGTATTGTCCTGCTCTTGATCTCCAGGTGTTCTGAAATTGAGATAGGGCAGTATGTGAGCCCGCAAAGGAGCTTGGTTGATCTGCACTTGATGCACAGCTCGGCTGGAATCTTGAAGGTGGTTTTCAGAGGCAATAACTTATCTTATTCCTAACGGGTATAAGCAATTTAAGCTTCGCCGTCCAGGGAAGGACGCAAACACTCAGGACAGCCTTTCTGCTGCGGCCAGTTGCAGAAACCCTCAAACCGGGTCGCTATCAAGGCGGGCAAAAGCGATCATGTCTCTGTAATGCCCGTCCTGAAAGAAAGCCTGCCTTTCGAGACCCTCCTTTACAAATCCGCAATTTCCCAGCACCTTTATTGACGCAATATTATCAGCGAAAGCCTTGGTGTGCAGTCTATGCAGCTTCAGTTCAGAAAAGGAAAAATCGGCCACAGCGGAGAGGGCTGCAGTCGCAATCCCTCTCTTTCTGAATGTCCTGCCAACATAATATCCAACCTTCCCTGAACGGTCAATCCAGTCTATGTCGGACAGCCCGATAATCCCTGCAAGCCTTCCGGAAAACAACATCGCAAAGTCGATGGCGAAAACCTCCTTTCCAACCTCCCTGTTCCTCTGAATGAAATCAAGGGCATCCCGCTTGCGGTAGGGGAAAGGGAACGAATGCGATCCAAGGTTGCGAGATACCGAGTAGTCGTTTGATATCACGACAAGTTCATCAGCCATGGAATCGCAAATACCGCTGTCGAGCACCAGTTCCCGAATCTTTCTCGATTGGAGCAGGATCCTTTCCATATTGTGAGCCGCCGAAGTCACGATCCGTTCTGGTCAATCTCCTTAAAATACTCGTCATAGGGGTTTTTTTCGGGCTCAGCAGGCGCATCATTGCTTGCAGCCTTGTCAATGTTGTTCTTATTGTAAGTCCACTGGTTAACCCTCCAGGCCTTTCCTTTGGCTATGTTTACCTCCTCCCTGTGTGCGTTCAGGAGTCCACACTCCTCCAGATTGTAAAAAATATCCCTCTCGGCAGAAGTGAGAACATTGTCTAGAACGTAATCCTCGTAGCCGAAGAAGGATAAAACGAAATCAGAAAGTTCCTCAATGTCACCCCGATCCATGCCCTTGCTGCCGAACACGTTCTCTAATGCCGCAATCAGAACTTCTCTGGTGACGATTGCCATCGGAGACTCTTGATTTCATTTTATATAATAATCTTTGCCAGAAATCCGGCACATTTGCCAGACGGAAAAACACCTCTACAGTTTGATTGCAAACGACTCCACATCCCGAAACCTTCGCATGGGGAACGCCGTCCCTGAAAGTTCCCGTTTCTGACAACGGTCGAAATTATAAAGACAGCTTCATGGGGAAAACAGCATAAAACTGCAGGGCAGCCAGAATCAAGGAATCGGCCAGGCTCGTACAGTCAACCAGTCTTCCTTATTGCTCAGTCAAATCGAAGACAGTTACATCCCCGGCATAAAGCACGCTGCCCTTTCCGGCACAAAAATCCATTCCCGATTGAAGCACATTTTGACCAACCCTCAAACTGCCCTGGAGGATCTTCAGTGCACAATTCGCGGAAAGCTCTATTGCCTTTCCAGAGTTTATCCTGTACCTCCATTTCCTATCAACCCCTGGGATCAACTTCCTGTATCCCCACTCAAAGTCTTCCCTGTGCTGGAATTCCTTTCTTGCAGCTTCAAGTTCTTTTTCGCTGTCAATCCCGATCCACTCCCCATCCTCGAAGTATGCGAGTAACAACCTTCTTTTTGCAAGTGCGGGAAAAACAGAAGTCTCAATTTCTGTAGAGTCATAATCTTCAAGGAAAAACGGAAAGGACTCCTTTTTGATGTAATAAATCCCGGCGTTAATGAATACATCGAGTAAAGGCTTCTCCCTGAATCCTGTAATTCGATCCGAGTCTAAGTCAACAACCCCAAAAGGGCTTCTCATCCTTGTTACAAAGAGAGAGATCAGGTACCCGCTCTCCCGGGCACTCCGGGCCATCTTTCCGATATCTATGTCACATACCGTGTCCCCGTTCCTGACCACAACGTCGTCATTACAGACAGAGATCAGATTCCTCATGGAGAAGAGCTTGCCAAGGGGCTTTTCCTCCCGCTGATATTCGATGCTGATTCCGTGGTACTCATTCCCGAAAGTTTCCTCAATCTTATCAGAAAGATAGCCGGTAAGCAGTACAACCCGTTTTATTCCGGCAGAGTGGAAATCATCCAACTGCTTGTGCAGGATGGTGTAACCGGTCTTCAGTTCCAGGAGGCTTTTAGGTATCTTATCGGTATGCGGTTTGAGCCTCTTCCCGTACCCCCCTGCCAGGATAGCACCAATCATTGACAGGTATCCATAGTGTTTTCTAAAATATTATCTCCTCTTCCAAAGGCCAGACGCATATCCCAATCGGAAAACCGGAATTGCGATCATATACGGGCCAACATGCGAAGGACGCAAAAGTCCAAACGCATCCAGCTCAGGGGAAGGCTAAAAGAAGTCTCACTTCCCCTTGAACTCCACCTTTCTCTTCTGCAGGAAAGCGCCCACACCCTCCTTTATGTCATCGGTACCATACAGTACGCCCATAGCAGTCGCCTCCTTTTCCAGCCCCACGTGAAGGGACGACTCGAGGGATGTGTGAATGAGTTCCTTCGCAAGCCTTTCTGACACCGGCGCGCAATTCTCCGCAATGTTCCTGGCGATTGAGAGGGCAGTCTGTTCCAGCGTTTCAGGCGTTGCCAGAAGTGAAACGATCCCCATTTCATGCGCACGTTTCCCGGTAATCCTGTCAGCGGTGAGGATCAGGTAGGCAGCGAGGGACTCCCCTATGAGGCGCGGTAGCCTCTGTGTGCCTCCCCAGCCGGGGATTATCCCCCTGGTAACCTCAGGGAACCCAATCTTTGCCCTTTCGGTGGAAATCCTGATATCGCATGCAAGTGCGAGCTCAAATCCCCCGCCAAGTGCATATCCGTCGATTGCCGCAACTGAAGGTATCCGCAGCGTTGAGATCCTTTCAAAGAGATCCTGCCCCCTCCTGGAAAAGTTCATGAAATCCACGACTCCCGGGAAAAACTGTGACAGCTCAGCACCGGCCGAAAAAACTTCCCCCGATCCCTCGATCAGTATGGAACGCGCATTGCCCGATTGCACCACCCGATCTATCGCACTTTCCAGCTGATCCAGAACCTGCGCATTCAGAAGGTTGTTTTTTCCGTTAGACAGCCTGATTATGGCAACGTTTCCGTCAAAAACAAGGTTTAAGAGACCATCGCCAGCCGGCGCAGGCTCAGCGGACGCAATGCTTCCAGTCTCCGCACCTTTCGGCTTGGCCACTTTACCGGAAAACGCATCCTTCACAGTACCGTTTTCGATGGACTTGCTTGGCTTGAAGACATCCAGGCCTGTTTTCCTGTAGATCTCGCCAAGCTTCTCCCTTATTTCCGCCACACTCAGCCCTTCTGCAACGGATATAGGTCCGAAAGGCCTGTTCATACCCAGCTTCACACCCGTTTCTATGTCAGCAGGAGAGGCAATGCCCTCCTCTACAATCCTTGAAGCCTCATTGACTTCTATGGCAAAAATGTCCATCAGGGTCAGGTCAGTCGTTCCGGAAGGTTGGGGAATCTTTGCCTTTCCATTCTCCCAGAGGTAGAACCCCTGACCGGACTTCAGGCCCAGCCTGTTCTGGCTCACCAGGTTATGGAAAGCCTTGCAGGAGCCATAATCAGGAGAAAGCTCCTTCGCAAAATAATCGAGGGAGTGCACAAGCGTGTCAAGACCCACATAGTCCATAAGCTCATATGGGCCCATTGGAAGCCCCTGCCCCTTGGCAAACGCATCCACGTCCTCGGGCCTGTACCCCATCTTTTCCACAAGAAGGCAGAAAAATAGGGATTCCGGTGCATTAACCCGGTTCACGACAAATCCGGGCGAATCCTTAAGAACCCTGATGGGCACCTTCCCGATTTTCTTCACGAGTTCGAAAGCCCTCTCAAATACCTCATCCGAGGTTTTCTCCCCCTTGATCACCTCAACAAGCTTCAGCACAACAGGCGGATTGAAGAAATGGAGACCAAGCGCTCTCGAGGGGTTCTTCATGGAGGAGGCAATTTCCGTGATCCTGATGTTCGAAGAATTTGATGCGATTATGCAATCCTGTGGCGCGAAGTTCTCCAGGCTCGAGAACAGGTTCTTCTTCATCTCAAGCACTTCCGGTATCGCCTCAACTATCAGCATGGAATCAGCAGCACAGTCTTTCAGGCTGGTGGTGAAGCTGATCATCCCCATTAGCTCATCCTTTTTCTGCTGCGTTATCTTCTGGGATTTCACCATCCTGTCCAGGCTGGCAGACACGGAGCTTTTGGCCTTGGTGAGTATCTCAAACGATACGTCAGATA
This sequence comes from Thermoplasmata archaeon, assembly GCA_021811635.1. The sequence goes on from JAJZNS010000026.1 coordinate 8,648, forward strand.
CAGTGACATTGTAGCCGGCCAGGGCAAAGACCTCAGCAATGCCGTGCCCCATCTGCCCCGATCCCACAACGCCTATTTTTTCAGCCATTTCTGCACCCGTTCACTTAACAGCTTTCTTTGCAAGTTCAGTGAGCTTCTGCGCGGCGAAAATGTCCCCGGAAACCTTCAATTGTCCGCTCATAAACGCCTTAACGGCGTCGAGTTTCCCAGAGAACACGTTGTTGAGCACCTCCTCGCTGGCGGAAATCGTTGCAGATGGGCCAGGAATCGGACCATCGTTGAGCCGAAGTTCGCCAGGTTTCAGCACCAGATTGAAGGTACCGCTTCCTGCTATGTTGAAAAGAAAAGACTTGTTCAGCTTTTCAAGTTCGGATGATACTTCCTTGTTGCCCTTCGCGCCTTCCAGCATTTTGGAAACCATTTCCTTAAAGGTCATGAAATGCCATGCACTAAGACCTTATAGGTTTTGAGCCTAA
>JAJZNS010000048.1 GCA_021811635.1 Thermoplasmata archaeon
TTCTCTTCACCGTCGACTGGATGATCTCGTCGTTTGGCGGGAGGATTCCGAAATGGGGGATCCTGAGAAGCGCCCCGTCCGTATTTTGCGACCCGTAATACTGGGCAAAGGAGTTGGTCTTCCTGTCGACAGCGTTCGCAAGTATGCTCTCCCTGATCAGGTCTGCATTTTTCTGCCACTGCGAATATGGCGCGGTGAATCCAATCTTTCTCCCCATTTCTATTGCCCTCCTGAAAGCAACCCAGGCGACTGCCTTGGAAAATGTGTAATGCCTTGGCGCAGTCCTGAACTCCCAGATGGATGAATCCTCCTTCTGCCATATCCTCGAGAGGTGGGCAAGTGTCTCCCTGACAAAGTCCCAAAGGAAGCTGTTGACAGTGCCGCCTGCATTTGCGACAAAATAGATTGCATTGATTATGCTTCCGTATTCGTCTATCTGAAGCTGCGTCGCTGCCTGGTTTCCCATCCTGACAGGTTTCGATCCCATGTAACCGGAATAATCGATGGTTTCCTCATCGAGAGACCCGTGCTCGTTGATCTGGTAGATTGTCTTCAGCTTTCTCTGCTTCTTGACAGTCTCCATTATATCGTAAAGGAACTTTATGGCCTCCCTCTTGTATCCCAGGATGGCAAGGGACTCCACCACATAGGCGGTATCCCTGATCCATGTGAACCTGTAATCCCAGTTACGCTCTCCGCCGATGCACTCGGGAAGGCTGGAAGTCGGAGCGGCAACCATCAGTCCGGTGGGCTCATAGAAAAGCCCCTTAAGGACAAGGGCCGATCTCACGGTCTCCCGGTTGTAAAGGGCCGGATAGCGTCCCTGTGATACCCAGTCCTTCCAGTATTTGGAAGTCTCTTCCATCCTTTCCAGAGTCTGGTAGTCCGATACCCTCTGCACATCCCTGACTCCATGAAGAACCACAACCCTGGCATCTTCCCCCTTCTTCATCCTGATGCCGCCGGTAAGGCTCCGCCCCCTTATTTTCAGGGGGAGATCTGATGATACCCCGAGGGAATAGCTCTTCGCCCGGAAGACAAAACCTTCCTTCATCTTGGAAATCGCAGGTTCGATCCTTCCGTAATCAAAGACCGGTTCGACTGTGACCTTTACGTCCACGTCCCTGTTCGGCGTTTCGAGGTATCTGTGTATTTCCGGAAAATTGATCGTGCTGTATTCCGATGTCGGCAGGAAATCCGTGACCCTCAGGGCCAATATCAGATCATCATAGAATTCAGTGATGAGTATGTTCGTGTGATCGTGATAATACTGGATCACCTTCAGGTGATCGGTGGCCATCGGGGTAACCTGGAAGTACCCTCCCTTCCTGTTGTCAAGTATGGAGGAAAACACCGGATCCGAATTGAAGTGCGGCAGGCAGGCCCAGTCTATAGTGCCGTTCATTGAGACAAGTGCGGCAGTCCTGTTGTTGCAGATCATTCCGTGGTTCCTGATCAGAGAATAGCCATCCCTGTCAATCTTCCCGTACGGAGAGCCGCCTATAGAAAGCATCTTTACTCCTTAAATGGCACATGGTATTAACTTTTAACCGTCCATGCAATGCAATCCGGATATCCATTGCAGACACGCAGCTACAGGATCGAAGGCATGGAGACCTCAATTTCAATAGGCTACAGGATCCTTCATGATCCCGCAAATGCAGGCATTAAATCCTCCCGGATAGTCTTTATATCCAGCGGGTTGCCCGATAGGTACCAGAAATATCTCGCAGATTTGTTCCAGGACTCAGAAATCGTGAGAGTCAAGGACGGTGAGACCGTGAAATCCCTTGATGGTGCTGTCTCAATATTTGATTCGCTGGCAGGCAGTACCATCGAAAGAGGGGATTCAATAGCATACGCCGGAGGCGGGACCCTGGGAGACGTAGTTGGATTTGCGGCCTCTACCTTCAAAAGGGGTATTGGCCTTGCCGCGATACCGACCACTTTCCTGGCGCAGATTGACAGCGCCATAGGCGGGAAGAACGGCATCAATTTCCGCAATGCAAAGAATATGATCGGATCATTTTACCTTCCGGGATTTGTTTTTTCCGACAGCTATTTCCTTGAGGGTATGACAGATAAGCTTTTCCTGAACGGTCTGGGCGAACTCCTCAAGTATTATATCCTGAACCCGGAGGAATTCAGGTGGTCGCTTCTTGGCGAGGGGGCGGATGAGATGCGATGGAATATGGACGCGCTCGAGCAGGCTGTCCTCACGTGCACCAGGCTGAAGATGGATTACGTATCCAGGGATTTCCGCGACCTGGCAGGTATACGCAGGATGCTGAATTTTGGGCATACGATTGGTCATGCGCTTGAATCTGCAACAGAATTCAGGATTTCCCACGGAGAGGCCGTATTCTGGGGAATGATGCTTGAGTCCCTCTGGGTGCAGGCCAGGGGAATAAATGCATCCCGCATAGTGTCGCTCCTCAGGCCTTACCTGCCATTCTTTGCGAGCTCCAGAAGACTTTTTGAACCGGTCCTGGGCGAGATCAAGGGTTTCGTGATGCAGGACAAAAAGATCACCCGGGACACGATTGCACTCCCATTCCCTATCGAACCTGGCGTGGCCGGCAGCGTTGACATGAAAATTTCTGATCTTGAAGGGTTCCTTTCCCATAATCCTCTGGAGGATGAAGTTGAGTAGCCTTTACGGAGTGCTTGGTTCCCCTCTTTCCAGATCCAGCAGTGCATATCTTTTCAACGAATACTTCAAGAAATACTCCATGGATGGGCTGTACCTGCCGCTTGACTGCGATACGGCACGCTTTTCCCACATCATGCCCGCGGTGAAACATGCCTTCAGCGGAGTCAACGTAACCTCGCCGCTGAAGCGGGAGATTTACCGGGAGTGCGCTATTCATGACGAGGCCAGCAGCGTTACGGGTTCCGTCAACCTTGTGAAAATCGGCAAGGGAAAGCTTGAGGGCTACAACTCGGATCCCGCCGGCTTCAGGTATCTCATTGAGTCCAACGGGATCGAGGTTTCCGGCAAGAGTATTGCCATTCTTGGCAGTGGAGGCGCATCCGCCTCCGTTGCATATGCATTGCACAGGTGGTATGCACCAGGGTCTGTTGCCGTTGTCAGCAGGCACGCTGGAAAAGACGATAGGAGTTTGAGAGATTACGCAAGCCTCAGGGAAAGGTATGACGTTTTGATAAGCACCATTCCTTACCAGCATCAGGAGAGCTTCTTATCGCAGTTTGAAATGGTGATTGGCAGGATCAGGCCAACGGTGGTGATAGACATAGTGTACAATCCGAAAGTCACTCCCTTCATGAAGGCGGCGACTCTCAGCGGAATAAGAACTGTTGGCGGCACGGACATGTTTCTGGGGCAGGCCAGCACCGCTTTCGATTTGTGGTTCAAAAAAAAGGTAGACATGGAAGAACTCAGGGAGATACTTCTATCAGGGGGATGAAAAGTTGTCCATCATAACCGTCAATGGAGGGATAAGCGTAATTTCGGCATTCGCCAACGGGACCGGTTCGGCTGTATCGATCGACCTTTCCATGAGGATCATGAGTTCCAGGAGCGGCGAAACACCTGATCCAATCGTACATGAACTAGCAGGCTGGTACTGCGATCGGTTTTCGCTGAAGGAAGTACCTGAAATCTCCATACACAGCAGGATTCCCAGAGGACAGGGACTGAAGAGCAGCAGTGCGCTGGCAATTGGCATTCTTGAACTTCTCAGCATGGAAAATGGCGTCAGCATTCCGGATGAGGAAAAGCTGTCAGCTGCCGCAATTGCGTCGAAGGAACACAAGCTTTCTGCCACAGGAGCTTACGATGACCTGACGGCTGCCTACTACGGAGGGCTCACCCTAACCGATAACAACGAAAACAGACTGTACCTGAGAAAAGAGGTTCCGCTTATGCCGGTCATGATTGTGTATGATCCCCTGGAGACGCGGAGTTCCTATCTCCTGAAAGATGCTTTTGCAGACGTTCCTGCGGCCGACATTCAGTCCATGGCCGAAAAGGTGAAGAAAGGATCATTCCTGCCTGTGGCGGTGATGAATGGACAGATTATAGGGAGAAAGACCGGCATCAGAAACGACCTGATAGATCAGATCAGGAAGTTCTCGCCGCTTGCAGTGTCTCAATCCGGAAAGGGCCCGTCAATCTTTGCATTCTTCAAGAACACAATTGAAATGAGGAGGTGCGCCGCTTCTCTGGCCAGTGAGAAAGGGATCAGCATTATACTGACCAGAACTTCCAACGATCCGATCCAGAGGTCAGAATGAGGGGCATATTCAGCTGCGCGTCTCCCGATGGGGAAATTTCCATCCCTGGATCCAAGAGCTACTCTCAGCGCCTGATCCTGCTTTCGGCACTTTTCTCCATTCCGGTCTCGTTGGAAAACATTTCATATTCTGAAGATGAGCTCAGGGCCATTTCAGTCGCTTCACAGTGCGGAATGTCCGTCAGGAATTCCGGCGGCCGGTGCATGGTCTCCGGAAAGTTCAGATCGCCGGGAAAACTCTTTGTGGGGGAATCGGCAACGCTGTTCCGCCTTGCTGCCGGAGGCCTCGCAGGAAAGAGGGAAACTGTTGAGTTCAGGCTTTCTGACTCCCTGCTCCACAGAAATCACGGAGACCTTCTGAATGCTCTCGCCTCAAATGGTGTGCACTTCGAATCCATTCCCAGAGGTTTTCTGATGGATGCCTCTGCTGCAGTTACAGGCCCGTTATCCATAACCGGAAGAATAAGTTCACAGTTCGTTTCTTCCCTTATTGTAATGAAGGCATCCATGGGCGATTTTGGTTCTGACGTGAACGTTACCAACGGCCTTTCCTCTGCGGGATATGTTCAAATCACCTTGGATGTCATGAGGAAACTGGGTTTTGAAATAGCGTCAAGAACAGACAACTCCTTTTCCGTTGAGTCATTCAAGCCCACAGACTCTGTGAACGTAACGCTTGAGGGGGATTTCTCATCTGCGGCGTATTTCATGGTGCTCGCTGCGCTAAAATCTGCACATGGCATCACCCTGAAAGGGCTCAACCCAAACTCGCTTCAGCCGGACAGGAAAATGCTTGATTTCCTGAGGCAGGCCGGGGCAGGCATCACCACAGGCACGGACTACATAACCATCAGGGAATCCAATCTCAATGGAGGAACTTTCGAAGTGGACGGCTGCCCAGATCTTGCACTTCCCCTTGCCGTTATGTCCCTATTCTCCAGGGGAAAGTCGGAGATTACGGGCGTTTCACGGTTAAGGTATAAGGAAACTGACAGGATAGAGTCCATGATCAAGCTTGCCCGTTCTTTCGGCGCATCTGCAGAATATTCAAGCAACTCTGTTACAATCACTCCTCCTGACGCGATCAGGGCCCCTGATGTGCTGGACTTCATGGAGCACAGATCCATCATGGCAGGAATCGTAGCGTCAATTGCCTCAGGAAGCCGGGTAATAAATCAGAATGTCGAAAGGATTTCCAAGAGCTTCCCGGGATTCACCGGGATGCTGGAGAATGTCGGCTGCAGCATTGAGAGAGTTTAGGAACAAATGCGTAACCAGCCGATCCCTGAATTCTGGATTGCATCCGCAGGACATGAAAACGCATTCCCAGCCCTTTGGTATGGCAATTATCCAGAAGTACCCCGACGTCCCGAACCCTGATCGCATGTATGTTTAGGCCGCATTCAATATGCTACCTTCCTGGGAGTTAGGCGTGGCCTTCCACTGTATCGCACCGCAAGCGTGCCAGCAAATGTTAAATCGGGATCACCAATAAGTGTTCCCAATGCTTCTTTATGACGATTTCAGGAGGAAAATAGCAGATTGCACCTCAAGTGGAAGGATATTACTTCACAGATCGGATATAGAGATCGACACCAGGGGCTTTGCTGATTTCGTCGTGAAGACGTTCAGGTTCAAGGATCAGGCGGCAATAAGTGAACTTGTTGAAAGGATAAGGGGGCTTGAATTCGTCGAACGCTGCGATCATTCCGGCGATTACGTTAACATCATCATCCGGGCGGAATCGCTGTTCTCCGTCCTTGATGGCGCGATATCATCCACCGGGATCTTTCCAGACGTCTTCCAGGACCCTGAAAGGGTTGTGGTGGAACATACCAGTGCAAACCCTACCGGCCCGATTCATGTCGGAAGGATCAGGAACTCGATAATAGGGGATTCCATGGCCAGGATATATTCCCGATACGGGTATCGTGTTTCCACCCAGTATTTCGTCAACGATTCCGGCAAGCAGGTCATGGCGATGTATGCAGGCTTCCAGAGGTACTGCGCAGGGCTTCCGCTCTCAGTGGAAAATCTCCTGCATGGTTATCAGGAGATTTACAGGCACATGGATGAACTTGGAGGAGAGGATGCGGTTATTTCTCCTCTTCTCAAGAGGTACGAAACCCCGGATGGAGCCCTGCTTGCCGAAATAAAGAATGCCTGTTCCGTGGTGCTGAAGGACATCAGGGATACAATGAGCAGGCTCGGCATTAGCATAGAAGATTACGTCTGGGAATCGGGATTTCTTCAATCCGAAGAACTCATCGAGGTCTTCGAGTCCCTCAGGCCGAAATTGAAGGGGGAGGGAGGCGCGAGATACGTCCAGATGCCATGGGGAAAGAAGGAGTATCTTGTAAGATCGGATGGTACCAGGCTGTATCTGGCACGGGACCTGGCATACCACCTGTTCAAGGCACATCATTTCGATGTTATTGTCGACGTTCTTGGCGAAGATCACAAGGATTACGCCCGCACCATAGGCCACGTACTTTCTGATCTAATGGAGGTCGACAGGCGGTTTGAATTCCTGATCTATTCCTTCATTTCGCTGGAAGGCGCAAAGCTCTCCACAAGGCAGGGCAACATTATCACGGTGAACGATCTCATTGAGAGGGGGAGGAGGGAAGCGTCCAGAATAGTATCCGAGAAGGACAATCCCTATGACAGCAAAACCCGCGAATCCATAGCTGAGGCTGTGGCGGTATCGTCAATCCGCTTCAACGTCATCAGGGTCAATCCGCAGAAGGCCATAGTATTCAGGTGGGATGAGGCGCTGAGCACAGAGGGCGATTCGGCGCCTTTCGTGATGTATTCCTTTGCAAGGTCAACGTCCATACTTGACAAGGGAACCAGTTCCAATCTCAGGAAGAAGCAGTTCGACATGGAGGAGAAATCGCTGCTGTGGAACATGTACCTTTACCCTGAATCGCTTGAACGCTCTCTCGCTTCAAAGCGGCCTGACCTGATAGCAGCCTATGTGCTATCGCTCACCAAGGCATTCAACGACTTCTACTCTGCCTGCCAGGTCAACGTGCAGGATGATGAGGTGAGGGGGACCAGAAGGAGAATCGTGGAGATGTACCGCACCATTGTAAACGATGCTGCCGGTCTGCTTGGAATAAAGATGCTTGAGCGGATGTGATCCATCATCTGGTTGTTAATGCGGTTCACGCAGCAGTGTCCTGCGAAGTCCTCACCCTTCTGACCGTCCATGTGTACAGGAATGAGGCAAGCACAACAGCTGCACTGAGGAGGAGCAGGTAGCTGATGAAAGACAGGATAATGACAGAGGCCAGAAGCGAGATCCATGGAAGCGTCTTCCTCCATCCTCTTTCCCTAAGCAGCTTGATTGCAGATGCTGAGCCTACAACGTAGACAAGCCCTCCAATGCCGCTTACTGCCAGAAATGCAGTGACCAGGCCAATGCCGAGGAAGTAGAATGCTGTCAGATTTGCAAGCCCGAGAAACACCATCAATATTATTGATCTTCCGGGTGCGCCGGTCTGGGGATTGATGCGTGAAAGCCAGTGGGGTAGCCCGTGGGACCTTGCAACAGAGTATACGACCCTGCTCATGCCTGCAACATACGCATTGGCGGTGCTGAATATGGCAACCACCGCAATAACGGAAGTTGCGATCCCCCCATATGAACCCAGGAAACTGGACATCAGGACAGCAAACGGGGTGATGCCGCTTCCAGATTTGTATGATGCGGTTCCAATGGTCACGATCGCAACGGACGTGTACAGTATCCCCACCATTATCACGCTGAAAAGAATGCTCTTCCGGAATATGTTTTCTGGATCGGTGACTTCACCTGCAAGGTTGGGAACATTCTCGTATCCAAAGAACGCCCAGATTATCAGGGCAGAGGCAACCCCGATGGAATAGAAGTTCCCGCCCGGTATTATTGGCACGTAGTTTTCATAATTCAGGTGCGTGGACGATGCTATGATTGCAGTTACTATTACCACTATTATGGATGCAATGACGAGAAGCTGTACCCTGGAGCTGAATCTGATCCCAAGGTAGTTTACCAGGCAGGCAAGGAATATTATCGATCCAGCAACCAGGTAAACCTCAGGTTCTGTCATGCGAATGGAGAAGGAGAGGTAATATCCGGCCGCGATTGCATTGGCTGGGGCCCCGAACATGAACCATGCCAGAAACAGCCATCCCACTGCATTGCTGACATAAGTGCCGAAAGCTTCTCTTGAGAAGGAATATATCCCTCCCGATTCGGGTTTTCTCGTAGCCAGCCTGGCGAATGTATAGGCGAAGGGATAGCTGAGCAGGGAGAGAAGGATCCATGCAATTATGGAGCCCTGTCCAGCTACGCGGGCTGCGAGACCCGGGGCAATAAGAATTCCGCCCCCGAGCACAGATGAGATGTAAATGGTTATCGCATAGGTAAGGGTGATGACCCTCTTCATTCCGGTTTCTGGCATATCCGGTCCTCCTTCCCTTTCCGCCTGCGTTTCATAATGGGATCGCAAGTTATTGATCTGGCGCTGTTCCGGGCACATCCGGTGAATTCGATCGCCCTCATACCATCAAAAAGGGAAAAAGCGGAACACGCCACTTTTCGGAAACCTCTCCGGGTGCATAAGCCAATCGGGATTGCTGTTTCTCCCAGCCGGCTTGCCGTTCACTTATGCTGTAAGTTGCAAACGTATAACGACTTGGCCGCCGCCAAAAAAAAATGTGGTTGACGGGTTTACCGTCATTAAAATAAAAATATTTCAGGGTTTACTTGTTCTGCTTCTTTTCCTGCAGTTTTTTCTGCTCCAGGAGCGAAAGTTTGTCGGAGGATGCGCCCTTCTTTCGGAATCCGCCCGTCGAGAGCTTGTAGTACACGTATCCTACGACTACTATCACCAGAATTATTCCCCCAATTATCAGAGGTGTCACGTAGCCTGGCGGGTTGACGGTAACGCTCTGCGTCACTTCGCCCAGAGTGGCAAAGAATCCGGCTCCCGAACTGTCCTCCGAGGTGTTGCTACCTGTTACGGTTATTGTGAATGTGCCCGTCTGTCTTGGGGTCCAGTTAAGGGATACGTTGGCGTTTGCATTGACCTTCAACTGCCTTGTATAGTTCTGGTCAGCGACAACCTTTCCACCCGCCCATATCAGGAGGTAGAAGCCGTTTGCAGTAATAGTCCCCTGGTTGGTGACATTGACATATATTGTTGTCTGCACGTTCTGTGTAAGTGTACCGGGTATGTACACGCTGTTCACCGCAATTCTCGGGGTTACCACGGATATGGTAAGGGTAAGGTTTGCGTAACCTGTGAGGTTCGTATATTTATTGGTCACGTTCAGGGATATCTCCATAACGTTCAGGGTGGTGAACTTTACCGTAATCCAGGTTCCGTTGTCATATGGATCGTTCTGGGAATCGTTCACAATAGTGTATATGGAGGCTGACTGGTTTGCTGGCGCTATGGTGCCGTTGTTCCCGTACCTGACCGTCCAGTTGAATTTCAGGTGCCCGAAGTTGCTGTCATACGGATCCCTGCTGTTTTTGCTGATAACATTGTTCTTGCTCAGTGCAGTGAAGTTCACTATCTGTCCGGCTACCGGGTTGCCGATGGCCTTCCCGGTGGCGTTGTACATATTCACATATGCTATTGGTTTGGTGGTATCGTTGACGTGGACAAAGAATTCCATGATCCTGGACTGGCCCGTGACGGTCATCACTGTGACATTGGCGTACTGATAGCTGTTGTTTTCAAGGTTCGGCTTTGAGAATGTGTAGGTGGCATTCACAGCCTGCGTGGTGAAGTTTGTGAATTTCCACTTGTAAAGCAGCGGGACAAAATACTTCCCAATTCCTGCAGAAGAGTTGTATACCGAGAATATTGAAAGTGTGTTCTGAGGAACGGACACAATCGGCGAAGTGCCGTTGTAAGTCCCGTTGAAATGTATTTTACCGCTGTAGTTCACGGAGTAGTTCACTGTCAGCGTGCCGCTGAAGGCATAAACATAAAAGGTCGTCTGGTTGGTGCCGTTCGACGGGCTGGTGGCATTTATCACTACAGAGTAGTTCTTTCCTGCTGTGCCGAAGGAGAATGAGTTGTTGTAGGTTTTCCCGCTGGTGAAGTTGCTCACAGATTTGCCATCCACAAACCAGCTGAAATCAGTAAGCAGATAGTCGTTCGTTCCAGTGACCGGGTTGAAGTAAGCGTTGGAAACGTTCATGTATACTGTAGTTCCGGTTGGAACCACGAAAGCGGTGTTGTTCATCGAAGTGTTGAGCACGTATTTTGAGCTGTTAAGGCCATTCCAGAAAAATTTGATATACTGATCTATGAATTTTGGGCCCTTGACGGCCGTAAACTTCATGTTAACCCAGTGCGACGAGGCCTGCGAGGAAATGTCTATCGGCGACTTGAAAGTGGATGTCGGGAAATTGGACGATTCCAGTGCCAAGCTGGTGTTTGCATAGGCAAAGGAGTAGGTATAGTTTACCTGCCCAGATGTGAAGTTGGTTGCCGTGGCGAATATTGACACGTTGTTTATTGTGGAAACATTGGAGAGCGCGGAGTTGTTGTAAGTTGCATTGACCTCTGCCGTGAGAGTCCATTTGTTCAGTGCTGTGGGCTTGACAATGCTCAGGCCAATTGATCCTGATCTCATCTCATATGCATTTCCATTTATCTTGAAGCTGCTGTTGGTGTAAGTTTCTAGATACGATGAAAAAACGGTATAGAGGTTGACTTTGTCCAGCTTCATCTGCCAGTATATTGACCCGATGGTGCTGTTAGGCAGAAACGGAACGGCGGTTCCGTTGTTGAATGTAAAGTTCACGAATTCGCTTACTCTGCCAAGGGAGTAGTTGACTGTGTATGTTGTCGCCACAGATGCATTCTCCGAAACGAGCGAGGGCACTGTGACTGCCCCTGCAGACTGCACATTTACTTCGCTGGGCGCGTAACCCGGCGAACTGATTATGAGTGCGGTATTTGATAATTTGTTGACATCCGTGAACAGCGAAAACGTGTTTCCTGTGAATGAGAGTGTAGAGTACCTGAGTGAGGTTTCATTGAGTATTGCAACGTTTACCCTGCTGATCTGGGAGCCGTCAAGTGCGTTCACAACCCCGAACAGGTAATCAGTCGAGAGATCAATAGTGATCGTGCTGTTTGCCGGAACCGTTTCCGCGTAAATATGAGATTCCCCTCCGTAAATCACGTTGGCAAAAAATGACACCCCGAGCGGGAGTAAAGCGTGGAAACTGTTTGATGTGTAATTCGCTGTTTTTCCTGAAATGAAGGTGTAGCCGGCATTTGTGGTGAAGCTAACGGATGCAGTGTTTCCCGGAGCGATCCCGATCAGGTTCACTGTGGTGTTTGCGGTGAGTTCCACGGGAATGGTGATGTTCTGGGTCGGAATACTGGAAGTTGTGATGTTGAGGTATTCAGTGTATGCCGATGATAATACGTCACTGCCAATACGGGCATTGAAAGAATACAGTTCCGGTATGGTGACCTTGTATTCCCCAAACGGGAGCGTGGTTGAAATGGAGTAGCCTGTAATCGGTCCCCTGACGGTCTGCCCAGATATGGTGGAAAAAGTCACCGCCGTAGAAGAGGATGCGAATGAGAATGGGGTCGGACCCTGAGTGCTGTTTTCATAATATAGCACCAAATTTACATTGGCCGTGCCGGGTTTGAATGCCTGGGAATTGACTGTCAGCGCCATTGAGCTGAACAGTAGTGCCATCACGATGAGCACTGAAATTGCAAGATTCTTGTTCACTGAAATCTTCCTCACAGTAGCGGTGAAAGGAATATCCCGATATAAACATTCTTTTGATGCCTGGTGGGAAAGAGCATTACGGTAGTTTCCTTCCAAACAAATTCCGTGTATTGCCAGAAAAACCGCTGTTTCACTGGAGTTTCACGATTCTTTTTTTCAGAGATTGCCCCTTCGTGACCACTTCATATGAGGATAGTACTTCGTTTTCGAACAGTATTGCCTCAGATCCTGGTTCAGTTTTGCCCCAGTTTCCGTTTTCAGCCCATGGGTTCCTAAGTGCAGTTTTTATGATTTCTTCCGGCGAGATACTTGATTTTGAACGTTGTATAAGGTAGAGGAATGCCATTTCCGAAAACAGGTCAGGCGGAAATGACATCCCGTTATCCGTGCCAAGGCAAACGTTTCCATGGGCTGATAAAAAAGTTGAGTAGTCAGCCTCCAGCCCATAGAATCTGTTTGATCTCGGGGTGATGCATATCGGTATCTTTTGTTCTTTGAGCCTTGCAAGGTCATCCTTCCTGCAGTAAATCCCGTGCACTACCAGGGAGGGGTTAAGGGAGATCAGTCTGTCGATATCCTCCCTCTTCCTCTCGGAGAAGTGGATGGCAAAAGTTTTCCCATGCTTTCTGGCTATTTCTGACAGATCTTCGAGGAATCCGAAGTCGTGATCCGAAATGGAACTCATCCCGAAGCCATCTGTGAGGCGGATCATTTCCTTCCCTTCTTCCACTGTCGCCGGTCTTCCCAGGATCTTCACCACAATCCCGGTTCCCGTGCTGGCTTCCCTGATCATCTTCGCCCCGCGAATTCCACCTTCCCTGAAGTCTGCCAGCAGGCCGGTTCCACTTTCTCTCGCAATATTCAGGCTTCTTTTGAGCCCTATCTCTATTTCCTGGCCGTTCGCCTTTTCCAGGTTCCGGTGCTTGAAACCGCCAGGTCCGACGGATTCCTCAAGATCGTTCGGAGGCTCCTGCTGAATAAATGAGTCTCCAAGATGTGTATGGCAGTTTGCCAGCACTGGCATGAGGGTGCCCTTGAATTTTGCCTCCGCCTCCAAGCCCCCAGAGATGCGGATTTCTCCATTCTTTTCATGGATGGTCGCGCGGACAAACCTGCCTTCAGAATACAGATGGCCCGTGAATACCGGAATGGTCATCCCTTTACCACACCCAGGGGCCTCAGTGATGCCACAGGCCTGGAAAGGCCGGCACCGATTACCGACTCTATGACATCCTCTATCCCCTTGTAGCTTTCCGGCGCTTCCTCAAGAATGGCCCTGCTGGAGGCGGTTTTAAGCATTACTCCCAGCCCCTCGAGCTCTGCGGCAACTTTCGATCTGCTAAGTGATTCCAGTGCCCTGTGCCGTGAGATGGATCTTCCGGCGCCATGGCATGTTGACCCGAATGAAAGGGGGAGATTTTCCCGCTCGCCAACAAGTACGTAAGACTTAGTGCCCATGCTGCCCGGGACCAGGACCGGGTGCCCGGTTGCTACAAATTCCTTCCCGTTTTCCTGCCTTCCAGCCGGGAATGCCCTGGTAGCCCCCTTCCTGTGGACAATCAGCTTCTTCCTGCTCCCGCCCACTGAATGCTCCTCCACCCTCGCCAGGTTGTGGGAAATGCTGTAAACAAGCCGCATTTCAATCGGATCGATGTTGAATGATCGCGCAAATACTTTCCTGACCTGATCAATTATGACTTCCCTGTTTACAAATGCAAAGTTTGCAGCCCCCTGCATGGCAGCCATATAATCGTCGAAGACCCTTTCACCAGACCTGGCATAAACAAGCTGCCTGTCTGGAAGATCCTCAGTGCCTGAACCGAGGAGCTTTTCTATGTAATCCGTTGCAACCTGATGCCCCAATCCCCTGGATCCAGTGTGAACCATCACCGTTACGGTTCCTTTCGACAAGCCGAACGCCTCTGCTGTCTGAAGATCAAACACCTGATCCACCCCCTGGATTTCCAGGAAATGGTTACCTGCGCCAAGGGTCCCTATCTGCCTGATTCCTCTTGCCCTTGCGCTTTCCGAAATCTTTGATGCATCAGCGCCCCTGAATGATCCGCTCTCATCCGTGCGTCCTCTGTCCTCAGGATTACCAATTCCGTTTGCGGTGGCCCATTCGATCCCTTCTTCCAGGATGGCGGAAAGCTGCCCGCCTGTGAGGCGAACCCTTCCTTTTGTGCCCACCCCCGAGGGTACGCTGTTGAAGAGGGCGTCAATTACCTCCCTCCTTGATTTCAGGAATTCATCGATTGTAAGAGGTACGCTGACAAGGGATACCCCACAGTTTATGTCATATCCCACGCCTCCAGGCGATATTATTCCGTCGTCGTATGCAAAGGCAGCTACGCCGCCAATGGGAAAGCCGTAACCGCTGTGGATGTCCGGCATAGCCATTGCCGGCCCCACGATCCCTGGCAGCTTGGAAACGTTGATAAGCTGGGCTATGGATCCGTCCTTCCCGGCCCGGTCGACAAGATCCCGGGAACCGAAGACTAGGGCATCGCCGTTCATGCCGGCGCTGATGTCCCTGTCTATCCTGTAAATGAAATCGGTTTCCCTACGAAGTTGAGGATTTCCCACGCTCGTGAATTGCTGAAAGCTCTATTATCATTTGCTGAGGTTATCTTTTTAATCTGAAATAGATAAGGAGGCATGGAGATCTCTTCCCTTCCTGAGGACCTGAGGTTTGAGATCAGGCTGCAGGTGGCCCTTCTGAGAAATGCAGAGAGGATTCGCGACGTTTCCAGGAACCCGGAAAAGTTCTCTGGTTACATTGCCAGGAGAAAGGAGGCCATAGCAAGCCTCACCGGGAATGAAGCTGAGATACTTTACGAAGGGAAGAAAATCTATCCTTGAGGTCTTTGATGATCAGAAAAAATGCCTTTGATGCCATGCTGCTTGAAATGGGAAAGTCGCTGGAGAAGATAGAGAGAACCCTGCGCATCCTGCAGGTGATTCTGAATTCCCAGCCGATAGGGATATCGAGGCTGTCAGAGGCCACCGGTCTCCCGGATCATGTGGTCAGGTATTCCCTCAGACTCATGCAGAGAGACGGGATAATCGAGCCTTCAAAGGCAGGAGCGATCGTTTCTCCGGAGTTCCTGGACAGAAGATCGGTCCTCATTGACCGGATCAGAAAGATGAGCGAGAGGGTGGATGCGCTCAAGACCATGTCCGAGACACTCCTTTCGGGTCATGTGGAGAGGAAGAGGGTTGCTGAGAAAGAAGATCCTTAAGCCTGATACTCCCCAGGTTTTGATCAGGAGGGGCGAACCCTCTGATGCTTCTGGCGTGATAGGATGCATGCAATCAGTCATGGATGAGGGGATCTTTCTTCTGGGTGACTACTACCTCATGACTGAAAGGGCAGAGAGGGAAAGGCTCGGTTCCAGATCTGATCTTACTCTCGTTGCGAATGCAAACAGGGAGGTTGTCGGTGTGTTGACGCTACAGAGGGGGGCTTACCGGAAGAACCGGCATACTGCCACACTGGGAATAGCAATAAAAAAAGGATACAGGGGGGCCGGTCTTGGTAGGAAAATGATCACGGAGGCTCTTTCCTGGGCGAGAGCCGAGGGCATTAGGAAAGTGAATCTTGAGGTCTTTTCCTCTAACCTGAATGCAATTGGCCTATACAAGAAACTCGGCTTTTCCTACGAGGGCGTGAGAAAAGGGCAATTCATGATAAATGATGCCTATGTTGATGATGTGCTGATGTCTGTATGGCTTGACTGATCATGTGAAAGGGGTTTGTACGCCTTTGAGTCTTGCATCAACGCGCTGGTCAAAGGTCATCTTTTTCCGGCGATTTTGTTTCTTTCTTGTCACCCAGGAAAAATTCTGCCATCAGATCCTCTTCCCTGGATCTGCTCAGTTTGGATGAGTAAAGCCTGAGTTCCAGGATTATCAGGGGAATAAGTGCAAAAATGTACAGCACTGCGAAGTAATAATCTATTACAACAGGCTCCGATGCGAAATATGGAAGATAGTACAGCACAACAGCAATAAAATAGAGGAATAGAGACGGGAGGGCTAAAAAATCAATTATTATTATGAGTATCCAGAAGGTCCAGCGGGCGAACGGCCCGAACAGGTATCTGTAACGGAGTTCCCGGGGCATTTCCTTAAGGGAGATCTTGTCCAGATCTCTCTTTATCAGCGGTTTCTCAGTTATTGGTATAGATCTCGGCGCCATGCTCTTCCTTTGCCTCTGCCTGGGCGTCGTAATAGTTGTAGTTGTATATCAGGCATGAGACAAAGTGCCCTCTTTTGACTTCTTTCAGTCTTGGTATATCGGGCTTGATCATGGTGAACCTGATGGCATTTTCGCCCTCCGCTCTTTCTACTGACTTTATGGCCTTGAATGCTGCGCCCTTAGCGAGGAAGGTCTCCTTTTCTATCAGTCCTTTGATTAACTCCATTGTGTCGTCACCTGTAACGTGACCCTCCTCGAAGACCAGGTCAAGGTAGTTGTTCTCCTCGTCTGTCTGGATTTCCTTAATGCCGGTGATAGCCTCTGCCTCCGGATTCCGTACCGGATCAAGCATTGATTTTATGAATTCCGACATATCCCTGGGAGACCAGCCGCAGTTTGGCATGGCGACAGGACATCTGGGGTGAAAGTGGCATCCCTGCGGAGGATCGGCCGGATTCGGTATCTCCCCTTCCAGAATGGTCCTCTGCACCTTCACTTCTGGGTCTGGAATTGGTATTGCCGAAAGCAATGCCTTGGTGTACGGGTGAAGCATCTCGTTGAAGAGCTCTTCCGTCGTGGTGAGTTCCACCACCTTGCCAAGATACATGACTGCTACCCTGTCTGACATCATCCTTATCACGTTCAGGTGATGTGAAATGAACAGGTAAGAGAGACCCATTCTGTTCTGCAGATCCCTGAGTATGTTCAGGATCTGGGCCTGAACGGAGACGTCCAGCGCCGAGGTGGGTTCGTCCAGCACAAGCAGTTTCGGCTCTATTGATATGGCCCTGGCAATACCTATTCTCTGCCTCTGCCCGCCGCTGAATTCATGGGGAAATCTGTATAAGTGATCTTCTGACAGACCGATTTCCTCGATGATCTTTTTTTCTCGTTTCAGGATCTCTAAACTGCTGAGCTTGAGCAATACAGCCATGGGCTCTCCTATGATCTGCCTCACAATCTTGCGTGGATCAAGCGAACTGAAAGGATCCTGAAATACCGGCTGCATGAATCGTCTTATCCTTCTCAGATCCCTCTGCTTTAGCCTCAGGAGCGAATATTTCTTCCTGAACTTGGAAATTTCCCCAAGGAGATTCTTGAGCTCAGCATCGGTCTCCTCATCTGCGCCTGCGTTCAGTTTCTCGTCAACCTTCTCCTCGAGTTCAATAATATGGAGCATTTCTTCCCTCGGGATGTTGAAATAAACATCACCGTCGGTAGCAGGGATCAACCTCAGTATTGTTCTGCCCAGAGTTGTCTTTCCACACCCTGTTTCACCCACGATCCCGAGAGATTCTCCCTCCCTCAGGTAGAATGTGACGTCGTCCAGTGCCTTGACGTATCCCTTGACCCCGCCCATGCCTCCGTATATCGGAAAATATTTTTTCAGGCCATGGACGTACATCAGAACATTTTCGTCAGCCGATATTTTAGTAGTCATGGTACATCCTCCTCAACTTCCTCTTCAACCTCATCCGAATACAGGAAGCATGCTGCCTTGTGATTCTTCTCTATCTCAACCAGTTTCGGTTTCTTCTCGGAACATATGTCCATCTTGAACTTGCACCTCGGGTGGAATCTGCAACCGGAAGGGGGAGAGATGAGGTTGGGAACGCTCCCGGGTATTGATTCCAGTCTTGCAGATTTCTCGTACCGTCTCTCAGCCTTGGGTATGGCGTTCATCAGACCGGTGGTGTATGGATGCTTTGCGTTGTAGAATATCTCCTTCACGGGCGCCTCTTCCACCAGGTTGCCCCCGTAGATAACGCCGACCCGATCGCACATTTCTGCTATGACCGCAAGATCGTGCGTTATGAATAGTATGGAGGTGTTGTAGGTCTTGTTCACCTCCCTCATCAGATCCAGTATCTGCGCCTGGGTGGTTACGTCAAGTGCAGTGGTTGGTTCATCCGCTATCAGGATCTTTGGATTCGAAGAGAATGCCATAGCAATCATGCACCTCTGGAGCATACCTCCGCTGAGTTCGTGTGGATAGGCGTCCATTACCCTCTCCGGTCCGGCGATATTCACTTCAGTCAAAAGTTCAAGGACCCTTCCATCTGCATATTCCTCAAACGGCCTATCCATGAACCTCTTCAGGAATAATCTTTTCAGGACGAATACAAGATAATCGGATCTGATCTGCGATCTTATCTGATAGATCTGTTTCTTGGCCTCATCCATTTGCACTTCGTCTTCCTGCTTTTCAGCCTCAATCAGCTTCAGGTATAGGTCGTGCTCCCTGTCCTTTAAAAGGAAGTAGTTCCTTGCCTGTTCCAGCTCTTCAAGGTTGAGTCCAGCCTTCTTTGTCGAAACCAGAGCAAGGCTTTCCTTCATTATGAAGTCCCTGTCAGTGGAATTTTCATACAGATCAGTGAATGGCTTTGCAAGATCAGGGATAGCATACTGGCTGCACATCCTGGCTATTAGCTTTTTTCTGGTCTGGTTATCCGGCTGTGCCATCAGAGTGTCAACCATCTTTGCGATGTCGTCTTCATTGAGCGTTTCCCTCTTGATGATGGAGTTGGCAATTTCGACCCTGCTGTGGAGCAATATGGCTTCCTTGATCTGCTCCCCGATTGTCATCACCGGGTTGAGGGAGAGGAAGGGTTCCTGAAAGATCATTGAAACCTTGTCTCCCCTGATGCCTGACATTATGTAGTTGTGTCTCTTGATCAGCCGCTTCCGTCGCCTTATCCTGACATCGTCGGGGCTCCTCACCTTGATGGTGACAAGCCTCTCAAGATCGTTCAGAATGTTGTATCCGTTTATGAAAATCTTTCCCCTTATTATGCGCCCTGGGGGGTCAGGTATGAGGTCCATTGCGGCAGTTGCTGTCACGCTCTTTCCGCTCCCGCTCTCCCCGACGAGGCCGTATGATTCTCCTTCCTCTATGTAAAAAGAGAGGTTGTCGATTGCTTTCACTATGCCTTTGCTGGTAAAGAACCTCACCTTGAGGTCCTCAACGATCAGTTGTTTCTCTTCTTTTCCTATCTGTATGCTCTGTTCCATTACGTTTTTCACTTCCTGAGTTTTGGATCAAGCGCATCTCTAAGCCCGTCTCCAAAGAGGTTAATGGAGACTGTGAAGATAAGCAGGAATATGCCAGGTATCACGATGGGCCACCATATTATCGCAGTTCCCAGTATCTTGTTTGTGGACCACGAGAGCATGAAAACCTCTCCATTACTTATCAGCCCGCCAAGTTCCGGGAATGTATAAGTTCCATTGGGGAAAAAGCCCCCAACGCCAAGGAAAGAAAGGGTCGCAAATATCAATATGATCGATCCCAGATCCAGCGATATCTGCACGAATACTGGCGAAAGCACATTCGGGAAAACATGGTAGAAGATGTTCCTTATCTTCGATGATCCGGCAGCCGTAGCAGCTTCAACATAGTTCAATGACTTTGTTGAGAGGGCCAGACTCCTTGTAAGCCTTGCATAAATGGGCCACCAGACTATTATCAATGCGAGAAGCATGGCATTTAATGAGCTGCCAAGCGGTGCCGTGAATGCCACGGTAAACGCTATCACTATGATCAGGAAAGGTATGCTGAAGAAGATGTCCGTGATCCTCATCATCAATTCATCCACCCATCTTCCCAGATATCCCGCAGTCACGCCGACGATTGATCCTACCGACGCGCCTATGGCCACTATGAGAAATGAATAACCGAGATCGAATTTCAGTGAGGCAAACATTGCTGGGAGGAGGGGATAGTTGTAGATGGTTCCTCCAAACCAGTATATGAAGCCGTGACTGAACCCTGGTGCGAATGGTGAGGGGTAGGTCTGCTGGGTGGTCGCGTACTGCGGAGCATAGGTGTTTATGTAAGTGTATGTCGCAGCAGGTATCCCGAAGAGGGCAGGATCAAAGATATCAACCATGGTTATTCCAATATATATCAGAACAATTATAAGCCCTGCGACTGCGGACTTGTAGAACAGGAAACTCTTCAACGTTGCCGTGAACTGTTCGACTCTGGGGCTATACCTCTTGCCTGCCTGCAGGCCTGTCTGTTCAATTCCTACTTCTTCAACCAAACTTGATCACCTTCAGTACCTTATCCTCGGGTCGAGGAACGCATAAACAACGTCCACTAGCAGATTTGTAATCATAAGTATGAGTCCAAACACAAAGGTGAGCGCCAGTATTCCCCATACCTGAACACCCAACGCAAAGTTCACCGCCAGATATCCGATGCCAAGATAGTTGAAAACAATTTCAACTGTCACCACACCACCCAGTAGGCCGGATATCAGCAATCCCAGCACAGTCACTGTAGGCAGGAGGGCATTCTTTCTGATGTGTTTCTTTATCACTTGCCTTTCTGGAACTCCCTTTGCCCTGGCTGTCTTAATAAATTCCTGTCCGGCAGCGTCGACCATTCCGGCACGGATAAATCTCAGTATGCCGGCAAGGATACCGTATGTGATTGTGACGACTGGCAGCACGAGATGGGCGAGAGCGCTGACGAAAAGACTCAGGTTTCCGGCAAGCAGGGAATCTATGAGAAGGATGTGTGTCGGGTCGCTTAGGCCAAACTCCCCTATGGGAACGCCGGTAGCTCCTGCTACCCCAGATCCAGAATACGGGAACGCTGATGCCACTAAGCCAATTCCGTGATTGGCGAACAGCGCTATCAGTATATATCCAAGCCAGAAAGCGGGCAGCGCATAACCGCTGAGAGAGAATATTCTTCCCACTGCGTCGGCAGGCGTATTCGGCCTTGCTCCAATGTATGTCCCAAGCGGGATGGCGATTATTACTGAAAGTATTGTTGCTCCCAGAGCAAGCTGTATGGTGTTGGGGATGAAAACTCCGATTGCGGTCATGGTGGAAACGCGGGATGGAAAGGTAACCTGACCCCAGTTACCCGTGAAAAGGTCCGCTACGAACCTAAAATAGCTTCCAATCGGGTTGGTAAACTGCAACTGCCCGTTTACAACTGCTGCGCTGAAACCCTGCTGGTCAAGGTAATTTGCAAGAGTCGTCAGACCGTGATTCCCGTGTAGATCCGGGTTAAATGCAACTGCTATCTGATATGGCCCAAAAGCCCAGAGCAGAATAAAAACCAGAACCGTTAGTCCCATGAGAGTCGGGATAATAATGAGGCCCCTCCTTATGATGAAGTACTTTAGCTCCATGGCTTGATAGGATGTAAAATTACATATTTAATGTTACTGTGACTGCACGCGGTTCAGCTCATCCATTCGCTTGGTTTCCCGCGTATCATCCTGCTTTTGCTTTCGGCCTGCTCCCGGATAAGTATTTTAAATAATCATGCGGCACCTCATATCAAAAGGAAATTGCCTATAAACCCGGCTGGAATTAAATAGTATAGGAAAAAGCATGGTGCGAGGCTATTCTCAGTCAGCCTTCCGGTGGCGCGTTTCTCCCGATTAAAAACGTTATGCGGCAATGACCGCAGCATTAGGATGTGTGCAAAAGGTCTTTATGGTTAGACGGAAAGAAACTTGAATGCAAACAGTGAAAAAAAAGAAAATAAAAAAAATTAATTAAAAATAAAAAAACTTCTACGTTGTGTAGAAGTAGTTATACAGCCATCCCATCGCCGATATCATAACGTTCTCCATGTACTTGTACACAACGGTGGACGGCACATGCGAGTTCACAAGCTGGAACCCATATGCCTGGTAGAGGTACACGTAGAAGGTCATGTTGATCAGATTCTGGTTCATCTGATGGAATGCAAATTCCTGCTGAGCAAGACTCCTGGAAGTGTTTGTGCCGTTTGCATACTCAGTCAGCATCTGTTTCATAACCGCTGCCTCGGTTGCATTTGGTGTTGGGTTGCTTGCATTGCCGTTGAACCAGTACGGATTGAAGTCGTTCGGTCCAGGGTACGTGCTTGTATTGGTCGGCGCTGCCATCGGACCAAGGTAGTCTGTTGGGTTAGGATAGTCTGGTGCCCAGCCAAGCTCGTAAACAGGCATCGGGTTCAGACCCTGCTGCATGTATCCAAGTTCAGTGTTGAAGTTGATTGGATGCACAGGGAAGTTGCCGTTGTCCGAGGTTGTGCCGAATATGACTTCTGACAGGTTGTAGGCCCAGTTCTGCACAGCGAGCTGATCAACCGGATCTGGGTTGAATATCAGGATCGGTATGTTCAGTAGGCTGCCGTTGTAATCTCCGCTCGCGGTTACGCCCATGACCTTGTTCGCAGAGCTGTTAAGGAACTGGTTCCAGTAGTGCTTTGCCATCGTGAGGTCAAAGTACGGAACGCCCGTGGTGGTGGAGTTGAGGTCTGAGATTGTCTGCGCGTATGCCATACCAGCCGGCAGCATTCCCGCATATGACTCTGCGAATATCGTGTTGTAGATCGCGTTTCCGACCAGATAGTTGATGTAGTAATTGTAGGCGAATGTGTATGCAAACACGTTCCTGACGGCGAGTGATGTGAAGAAGCTCTGAGGCACGTTAGATCCTGGATAGAGGCTTGCAAGCATCTTTGTGTTGATGTTGGCATTCAGGTTAAACCAGTATATGTCAAGCGTAGGCAGGTGATAGATGTTGATTATGTTCTTCGACTGCATTGCCTGCACTGTTGACCAGTCGGTCGTGGGGATACCTGCTGCTGTCTGTGCCTGTCCAGACTCAAGATCGAGCACCGCGGTGTCCGGCGTTGCAACGTACTTTATGTTGACTGTGGTCTCCTGGGGTTTCGGGTACCATGGTCCAGGTGACTGGAATGCCGGGTTGGCAGTGAAGATAACTTCCTGGTTGGGTGCATTGTAGCTTATCTCGTACGGGCCGTTTGCGAAGGCGTTGAACTCTACGTATGTGTTATAGTACTGCTCAATGCCCTGCTTCTGGTAAGCGATGAAACCTGCAGGAGTGAAAGTTATTCCCGCACCATGCTGGATCAGCCACTTGGAACTCATGATATAGTCACCGCTGGCCGAGAGCAACTGGAAGACGTAGGTCGGAGACTCAGAGCCCTGGAAGTGGAAGGTTATCGTGTTCGTGGCGTTATCGAAGGTAAGGTTATTGGTGATGTTTGTGTAGGTGTTGCTGGTGTAAATGTTTCCAGGCAGCATAACCTGCGCTATGATCCATCCTCCTGTTCCCGGGGAACCTGCATCAAACAGCAGAGTCCTCACAAACGAGTAGTAGACGTCGTATGCAGTAACCGGGGTACCGTCCTGCCACGAGGCGTTAGCCCTAATGGTGAACGTGTAGTTCTGGTAGTTGCTGCTGATTCCGCCATTGGCCACTGAGGGGAGTTTTGCTGCCAGTTCGGGGAAGAATGTGCTGTTGGATGATCCGTTGTACTGCACCAGATACTGATACACGTTGCCCAGAATTTCGTTGCTCACGGTATCATAGGCAATAGCCCCGTCGAGTGTCTTGTATCCACCGGCAACAACTTCGTCGTTGGTGAAGACATGTGTTGTTGAGGATTTTGATATTAGACCGGCATTTGTAAAGACTGCAACGTCAAACCCAGTTATGGTAGAGGTGAGGTTGGAATATCCTACAGAGGAGTTCCCGGTAGCACTTGTCGTGTTGATCAATACCTGATACAACCCTGGTGTTGCGCTCGTCACGTTGTAATACGGGTATGCAATGTTTACTGCCCCGTCAAACTCGTTGCTCTGCAAAACTACGTGGCTTTGTACCGTCTGTGATATGACTGAATACCCGCTGCCGTTGATGTCCGTGTAACCAATATAGTATGAGAAGTGTGATCCGCTTGCAAATATGTTGTTTCCGCTCACCGCTACTGCGCTAGAAACGCTCGCATTCAGTGACAACAGTGCAGTTGCCTGACCGGTCGTGGATGTTGTCTTAGCGGCAATGACTGGAATCAAGCTACCGGAATTGTCAGCAGAACTGCCGTTACTGTACTTTACAGTAAAGTAGATGTAGAAACTGCCCGGCATTTCGTACGTGTGCGTCACTTGGAGAGTGCCGCTATTCACAGACGAAGAATTGTATGTGGTGCTCTGTCCATCTCCGAAATAGAATGTAGCAGATTCAAAATTGCTGACCACGCTTGCGTTAAACCCATAGCTTTGCCCCACGGTTGCAGTTAAACTATTGCCCGAAATTGTAGGTAGGGGCCCTGTCCCTGGTGTACTTGTGCTCGTACTCGTACTTGTACTTGGCGATTTCAGAACATACGCGACCGCAAGTGCCGCAACCGCAAGTATCAAAACGACAGTTATTACCTGCCATTTCGTTACCGAGGAAGCTTTCCTTGGGGGAACGATAGGCTCTGATCCGCCTGTTCCTTTAGGTGTGTTTTCCGTGTTACTATCCATAGTAACCTCCGTTCCGTCCATTGGAATACATGTATTTATTTGTTTGCGCGATGTTTTAAATACAATCCATAACACACCGCGTATGACGGGCAACGGGTAGCTGACTGGGCCTCCCGTGACATCACTTATCGTTCGTCCCATGATCTAAGGTTTGTGCGTCACGCACAGAACTGAAGACCGCTGAATGTCTTTGCCAGTCAGGGATCAGAGGGGTAATATTCAGCCTTGAAACCTTTCAGAGGAATTCCTCAAAGTCCTCCGGCTTCAATTTCCTGTAAGGTCTTTCGGCAAGCGGGGTCTCTTCTGCGGTCACAGGATCAAGGTCCTCATAAGACTTACTTTTCACCTGGTAGAAAATCCCTATGGGGATCCTGTCGCCCCATTCCTGGACAGCCCTGTATGCCTCCTCAAAGTTCGATGGATCCTTTGCCTCGTATTTGTAGACCCTTTTCCTGAAGTAATCATATGTGTTGGTCTTGTTGAATGTCACGCACGGACTGAATACGTCGATGAAGGAGAAGCCCTTGTGCTGTATTCCCTTCTTAACCACTTCCTGCAGATGTTTCGGGTCACCGGAAAATGACCTTGCAACAAAGGTTGCCCCAGCGGAAAGCGCGAACGTCATTGGATTTACCGGCTTCTCTATATTCCCGTCGGGAGTAGTCTTGGATATGAAGCCTATTTCCGACGTCGGGGAAGCCTGGCCGGTGGTCAGCCCGAAAATCTGGTTGTCCGAGACGATGTAGGTAAGATCGACGTTCCTCTTGGCAGTGTGGAAAAAGTGCTGCGTTCCCTCAAAAAATCCATCGCCGTCCCCGCCGTAGCCTATAACGGTGAGCTTCCTGTTAGCCCACTTCACCGCGGACGCAACCGGCAGAAGCCTGCCATGCAGGCCATGGAACCCGTAAGCCTTTATGAATTCCGGCAGGTTGCTGGAGCAGCCTATCCCTGAAACAACCACAACATTTTCCGGTTCAATTTTCAGTTCGGCCAGGACATTCTTGACAGCCGAAAGCTGTGCGAAGTTGCCGCACGCTGGGCACCAGTCCGGCCTGATTTTTCCGCTGTAATCATTGACGGTCACCATATTATCACCTCATTTCCCTCTCGATCATTGCCGCGAGTTCAGACGGGTAAAACGCCTCGCCGTTGTACTTTCTTACAAGCACCGTTTTCAGCCCTAGTTCCGCCCTCAACAGGCGGTTGAACTGCCCGCTGTAGTTGTTTTCCACCACGATGATCTTCTTTTTACCAGAGCACAATTTACCAATGTCGGGGTTGACGGGAAACACCCTGTTGACCTCTATTGCGCCTATTCGATGGCCCTTGCCACGAAGGATGTCTATCGCCTCTTCGGTCACACCTGCAGTGGAGCCCCACTGTATGACTGCATATTCTGCATCCGCGAGCATGTATGTCTCTGTGGGGGGCATCTTACTGATAAATGTATCGAGTTTCCTCATCCTCTTGTCCATCATCGCAACCCGCTTGGTCGGATCGGTCTCGGCATCGCTGACAACGTCACCATATTCGTCGTGTTCATCGGAGTCCTCATTGTGCATCAGACCCTTCTGGCCCGGAATCGCCCTTGGGGAGATCCCACTCTCCGTGATCAGGTATCTTTTGTAATCCTTCTCTCCGTCAACTGGCCTGTTACCGTCGTCCACCCTGAATTCCGGATCTATGTCGTCTACAGTTTCGTTGTGTTCCGAGAGGTAGAGATCTGACATGACTATGACGGGCGTCTGGTATTCCTGTGCAAGATTCATTGCCTCTGAGGTGAGATCGATGCAGTCCCTCGCGTCCCTGGGGCTCAGCACTATCCTTGGGAAGTCCCCCTGGGAAGCACCCAGCACAAGATTCAGATCCCCCTGCTCGGTCTTCGTTGGCAGGCCCGTTGACGGCCCAGGCCTCTGGGATTCGTATATCACGATCGGTATTTCCATCATTCCTGCAAGACCGAGCGCCTCCACCATCAGGGAGAAGCCTCCTCCGGATGATCCCGTCATTGCCCTTGCGCCAGCGTAGTTTGCACCTATTGTCATGTTTATGGCCGATATCTCGTCTTCCGGTATCTTGACAAAGACCCCGAAGTCCCTGGCATGGGCTGCCAGATAATGAAGTGCGGAAGAAGCGGGCGTCATTGGATACCCTATATACATCTTGAGACCCCCGCGTACTGCCCCAAGCCCAATTGCTTCTCCTCCTCCTATGAGGTACTTCCTCCTGTTGCCGAAGGAGAGTTTCTTGCCGATTGGTTTATGGTTAGAAAGGTAGTAATCGTAACCTTCTTTCGCGGCGCTCACGTTCTGTTCGGAAACTTTCCCCTTCTTCCCGAACACATCCAGGATAACTGACGAAAGGGTGTCGAAATCCACCCCCGTGGCGGCCATTGCAGCACCTATGGCAACCGTGTTCTTCATAAGGGCAAAGGAGCTGTGCTTTGACGCCAGGTCCGAGAGAGGCATGGGCACATAGGTGACCTTCCTCTCAGTGTAACCCGAAATGGAATTGTCGAAAATCGCAATCCCGGACAGTGGCGAGGCCCCTCCCTCATTTATATCAGGGTTGGTGTGGCGCTCCACCCCGTCCTTGTTGAGCGCTATCAGGATGTCAAGCCCGTCTCCCTGCGACCTGACCTTTCCGCCGGATGCCCTGACCTGGTACCAGCTTTGCCCCCCTCTGACAATGTCCTGGTAATAATTGTACGTCATCACATTAAGTCCCTTTCTGGAAAACGTCTTGGCAATAATCTGCCCGGCAGACTGGACCCCGTCGCCGGCTGCCCCTGCAACCCTAATAATAATCTCGTCATTTCTCATTGCGCTCTACCAGTTCTGCTGCTATCCCTAGTCTCTATAATACATTTTTGAGATTTGTGGAACAACTCATGCGGCGAGTTGCGTATATACTCAAAAAAGATACCTGACAATGGCACGAAAAGAACGTGACGTACTGGGGGAAGTCTCCCTTCCCGAAGGCGTTTTCTACGGTGTGAATACGTACAGGGCTATGGACAACTTCAGGATATCCGGCCAGGTTGCGGACGCCGATCACATAACCTCAATGGTGACCATAAAGAAGGCTGCAGCCATTACAAACGCAAAAGTTGGAAAACTGCCGAAGGAAAAGGCTGACGCAATTGCAGGCGCATGCGACAGGATAGCTGGCGGTTACCATCTTTCCGACTTCAGGATTGACATTTTCCAGGCGGGAGCAGGAACCTCTTTCAACATGAATGCAAACGAGGTAATAGCAAACGTCGCGCTGGAAATTTCCGGCAAATCCATCGGTGATTATTCGTACATACATCCAAATGATCATGTGAACATGGCGCAGAGCACCAACGACATCTTTCCAACCATGATGCGGGTTACTGCAATGAAAAAGGCCCTGAAGCTGATCTCCGAGGCAAAGAAGCTTTCTGAGTCCTTCAGGAAGAAGGCTGAGGAGATGAGGTCTGTGGTGAAACCTGGCAGGACCCACCTGCAGGACGCCGCCCCGGTTACTCTCGGGATTGAGATGGGTGCATATGCATACGGAATGTCGAGAGATACGCGGGCGATCGAAGAGTCCATTGAATACCTCAGGGAGCTTAACATCGGCGGAACTGCGGTAGGCACCGGTATAAACACGCCAAGGGGTTTTCAGGCAGAGGTCGTGAAAACCCTCTCCTCTCTGACAGGTATTTCCTGGATCCCTTCTCCCAATCTCCCTGGAATAATGCAATTCCAGTCAGATTTTTCAAGAGTGATGAATGCAGTAACGGATCTGGCGCTGGACATCAATAAGATATCGAATGACATAAGGCTTCTCTATTCCGGTCCGGGTGCCGGAATACATGAGATCAGGATACCCGCAGTTCAGCAGGGATCTTCCATAATGCCTGGAAAGATAAATCCTTCCATAGCAGAGGCAATGAACATGATATGCCACTCGGTAGTTGGAAGCCAGCAGGCGGTGAACATGTCAGTCCAGGCAGGACAGCTTGAGCTAAACGTCATGATGCCGGGGATAGACCTGGAGCTTTGCAGATCCATGGACATACTTGCGAACGGGATCAGGATGTTCAGGGATAAGCTGGTTGACGGGCTTGAGGCAGAGGCCGAGATATGCAAACGCCATCTCGAGACCAGTTTTGGGTCTGCAGCGTTGCTCAATCCCTATCTCGGCTATGACACGGTTGCCAAGGTTGTCCAGGAATCCATCCACACTGGAAAATCCATCAAGGAACTTGCCCTTAAAACCGGCAAGATCACTCCGGAGGATTATGAGAAGGCAATGAAATCAGGTATCCCGGACTGAAACCTGGTATCAGCTGACTGGGAAGATCCATCGCGCATAACAGAGCTGTGAGGAATACGTCAGCGAAAATCGCCGGACGTTTACCCTCCTCTGTATTTTCAGGCGCCTGGCAGGATGGCTGCCCGTTTAAGGGCGGACATACCGTCCCAGAGCCCGGCGGGTCATGACTGTATCTGGCAACACATAAGACCTATGAAGAAATCTTTTCTCTCAGCGCCTTTTTATCGATTTTTCCCGTACTGGTTTTTTCAAAGGTCTCGATGTAATGGAATTCGTCAGGAATCCAAAACTTGGCTATCCTCCCGGAATTGACGTACTCCATCAGGTGGGTTTTCATCTTTTCCGGATCTATTTCCTTCAGTCCGGATATGAATGCAATCGGCCTCTCCCCCCACTTCTCGTCCTTCTTCCCTATGACTGCCACTTCTGCAACCCCAGGAAATGTGCTGATGGCGTCTTCGAGTATGATGGTGGGAATGAATTCGCCGCCAGATTTTACTGCGTCCTTTTCCCTGTCAACCAGTGATATGTAACCGTACCGGTTCATTACAGCAAGGTCTCCGGTGTGCATCCAGCCGCCCTTCCAGAGTTTCTTTGTTCCCTCTTCGTCGTTCACGTATTCGCTGGTGAGCCATGGTGCCCGCACCACTATCTCCCCTATAGTCTTGGAATCTCTGGGGACCTCCTTGCCGTCCTCCCCTATTATCCTCATTTCCACCAGCGGCACAGGAACCGAGGAAAAGGCTGTCATCCGCTCCTTCGCGGCATCGTCCAGTGGCATCACAGAATGGTTGATGTTTCCGTATGATAGAACGGGTGCAGTTTCGGACATTCCGTATCCTGAAACCAGTCTCAGTCCCGCTGCCTTGGCCCTGTTCGCAAGGCCCTCAGGTATCGCCCCTCCGCCGATGGTTATCCTTATGCCGAGGCTCTTCATCGCAGCCGCCCCTTCCGGGTTCGAGAGCAGCAGGTACAGGATTGACGGCACCATCAGAGTGACGGAAACCTTCTCCTTGAGCATTATCTTCGGTATCTCCTTGAAATCGTATCTGCCCGGAAGCACGTACTTTATCCCACGGAACAGCGCAAGATACGGAACTCCCCATGAGTGGACGTGAAACATCGGAACGAGAGGCATCATTACGTCGCTGGACTTCACGTTGGACGGCATGTCAGCCAGTACGCTGGAAAGAACCAGAGTGTGGAGCATAACCTGCCTGTTCGTGAATTTTACCCCCTTGGGCAGGCCGGTGGTTCCCGACGTGTAAAATGTCGTCACCACATCATCCTCCTTCATCTCAGGCAGTTCGGCTTCTGCACCAGCCTTGATCATTTCCTCTGCGACCATGGCCCCTTCCAGCATGGCTGAGGGCTTCTCATGATCGCTCGTGACTATCCATTTAGTGACAAAATCGAATAGCGCGGTCTTGTCGCTGATCATGGGTACGAACTCGTCCCGGAGGATGACAAACCTGTCGTCTGCATGCCTCATCGTATAGAAAATGAGTTCTGGAGAATATCTTATGTTGACAGTATGGAGTACTCCGCCTGCCATGGGTACCGCATAATAAGCTATGAGGTACGTGAGGCTGTCCCAGTCCAGTACAGCCACCTTTTCGCCCTTCTTCAGCCCTGCTGCGACCAGCGACCTGGCGAACCTGTATACCCTGTCCCTGAACTCTGAGAAGGTGATGCTACCCTCCCCCCTGTATGATATAACCTGTTCCGGGTTGTTGCTGACACTGGTGAGCAGAATCTTGTCCAGTGTCAGTTCATATCGATAGTTTTCCATGAAAGAGTAGCTAAGTGAAATTATATTATTCTTTCTACAAATTTACGTGAAAGTTGCCTTATTGGTTATATGCATCCTGCCTAAGCCTCCATGCCGACGCCAAACAGCCACTGGCGTTGTCCCGAGGAGACATAGGCCAGGCCGTTCTTCTGCTCCGGGCACTGTTCGTGATACCTTGGGCGAACCTCCCTCCACCGAAACCCGGTGGCAAGAGAAGGCACCTGCGATCGTGGCAAAAGGAGCAGGGTCCGGTGCACCCGCAATATACTTCACCGGGGTTTTCCATCGTTCGCGCTGGATTCCCCAGGACACACAGCCTGGCCTGGAAACATCTGCGATCCGCGGATCTTTCCCAAAATAATTACCGCACCCTTTTAAATGCGATTTGCATGGTTCGGCGTGACTGATAGATGGGTCCTGGTAACGGGAGGCAGCAGGGGAATAGGAAAAGAGATCGCTCTTGAGTGCTCGAGAAGAGGATACAATGTCGTCCTGACTTACAACAGCGGGAAAGAGGAGGCTGAAAACGCCAGGCAATCCATCGTTTCCCTGGGCAGAAAATGCGAGGTTTTCCAGATGGATGCCGCGGATCGCCAGAGTTACAGGAGATTCATCACAAAGTACCTTTCTTCCGGCATCAGGGTCGACGGGATAGTCAACAACGCAGGCATTTACCGCGGGGAGACCCTTGCGGATGCGACCGACGAGATCTGGGATGAGGTGATTGCGGTTAACCTCACAACACCCTTCAGGATAATAAGGGATCTGCGGTCAAATGTGAATGAGGGGGGTTCGATAGTGAACATATCATCGGTTTACGGAATCAGGAGTGATCCGTGGGGATACGCTTACCAGGCTTCCAAGTCCGGCCTGATCCACCTTACCAGGGCTCTAGCCAAGGAATTTGCCCCAAAGATAAGGGTGAACTGCGTTGCACCTGGGTTCATCCGGACAGACATGAACTCCGATGGCTGGACCGACGAGAAGTTCAAGTCCCATGTGATCAAGAATACTCCGCTTAAACGGTGGGGAGAGGCGGGAGACATAGCCCCTGTGGTATGTTTCCTGCTTTCCGGGGACAGCGGGTTCATCACCGGAGCGACAATTTCAGTGGATGGGGGAATAGGGCTCTAATCTTCGCTCTTGGTGTCCTGCTGTTCTTCCCTGTATTTCTGATAATTTTCATCGTCCATCTCTATGACAAAGCTGCCAACGTACCCGCAGTTAGAACATCTGTACTGCCCGGTAAGGAAAGAC
The DNA here is from genome assembly GCA_021811635.1 of Thermoplasmata archaeon. Next base: position 31,867 of record JAJZNS010000048.1, read on the forward strand.
CAGCTGCCGGTGACCCCGTCAGTCCTGCATTCCGGACATATCAGGTGCATGGTACCTCTACAGCCTGACCGATATTAACCGTTGTGGAACCGGATCACGATTTGGAGACAATCTTTATGATATCGCCGTTTGAAAGCGGGTGGTCCTTCCCCAGGGTTCTTTTGGTTTTTCCGTCGATTGCCCTGATGAAGTTTTCCCCTATATCAGTATGAATGCGGAATGCCAGGTCAAGAGCGGTGTCTCCCTCCCTCATCAGAAATGCGTCAGGAAGAAGCCTGCCCTGCCTGTCCTCCCAGGTGGATTCATCGTAGACCGGGAACACCACAATCCTCTTCAGCTTGCTGAATACGGTTATTTCAAGGGCTTTTCTCACCCCGGTATAGAATTTTCTCGAGGACGTTTCCTGCAGCTTAAGCAGCGCTGATCTCTGCTGATCCGTGGCCTTTTCGGAGATGTCGAACGGAGGATCCTCGTTCCTGAGCATGCCCGCCTCTCTCGCCTTCATCAGGATAAGCTCGGTTTCCCCGCTGGTCAGGTAGAGATCGTTCCTGAGCGAGATTATACCCTCAGCCTGCCTTTCGTCCAGAAGGTCCATCTTGTTCCCAAGGTAAATGCCGGGTTTCGTCCTCTCTATGATGAGGGAAGCAAGATCACTGAAATCGGATTCACCCCATATGGAAAGCTGGGAAGGGAAGACGCCGGAGGCAAGTATTTCCGATGTATCATGCTCCGTCAGCCTGAGTTGCGACAGTTTTGTCTGCAGCGATTTTCCGGGCCGATCCCCGCTGCTGTCGGCCTTCTTCGCAAATCTCTCCCAGTCCCTGGAAATGAATGATGACAACCACTTCCTCAACTCGTTCCTGACCATGTCTATCTCTTCCCCTATGCCCGGTTCAGGTACCGGGAGGGGGTTTCCCATCATGTCCGTTCTACCGGACGCGTCAAAAAGCTGGATGATGGCATCTGAGTCCCTGACGCTCTCCAGGAACTGGTTCCCCATTCCCTTTCCCTCGGAAGCCCCCTCTATCAGGCCGGGAACGTCGACTATCTGGACCGGGATATATCTTGTTCCGTCCAGGCAGTATCCGTCAGCCGGGTTGCATTCCCTCCCCTTGTCCTTATGCGGACATGGAAACCTGATAAAAGCGGTCCCCATGTTAGGTTTGACGGTTGTGAATGGATAGTTGCCTATCTCTGCATTGTGCTTGGTCAGCGCCGAGAATATCGTACTCTTCCCGACGTTCGGTTTTCCTATAAGTCCAACCTTGAAGCTCATTTCGCCGCGCGGGAATTACCTGTAACTTACTTTAAGCCGTCTCATGTCAAATCCTGCAGGGCATTCCAGCTTACCTTCAACTTTCTCGATCTTGGCCTTTATGCCCTCCCTCATAAAGAGGAGGTTGCAGGTCTCAAGGTTTGGGCAAGCAAGCTCCCCGCATTTCATGGAACTTGTGGTTATTGTTGAGCCTTCCTGCACCGAAAGATCGTACCGGGTGTTCAAATGCTCTTCAACCTCCTCGACCTCTACCGCTACGGCCCTGTCACCCAGGAATACCCCGCATGGATTGGTTTTTTCCCTGACCTTGGTCACCCTGTATCTCCTTCCCGGTTCAAGGCTGAAACAAACGTTCTTGACTTTGCAGCCGGAGCACTCCTGCAGAGATCCCGCGAAAACAAACTCAAGTCCTTCCCTTGCTATCGACGTCCCTATGAATGAAACTTTTGGCATGATTATTCCTCAGTTTAGATGATACCAGTTATTTCGAGTGCCCTCTCAGATGCACTGTGGCTGAGATCCGACTCCCCCAGGATTGTGTAGCGTTCCGGCCTTATGCTGTGAGCTGTCGAAAGCGCATGTATAACGTTCTCGCTTGTCAGCCCGTAGTCCGCGGCCCTTATTGAAATGTTAATCTGTTTAAAGACGGAGGCCAGTTTCTTCCAGTCCCCGCCATGGAGGAACATTGTCGCAACCGTGCCCAGTGCGCATAGTTCTCCATGAATGGCGGTTCCCTTGCCGGTCATCTCTATTGCATGCGAGAACAGGTGCTCGCTTCCGCTGGCAGGCCTTGAAGATGATGCGATCGCCATGGCTGTGCCGGAAGCAAGGATCTGCTTTGTGACCAGCCATGCGGATTCCTCGACTCCTGGAAGGATCATGTGAGCCTTTTCCATCAGCTCGGTCGCAGCGTATTCAGCGAGCGTAGCCGCACTGCTGCTGACCTCTTCCCCCTTTATCCTGTTTGCCAGTTTCCAGTCAAGGACCGCAGTAACATTGGAGATCACGTCTGCAGCGCCTGCGGCCAGGTACCGGTATGGTGCCTTGATCAGCACGGATGTGTCCGCGACGATGGCCACCGGCATCCGCGCATTTTCAGACAGTACAATTGATCCTTTCTTTATGGAAGCCCTCGGGGATGCTATCCCGTCATGGCTTGGTGAAGTTGGAACGCTTATGAATGGAACGTCGAGATCGAATGCGGTTTTTTTTGTCAGATCTATCTTCGAACCTCCGCCCACCCCTATCATTATCCCTGGCTTAATCGCTCTAGCCTCTTCCTCACATTTTACGAGGTTTTCATAGGTGGCGTCGCCTGTCTTGATCACCTGCGTTTCAATGCGGGCATCTTTCAGCATGGACTCCACCTCTCTGCCTGTCACCTCGTAAGTTATATTTCCGGTAATGATAAGTACGCCCTTTCCCCTTGAATAAAGCGGCACGAGAGAGGGTATGTTGTGCAAAATGGAATGCCCTACGATGACATCCCTCGGAAATTGCATCACCTTGAATTTCTCGAATTCCATCTGAATTACCCGCCTTTCATTGAATTGACAAGATTTGCAACCACTATATCTTGTGGCTATTTAAGGACATTAATGCGCCCTGATCAGTTTCCCCCTTCCGGTCTTTCGGAATCATACCCTTTCACGCTGAACGAGAAACCAGTCTCGGAGACTTTCCTGAAAAGCCTCTCTGCGTGTTCCCTCCCCCTGACGTTCACGGTGAATACCACGGTCTGGAATCCGACGGGCGTTTCCTCGTGCAGGTTGTCAACTTCTGCATGGTAGATGTTGCCTCCTGCCTCGGAAATCGCCTGGGCTATTCTGTAAAGAGTTCCGGGCCTGTCAGGTATGTTGAATTCTATCCTGACAAGCTGGATCTCCCTCTCCATGGATTTGTAAATGATCTTTGACAGGAGCAGGAGATTTGCGTTACCTCCCGACAGGACGAGCACAACGTTCTTGCCCTTCACCTCGACCTTGTTTTCAATCAGGGCGGCGAGGGTGGAGGCGCCCGATGGTTCAACCAGGACCTTGTTTCGTTCCAGAAGACGGAAAAGCGCGTATGCCATGCTTTCGTCAGATACTGTGACTACGTCGTCAACGTATTTCCTTGTGAGTTCAAACGTCAAATCGCCTGGTAACCTGATTGCTATCCCGTCCGCAATGGTTTCGCCGCGCACGCTTGCTGTGATCTTCCCCTTCGCGATGGATTCTTTCATTGAGTCGATCATGTCGGACTGGACGCCGATCACCTTCATTGCCCTCTTCTTTTCCTTCATGGCAAGCGCTATGCCGGAAATGAGCCCGCCACCGCCTACGGGAACTATCACGACATCTGTTTCGGGAAGATCAGACAGGATTTCCAGGCCGATAGTTCCCTGACCGGAGATGATCCACCTGTCGTTGAATCCCTCTATGAATACCCTGTTTTCCTCCTTCACAAGGTTGAGGGCATGATCTCTCGCCTCGCTGTAATCCTTCCCCTTCAGTATGACCTCTGCCCCGTACCTTATCACAGCATTGATCTTCGCAGGGGTGGTATTCTGTGGCATGACGATCTTCGTACCGATATTCATGAGGGTTCCGGCATAGGCGACGCCCTGCGCATGGTTTCCTGCGCTTACCGCGATAACTCCTCTCTTTCTTTCCTCGGGAGAAAGGGAGTTCATCTTGAAAAGCGCACCGCGTGCCTTGAAGGAACCGGTCTTCTGCAGGTTCTCCAGTTTCAGGTATACGTTGCAGCCAAACTGCTCGCTCAGCGTGGCAGAATAATCCAGGGGCGTCCTGTTTATCTTGCCTCTGAGGAACTGTGCGGCTTTTTCAATGTCCTCCAGTGTTGGAAGGAGGGTTTCCCCCATTGGTGGCAATTTATAGTAGATATAATTCATTTGCCCTGCGGAAATGTCGCAGGGATCATGGTGCAGATTTGGAAATCATTTATTGCCGCCGTGCATAGTGAAACTCAGGTAATCTGGGGAATTATGCGCAACTTTACCGTTAACTATAAGAAAGGTCCGGCAATGTTCAGTATATGGGACTGATCAGCGAAGAGAACAGGAAGATTATCCTGAAGGAATTTGGGGAGCATCTCAAAGACCCGGTGGAACTCAAGGTATATGTTGATGATGATGAAAACTGCCAGTACTGCGCACCCACGGTTGAGATTGTCAGCGAGCTGAGCAGCCTGGATTCCAGGATCGGCCTTAAGGTCATAAAAAAGGGAGAAGCCCATGCAGAAGAAGAGGGGGATATGCCCACTAAGTTTCCGACCGTAATCGTGTCTGACGGGAAGAAACTTGGGAGCAGGGTGAGATACTCCGGAATACCTTCAGGCTATGAGTTTTCCTCTCTTTTCGAGGATATCAAGACGGTTTCAAGCGGAAACGTACAGGTACCGGACTCCGTCAGGGAAAAGATTATGTCGATAGACAAGCCTGTTGACATCAAGGTATACGTCACCCCAACATGCCCATACTGCCCACGGGCTGTGAGCACGGCCCACAGGTTCGCGATGCTCAACAGCAACATAACTGGGGAGATGATCGAAGCGACAGAATTTCCCAAGGAGGCTTCTGAAGCGGGCGTATCCTCTGTGCCGCACATTGTCATCAACGACGATGCATCGTTTGTGGGTGCACGCCCGGACGCCGATTTTGCTGAGTTCATTCTGGATGCCATAAAATAGGGATGCTGCCATTAATATAGCAGGGGCCTCAATGGCCATAACCCCTTAACGGCGATTCTTGCAGCTGGATTTTTCTGTGATAAGCCATTTCCGGTTCTGCTGCATATGGGTGTGTTTAGGCTCAAAACCTATAAGGTCTTAGTGCATGGCATTTCATGACCTTTAAGGAAATGGTTTCCAAAATGCTGGAAGGCGCGAAGGGCAACAAGGAAGTATCATCCGAACTTGAAAAGCTGAACAAG
>JAJZNS010000071.1 GCA_021811635.1 Thermoplasmata archaeon
AAGATGGAGAGGATTGTTGAGAAGAGCGGTGCAGAATACTTTGCAGCAGTTCCAAAAAAGGTTGAGAAGATTGTTGATCTGTTCAAAGATCTGATACCTATGGGTTAAATTAGGGGGAGTTCAGGTTTAGCCTCTATGCAGAGTTTAAAAGAAAATCCAACTAAATTTTGATATTGTCAACAATAAAAAACGGATTAATACTAAGAGATACTTCATTATTTATGGGAATGACGCCCGGTAATTTTGATTATGTAAGGGTGTCCTCCTTCAGGGAGGCTGCCAGAATTCTGTCAGAGGAGGAAAATTCAAAGATTCTTGCAGGGGGGCAGAGCCTGATACCTCTTCTTAAGACCAGAATCATGAACGTTGATCTGCTGATCGACATCTCCGGAATCAAGGGATCTGGAGGAATCAGGCAGGAAAAGAAATCTCTCGAAATTGGGGCAACTTACAGGGTGGGAGAACTTGAGGGCAACTCCCTTGCTGCAGAATCGTTTCCTATCCTTCATGACGCTGCCTCAAGCATAGCCGACCCGCTTGTGAGGAATATGGGAACCGTGGGCGGGAACCTGGCACATGCCGATCCGGGAAATGACCTGCCGCCTGTCATGGTCGCATTGGATGCAGAGTTCACCGTGCTGGGACCCAAAGGGGAGAGAGTGGAAAGATCTGCCGCATTCTTCAAAGGTGCTTTTTCCACATCAATGGATCACAGCGATACGCTGACGTCGATCAGGATTAACCAGAAAGACGGAAATGTGTCTTCAGCCTTCGTAAAGCAGAGAAAGAGCGCCGGTGATTTTTCTCTTGCGTCCGTGGCATCTGTGGTGGAACTGGATGATTCCGGAAATTTCAAAGACTCAAGAACGGTGCTTGGATCGGTATTTCCAGCACCCATGATCCTTGAAGGCGTCGACGCATACCTTAAGGGAAAGAAGGCAAATTCTGAAACAATAAAGAAGGCAGCTTCCCTGGTGAGGACTCAGATTAACCCGGAATCTGATTTCTTTGCCAGCGCAGATTACAGGAGACATGTTTCCTCTTTGCTGGTAAACAATGCGCTGACAACGGCAGTGCGCCGATCGGGGGTGAATATTGCATGAAAAAAGTAAAGGTGGAACTGAAACTTAACGGAAAGCAGTTTAAAACAGAAGTGGAGGCGAGAACTCTGCTTGTCGATCTTGTCAGGGAACTGGCTGATCAGACGGCCACGCATATCGGATGTGACACCAGCAACTGCGGAGCATGCACGGTTCTTCTTGACGGGAGACCGGTAAAGTCCTGCACTGTGCTGGCCGCCCAGGCAGGTGGCAGGGATGTGAAGACGCTTGAGGGATTATCAGAGGATCCCCTGATGAAGAAGCTGAAAGACCAGTTCCTGGACAAGCACGGGCTGCAGTGCGGTTTCTGCACCTCAGGCATGCTGATCTCCAGCTATTCCCTCCTGAGGAAAAAGCAGAAACCCGACGAACTCGAAATAAGGGAGTCACTGTCAGGCAACATCTGCAGATGCACAGGCTATGGTGGCATTGTCGATGCAATAAAATCCGTTCAGCCGGGAATCGAGAAGGAAAGGGTGGCTCCAGCGCCGGAGATACAGAGGAATTGAAATGAGCGACATAGTTGATATAATAAACGGAAAAGGGCGCTTCATCGACGATATTTCGTTCCCGGATATGGTTCACATTGCCTTCGTGAGGAGCAATTACTCGCGTGCAAAGATACTGCACGTAAATGGAGGCTACCTCGCGAAAGATTTCCCTTATTTCATGGCTTCCGCGGGAGAGGGCGCCACTGATGAGGAGATGAGCCTCAGGGCACCAGTTCTGGCAAGCACTTACGCGGCATACCTTGGAGAACCCATTGCGGTCGTCACCGGAAAGAACAGATACGAGGCAGAGGATAATCTCGAAGGGGTGGAAGTGGACTATGATCCGCTCAACCCGATTCTCGACCCGGAGGAAGCGATCAATTCCGATCCTGTAATTCCGGGGGTTAGAAGCAACGTCATCTCTGACAGGTTTGTCGGTAGACCCTTTTCAATCACTGACGCAGATCTGGTGCTGGAGGACAGGCTCGAAAACAGGAGGGTGGCCACCAATCCCATTGAGACGAGGGGAGTGGTAGCAGCTTACGATGGCAGTAAGCTGACGGTGTGGACGCCCACCCAGTCTGCGCACAGCGTCAGGGATGGCATATGTGAATCCATGAACCTGCCGAAGGAGTCTGTCAGGGTGGTCCAGACCGATACAGGCGGTGCATTCGGCCTGAAGGGTGGAGTTTACCCGGAGTACATTGTCGCTTCCACGCTTGCGATGAAGTTGAAAAGGCCAGTAAAGTGGATTGAAACGCGAAGGGAGCATCTTATGGCTTCCAGACCTGGCAGGGGCGTGGTGGGAAGAATGAAGATCTACGCCATGAAGACCGGGCTCATACGTGGGATTTCCGGCGATATCATTGTTGATGCGGGAGCTTATGGGGGCGCTTCCTGGTCATCTGGATGGATTGCATACCAGGTCACCGGCCCTTACGCAATTAAGGAGGCATACTTCCATGCGCGATCCGTGATGACGAACAAGGTCGATCAGGGTCCGTACAGGGGTGCTGGTCGCCCGGAAGCTTCCTTCCTTATGGAGAGGATGATTGACCTGCTCTGCGACGAAACGGGAATTGATGCTCTTGATCTCAGGCTTCTGAACTCTGCAAAGGACAGGTTCAAATCGCCAACCGGGATGGAAATAGAACCTTCAGCCGGATTTATATCACGAGCCTTCGAGAAAATGGGGTACAGGCAGCTTGCCAGAACCGACAGGCCCGGCATCTCTGCGTTCGTCCTTATCCCTGCGGTTGCGGATGGTGAAAGCTGCAGAATTCGTGTGAAGAATGGCAGGATCAGCGTATGGCTTGGAGGCGTTACCCACGGCCAGAGGCATGACCTCTGGGTGAAGAGCCTTCTTTCTGAAAAACTGGGCATAGACCCCTCAATAGTAACACTCGAGCTTGGGGACACTGACATGCTCAGGGAAGGCGTGGGGACCTGGGGGAGCCGATCCGCGATAGTTGGAGCCAATGCCCTCCTCAAAGTTGCAGCGAAGATCATGGAGAGCGTAAGGAAGAAGACAGGATCGTATAGCGGGAAGAACCTGCTTGCCGGAGATTACGATGAATATGAGTACGCAAACGAAAAGGGATCGCTCATTTCATTCGGGGCTAACCTCGCGCTTGCAGACTCCGATGATCTGGGAAACGTGAAGATTAGGACAATGAAGGCATACTACGATGTAGGGAAGGCTCTTGCTCCTCAGGTGGTGATCTCACAGATAAGGGGAGGTGCTGTACAGGGAGCCGGCCAGGTGCTGAGCGAGAACCTTGAATACGACCGTGATGGGCAGCTGATGGCAGCCACTCTTTCAGATTCAGGTGTTTTGAACTCAGTCCAGGCTCCGGACATCGAGGCGTTTTACGAGGAGAACCCATCAAGGTTTCCCCATGGCGCAAAGGGTCTGGGAGAATCTCCCACTATCGGGGTGCCTACAGCACTGGTAAGGGCAATCGAGAGAAGCGCAGGCATCAGGATAAGGAAAACGCCGGTCACTCCTGAGAACATTGTATCGGCAAAACTGGGTAAGACGGAATGAATCTGAAGGTTGCAGAGGAACCGATAGACACAGGAAGGGCTCTTGCCAGCCTGAAGGCTGACACTGGGGGTGCAGTAGTCACCTTCAGCGGTATTGTCAGGGCTAATGATGGGGGCAGGATCCTGAAGGGGCTGCAGTATGACTGCTACATGGACATGGCGAAGAAACTCTTTCAGGAGGCAGGCGAATATGTGGTGCACAGGTTTTCACTTCTTGACCTGGTTGCAATCCACAGGATCGGTTTTGTAGCACCCGGAGAAACCTCTCTCTTTGTGGCAGTGAGCGCACTTCACAGATCTGAGGCATTTAACGGATGCTCCGAATTTGTGGAACGGATCAAGAAGAAGGTCCCCATATGGAAGAAGGACATTTTTGCGGAGGGGGGTGAGTCATGGCACTAGCCGGCAGTATGGTTTATTCCAATGCAGCAGAGCCCACTTTACTTGATCCCCCGATGGATGCCTATGGCCGCACTGTGAACAGCCTCAGGATACAGTTGAACGCGGTCTGCAATTTCTCATGTATATTTTGCCATATGGAGGGCACAGGGATAAACAGCAATGAGATGACCCCCGCCGAGATAGAACGAATTGTCGAGATTGCAGCGGCTAATGGCGTCACCCGGGTTAAGTTTACGGGTGGGGAACCGCTTCTCAGGAGAGACATAATCGAAATAATATCCAGAACGAGAAAGCATGTGAGGGGAGACCTGTCTCTCACCACCAACGGCGTTCAGCTGTCAAAACTGGCTTTTGATCTTAAAAAGGCTGGACTTGACAGGGTGAACATATCGCTGCACTCCACCGATCCATCAGGGTTCGCACAGATAACCGGGATGAATGCGATGGACAGGGTCATTGAAGGGCTTGCCGCTGCTAAGGAAGCAGGGCTGAACCCTATCAAGCTCAATTTCGTTGCCCTCAACGGGGTGAACGTGCATCAGATCCCGGAGATGATGGAGATGTGCGCTAAAGAGGGTGTCACATTACAGATCATCGAGCTTGAAGCAACGAAGACCGGTGAAAAGACGGAATTCTTCAGGAAGTATCACTATGACATCCTGCCGCTTGAGAGAGAGATAGCCGTGAAGGCAACGGGAAGGGAGAAAAACATGCTCCATGGAAGATACAGATATACTGTCGATCACCTTGGTAAACCTCTGATCGTCGAGTTCGTGAGGCCAATGCATAACGCGGATTTCTGCATGAGCTGCACCAGGCTCAGGGTAACTTCCACAGGCAAGTTGAAAACATGCCTAATGCGAAATGACAACCAGACCGATGTTCTCCCCATTCTGAGAGGGGACAACGATACCGGTTCCCTTACTGGCGCTTACAGGTCGGCCGTAGGAAGGAGGGAACCATACTGGAGGAGAGAGGATGAAACTTAGGGTGAGGTATTTCGCGATGTTCAGGGATATAGCAGGAGTGGATACCCTGGAAATGGATTTCACTGGCAGAAAGGTGCTGGACCTCAGGAAGATTATTTCGAGCGCCAATCCGGAGTTTGAGAGAAGAGGCATGCTGATCGCTGTCAATGAAAGATATGCAGAAGATTCAATGGACCTGCACGAGGGGGACACAGTTGCGGTTTTTCCTCCTGTGAGCGGCGGATAAGGTTGCCGGCGTCCCGCATGGCAGAATGAAGTTACAATGGTGGATATCAACCGTTACTCCGGACAGATTGCGATCAATGACATCTCCATAGATGGCCAGAAGCGGCTGTCCGGATCTACGGTTGCAGTCGTGGGGATTGGAGGCAATGGTGCGATAGCTGCAGAACTTTTCGCGAGGATGGGGATTGGCCGGATCAGGGTGATAGACAATGACAGTGTCAGGGAAAACAACCTCCACAGGCAGTTTCTCTACGGAGAGGATGACCTGGGGAAGCCAAAGGTGATATCTGCTGCCGGCAGGCTGAAAGCTATCAACAGATCAGTTGAGGTTGATACCGTCAACGATTATCTCACCGAAAAGAATTCCGCATCCCTGATCAGGGGATCGTCGCTGGTTTACGACGGGACGGACAATTTTGCATCCAGGTATGCCATAAACAGTGCATGCTTTGATCTTGGAATTCCATTCGTGATGACATCATCGATCCAGTACTGGGGAGAGATCATACCTGTACTCCCGGGTAAAACGGCATGCCTGAAATGCCTGAACATTCCAGTGGTAGAGGAGGGATCATGTTCCAGGATTGGCATTTTTCCCCCTGCGGTTGTCCTGACAGCAGCAATAGCAGTCTCGGCGGCTGTTTCGATCCTCACCGGTAAACTCGAAGCGGGATACATTAAGATTGCAGACGCAAGAAATGGAACGGTCGAGACGGTGATTACGGAAAGAAACCCGGCGTGCCCGGTCTGCGGAAAGCTAACTTATAAATCGGGCTGAACGGTTATCACTCCTTGTTGGCTTCATGGAATGCATGATCGCTCAGCCCGATGATTATGTCCGATGCTGTCTTCATAGCATTCGGGCTTCCCGGGATGGTATACACAATCCTGCCCGAACAGACGAACATTGATGCATCGGAGAGATAGGCGAAGTCTGTGCCTGACCTCATTCTGAAAAGCTCCCCGAAACCGCGAATTTCCTTGTCGGCGATCCTCCTGACTGTAGCTGAGGTGAGATCGTACCTGCTTGGACCTGTGCCACCCACAAAAACGATGATGTCAGACTCAGAAATCGATCTTTCCAGTGAGGCAAGTATCTCATTCGGGTCGTCGTGCGAGCTGTCCCTCCTGATTTCATTTGCAAAGGGCTTTAACATAGCTTCCAGATCATTTCCAGATTCGTCATCTTTCAGCGTCCTGGTCGTGGACACAAGTATAATGGAGAAATTCAATCTTCTCTTTCCGGTAAAGTGATCGCTACTCATTTTGCCATCTTGGTCTTGCTCAGCACCCTTATCTCTGATATCCCGGTTTCAGGGTAATTTCCGCTGTCGTCCTTTTCCAGGTACTTCACCATGTCCCATACGGTGAGGAGTGCCACAGAAGCTCCGGCAAGCGCTTCCATCTCCACCCCTGTCTTGTAAAACGCCCTTACCTCACACCTCACAAGTATTCTGTCCTCTCTGATCTCAAAGGAAATGTCAGCGGCCTCAACCGGGATCTGGTGGCAGTAGGGTATGATCGACCATGTCTGCTTGACGGCCCCAAGCCCTGCAACCTTTGCAACGGTAAGGACATCGCCCTTCTTTACCTCAGATTTCCGTATGCTCTCTATCGTTGACTTCCTGAGCCTGATTGTACCTCCGGCGGATGCAACCCTTTCCACTGGTTTTTTGCTGCCTATGTCAATCATCGAAGACCCGGTTACTCCATCCCGGATTTTTATAAAACTGCTGCGCTTCAAAAACCGGATTCAGGATACGGAGGGGGGGATGAAAACCGCCGTTACGGGAATATCATTTCCACCTTGTCAGGATCTCTTCCCTGTCAAAAACTGCTGTGCTCACCTGGAACACAATTGCTGCCGCAACGGCAAGACCGATGGCAACATAGGCAAGGATTGACGTATCGTTCAGGTTGATCAGGTCAAGTTCACCCGTGAGGTAGATAATTATCAGGGGGATCAGTGGGACTACGCTGAGGCTCTGGGCTGACTGAATGGTCGTAACACGGGAAGAGGAAAGCACTCCGAAGGCAGTGCTGAATATGCTGGCAGCAGGGGCAGCGGCAAAAAGGGCGATATCGAAGGCCGTGTTCGGGAAGTAGAAATACCCGATGCTGGAACGGGTCAGGGTATCCATGAGCGTGACAAATATCGCCGCACCAATGTAGGTGCCCACAATGGTCAGCACAAACGTTGCTATGTACTTTCCAACAAGGATCTCGCGGTCGCTTGTGGGTGTTGCAAGGAGCGGCTCCAGGCTCCTCTCGATCTTTTCCACCACAATGCTCGAAACCGAGGTGTAAACGGGAATCAGGGCAGCTATAATAATGAAGTAAAATGCAAAGGAACCCATCAGTGGAGTGACTGCTTCGATCGGCACCTTCTTTCGAGTGATTTCCAGGTAGGTTATAAGAGGAAGCAGAATTCCAAGGCCAATGGGGAGACCGAATGAGATGCCCAGCGCCGATTTCTTTATCCTGATGAAATCAAACTCCTTCCTTGCGATAAGCCATGATTTCCAGAATCTCATTCTATTCACCCCTGACAAGTTTCAGGTAAACATCCTCTAACGAACCGGTCGTTTCGTTCACCGACTTAATCTTTCCACCTGCTGCTACTATTGCGGATACAATCCGTGGAGTTTCCTCTTCGGGATCATCCAGTTCAAGCGTGATTGAATTCCCTTCCACGGTATACTTCCTGGGGTTCGTGCCCCTTACAGCCTGCACTACCTCATCACCGGCGTACTCCAGCTGGATTACGGTGTTTCTCCCGAAGATCGATCTCTCGAGATTTTGCGGTTTGCCCACTGCAAGCAGCTTCGTCTTGAGAATCCCGATTGTATCGCACAGGCGCTGGGCTTCGTCGAGGTTGTGTGTATTCAGGAGGATCGTTCTCCCCTCCTTCTTCAGATCCAGAATGGTGTCACGTATCGTCCTGGCCGCTTCTGGATCCAGGTTCGCAGTGGGTTCGTCCATGACCAGTATTTCTGGGTCGTGGACAAGTGCCCTCGCAATTGCAACCTTCTGCTTCATTCCCTTAGAGTAGGTCGAAACGGGATCGTCTTTCCTGTCCCAGAGATCAAGCTTCTTCATTAAAGACTCTATGTTTGAGGTGATCCTGCTTTCGGGGGTCTCGTATAGCCTGCCAAAATACATCAGGTTCTTGTATGCGCTGTAGAACTCGTACAGTCCAACATTGTCCGGTACCAGACCTATTAGCTTCCTGATGCTCATAGTTCCTGCGGGATCATCTATGCTGAACCCGCCGACCGTTGCCTTGCCGCTGGTCTTGCCGATCAGGCAGCAGATCATCCTAATTGTTGTTGTCTTTCCGGCGCCATTCGGGCCAAGCAGGCCGAATACCTCACCGCGGTCAACATGGAATGACAAACCGTCGACAGCGGTCATGCCATCGAACTTCCTGGACAGGTTTTCGGTTGCGATCATTTGCATTTCCATTCACCCGATTGATATGTGACCGGACCACTCAACTGGATCTATTCCTGTACATCGGCCATATGGCGCAGCCATCTGTTGCCTGATAATAAATATCATCCCGTTGTTATGCATTCACGATGCGCTGAAGGCTCGTTTGACAGTGATTCAGCGGCCATTCTCTATTGGCGCCTGCATACCCGTTACGTAATATATGCCTTCTGGCAATCCGCCAAAAGATCAGATTCGGATCTCAAGTGTGATGGGGGCATGGTCAGAACCCTGTATCTGA